>DASPUY010000216.1:0-15610 GCA_035622655.1 Polyangiaceae bacterium
GTGCCCGAGGATCGCAGCCTCTCCTTCGACTTTACGCCGAGGTCGACGAAGCCGGCCGATCCGGAGCCCCGTCCCTTCACCGTGGCCGAGCTCGACCGCGCCATCCGATCGGTGCTGGACGAAGAGTTTGCCCAGCCCGTATGGGTCGAAGGCGAAATCGCCGATACGCGCCAGGCCCCGAGCGGGCATCTTTACTTCTGCCTCAAGGACGAGCGGGAGGACGCCAGGATCGAGGCCGTCGCGTACCGATCGAGCGTGACCGGACGGATGCGCCAGCTTTGCACCGACGGAGCACGGGTTCGCGTGCACGGAAGCCCCACGTTCTGGGCGCCTCGGGGGCGTTTGCAGCTGGTCGTCGATCGCATGCAGGCCGCGGGGCGGGGGGCCTTGCTCGAAGCCCTGGAGCGTTTGAAGGCGAAGCTGTCCGCCGAAGGCCTGTTCGCCCCGGAGCGAAAGCGATCCCTGCCCGCGGAGCCCCGAGCCATCGGGGTGGTGACCAGCCCGACCGGCGCCGTCATTCACGACGTGTGCCGTGTCGCCTTCCGGCGGGGAGGCGCCCGCATCCTGCTGTCTCCGGCGCAGGTGCAAGGTGCCGGCGCCGTCGAGTCGATTTGCCGGGCGCTCTCCATGCTGCAGCGAGTGCGAGATGTCGACGTCGTCGTGATTGGCCGGGGCGGCGGATCCGCGGACGACCTCGCAGCCTTCAACGAGGAAGAGGTGGTCCGTGCGGTCGCTGCCTGCCGGGTGCCGGTCGTGAGCGCAGTCGGGCACGACGTGGACGTCACGTTGGTCGACTTTGCCGCGGATGCCCGTGCCGCCACGCCTTCGCAGGCCGCAGAGCTGGTCGTTCCGGATCGGCGCGCACGAGTCGAGCTTCTGCGCCGGACGCGAATGCACCTCGCCCGTGCGATGCACGCCCGCCTCGCACGCCACCGGGTCGAGATCGTGCGCATCGAGCGGCGGATGGGCGACCCGCGGCTCGCGATCGCCGCCCATCAACAGACCCTCGACGATCGCGTCGCGCGCTTGTCCGCACGGCTCGGCGTCGCGCTCCGTCGCCGCCGCGAAGCCCTCTCGAGCGCGCGGCAGCGGCTCGCGAGTCTGCACCCGCGGGCGGTCATCGCCCATGAGCGGACCCAGCTCTCCCGGTGTTCGGACCGGCTCGGCCGCGTGTGGGCGGCGACTTTCGAGCGCCGCGGCTCGGCGTTGCAGCGCGCCATCGTGCGCCTCGACGCCCTCAGCCCGCTGAAGGTGCTGGCCCGCGGTTATGCAATCGCGACGAACGACGACGGCCGCGCGGTCCGCGGCGCGGACGACGTTCGAGCGGGGGACGCGCTTCACGTGCGCGTCCGCGAGGCGCGAATCGACGCGCACGTGGTCCACGTCGAACGCATCGAGGGCGGGTCATGAAGACCGGACCTCGGGAATTGTCGGCCTGGCAGGGGAGCCGCAACCGATGAGGGCACGACGCTTCGCGGTGATCGGCGACCCCGTGGGCCACTCGAAGAGCCCCGCGATGCACGGGGCGGCATTCCACGCGCTCGGACTTCCGCACACGTACGAGGCCGTGCGCGTGAGCTCGGCCGAGCTTGCTCACATCGTGGGGGAGCTGCGCAAGGGCCGGTTCGACGGACTCAACGTGACGGTGCCTCACAAGCAGCGCGTGCTGCCGCTCGTCGACGTTCTCGACGACACCACGCGCCTCGCGGGCGCGGCGAATACGCTCGTGCGACGCGACGACGGTACGATCGTCGCGCACAACACCGATGTCCCCGCCCTCGCCGGCGAGTTGCAACGAATCTCGAGGTCCGGCTTGCGCGAGGTCGACCGACCGTGGGCGCCCGTCCGGGCTCTGGTCCTCGGCTCCGGAGGAGCGGCTCGCGCCGCTGTCGTTGCGCTCTCGGCTCGTCTCGGCGTCCGCGACATCGCCGTGCGCGCGCGGTCCTTCACCGATTCGACCCGACGGGACGCGTTCCTGGCGACTGCGCCCTGTCCCGTAACCGCGCAGCCCTGGGCTCCGTCGGAGGACAGCGAGCGCGCCACGGAGGTTCTCGTGCAGGCCACGAGCGCAGGGATGCGCGGCGGCGAGCCGGGGGAGGCCGTCGCCGAAGCCGTCGCCTGGGATAAGGTCCCGGCCGGCGCCGTCGCGCTCGACGTCGTGTACAGCCCGCGCGACACGCCCTGGTTGCGTGCCGCCCGCGATCGCGGCTTGCGATGCGACGACGGCCTGGGGATGCTCGCCCGCCAGGGGGCGCTGGCGTTCGAGCTGTGGCTTGGAATCGACGCACCAATCGACGTCATGCGCGCTGCGCTCGACAAGCCGTGATTGACTCCGACCGCGCTCCGCGCTCCGCGACGCCCAGGGCGGTCGGCATTCGCTCGGCGAACCCGGGCAACCGTCAGCGCCTGGGGTACCGGCGGATTGTCCAGCTGCTCGTCTATCTCGTCATCGTGCCGACCGTGCTGCTCCTGCTCGTCGGCATCGTCTTCATGTTCCTGGGCAACGTCTTCAATCTGCTCTTCGGCGTCTTGACCGTCAGCTTCGTGCTCGTCGTCGTCACGGGCGTCACTCTCGTGCTCGTCTTCCTGCGCCGCGAAGCGAACCTCAGCGAGCTGCAGTCCGACTTCGTCTCGAAAGTCAGCCACGAGCTCCGGACGCCGCTGACGAGCATCCGGCTATTCGTCGAGACGATGGCGCGGTCGCGCGGAGATCGGGGCATGGAGGACAGATGCCTCGAGGAGCTCGGCACCCAGACCGAGCGCCTCCAGCAGCTCATCGAGCGCCTGCTCGATTGGGGCCGCATGGAGGCGGGGCGCAAGCAGTTCGACTTGAGGGAAGAAAAGGTCGCAGCCATCGTCGATCGCGCCGTCGAGGCGTTTCGACCGGTGCGCGATCGACACTCGGAGCTGAGCTTCAACGTCGATGTCGCGCCGGATCTGCCCTCCGTGCATGCCGACCTCGAAGCCATGGTCGACGCGATCGGCAATCTGCTCTCCAACGCCCTCAAGTACGGCGGAACGCCGCCCGTCATCACCTTGCGAGCGCGCCTCGGACACGACGGCGTCATTCTCGAGGTCATCGACAACGGCGAGGGGATCCCTCACCGCGAGCACCGTCGCATCTTCGAGAAATTCTACCGAATCGACGATCGCCTCGCGCGTATGCGCGAGGGCAGCGGGCTCGGTCTATCGATCGTCAAGCACATCGTTCGCGCGCACCATGGACGCATCCAGCTCGTGAGCACGCCTGGAGCCGGGTCGACTTTCCGCATCGTGCTGCAGCCGTTCGGAGCCCACAGCCACGGTCCTTCGCCCGCGCAAGCGCAAGTGAAGGGAGCCTGAGGATGGCCAAACAGGAGCCGCAGCGAAGCGTTCTCGTGGTGGAGGACGACGCCAGCATCGCCTTGGGGCTGCGGATCAACCTGGAGGGGGAGGGCTACGAGGTCCTTGCAGCCGATGACGGAGAGAGTGGGCTCGCCCTGGCTCTGGAACGGAGGCCCGACCTCGTCATCCTCGACGTCATGCTCCCCAAGATGAACGGACTGCAGGTCCTGCAGAGCATCCGACGCAAAGGGCTGGCCATGCCCATCATCGTCCTCAGCGCCCGGACTGGCGAGATGGACAAGGTCGCCGGGCTCGAGCTCGGAGCGGAAGACTACGTCGCGAAGCCGTTCAGCCTCGCCGAGCTCCTCGCGCGCGTGCGCGCCGCGCTACGCCGTGCCCCGCTGAGCTCCGAATCCGTTCCACGCTCCGTCCACGAGTTCGGCGACGTCCGCGTCGACGCGGCCGCCCGCATCGTGACTCGATCCGGCAAACCCGTCGAGATGACCGCGACCGAGTTCGACGTCCTCGTGTGCCTCATCGAGGCGCGAGGCGCCGCGCTCGATCGCGAGGACATCTTTGCCCGCGTGTGGGGCCCCAATCATCACGGGACTCCGCGGACCATCGACAATTTCGTGCAGCAGCTGCGCGCCAAGCTCGAGCCCGACCCGCAACGGCCTCGCTACGTGCTCACCGTGCGGGGAGTCGGCTATCGGTTCGGCGGCGGCTGAAACCTCGGCCTCAAGGCGTCTGGCCTCCACCCGGCGCCCCGCCCGAGTTGTCGTCCGGCGTCGAAGGATAGCCCTGGGCGGGGTCTGTCCCTGGATTGGTCGGCATCGTTGGGCTTTCGCTCGGTCCGATGCTCGGATCGGTGGGTCGGGGAGACGTGCCCGGAGTCGGAAGCAGGCCTGCGTCGTAGAGCCCCGTGCCCGGCTGCGGGTTGGCTGCGCCGGGATCCGCCTGAGCGAGCTCCCCCAGGCGATCCGCGCGATTCGCGCCGCGATCGCAGGCGAAAGAGACCAGCGGCGCAATCAGCACGACCGATGCTTGGACGATGCGCTTCATGGCACGACCTCCGGCTTCTTGGGCCTGGACGGGAGCACAACGCGTGCCGACCCGCGGCTGTCGCTGCGCACGCGAAGCCATGGCTCCCCGGGACTCGTGCTATCGGGCGCTCGATGGACCCGAACCTCCTGCGGAGCTACCTCGCCACCGTCTACGAGTTTCCGAGCACTACGGGACTGCTGCGTGCCTCACTCGACGGCGACGTTGTGGCGGATCCGTCGGCCCTTCCCGACTTACTGCAGAAGCCGTTCGCCGTGCTGACGGCGTACAACCCGCGCTCGATGCTCTTGCCGCGCAAGATCAACGAGCAGCGTCACCTCGTCATGCGCGACCTGCTCGTGCTGGGGGTGTACCGCGTCGAGGGATGCGTCGGGTACGAGGAGGATCCGGAAGGAACCTGGCGGGAGCCCGCCTGGCTCGTTCACGGAATGGATCGGGAGGAGGCGATCGCCTTCGGCCGCGTGTTTCGACAGAACACGGTGGTGATGTGCACCGGAGCGAGGCCGGAAATCATCGTGACCGATCCGACGTGCGACGAGCTCGGAAAAGTCTACGTCGGCCGCTGGCGCGTGCGAGGCTAAGGCGCGCCGGTGCCCGTCGCGCGCGGGGATCAGCCGCCAATTCGATACCGACGCTCGTAACCGGCGTCGGCGTTGCGGATCGACACGTGCACGATGCCGTTGTGGTCGAGCGCGTAGTGCTCGACGATTCGCGGCCCCCGGTCGAAACGCCGCTCGACCGGCAGAGACGCGATGTCGTTGCGATCCGCGAGCTCCGGATCGAACGGAAAGAAGACGTCGCGGCAGCTCGCCATGTCGCCACGCGGCTTTCCCGAATCATCCACGGACGAGCACTCGAAGAAGCGGAAATGACCGATGTTGTGCACCGCTTCGTAGCTGCGCGTGAACACTGCAGGCTCGGCCCTGGACGGCAGCACGGAATCCGGTGTGAAGATTGGGTCGAGGACGACCCCGCGCCCTGCGTCGGCTTCGCGGAATACTGCGAACGTGCGCGAGTAGCGATCGACCAGGCGATTCTCGGCCTCATCGCTGTTCGCAATCGAAAGCCCGATGGCCACGGCCGCCGACGGATAGGGCGATCGGTGGACCCGACGCCCGAAACGTTCCCGCAGAGCCCGGGAGACGATCGGAAGCTCGCTCGCCCCCCCGACGACGTACACGCCGGCGATCTCGCTCGGATCAGCCGCTGCCTCGTTCTCCGCCCGACTCATGAGCGGCTCCATGGCGGCGATGGACTGCTCCACCAGCGGCATGCACGCGTCGTAGTACGTGGACACCGGAAGACTGACTTCCGGCCTGGGGGCGTCCTTGCCCAGCACGGCCTCGAGGTCCAGTGTGAGCTTGCGCGAATTGGCATTCAACGATTCCTTGGCCAGGCGGCATTGCTCGAGCCACCTCTCGACGGCGTGCCCGGGCAAATCAATCCGCCGGATCCCGACTGCCTCCAGGGCGACGTCGGCGAGGACCGCGTCGAAGTCGTCCCCGCCGAGGGTGCCGACACCGGCCGCGGCCAGGACGTCGTGGCGCGGTCCCGTCATCCGAACGAGCGAGGCGTCGAACGTTCCTCCACCCAGGTCGTAGACGACGACCACGTCGCGCTGCGCGGTCAGCGTACTTCGATGGCGGTGCGCATATTCGAATCCCGCGGCGGACGGCTCGTTGACGACGGCATCGACGATGAACCCCGCGCGACGGAAGGCTTCGAGTGTGATCAAACGCTGGGCCGCATATGCGTTGGCCGGCACCCCGATGACGACCCGCAGCTCACCGTCGTCCGATTTCTTGCGGCGCAGGTTCGAGCGAGCTCGGAGCGCGTCGTGCACGTGAGAAAGGAAGCGGGCGACGAGCTCCGCGGCTTCGATGACGACGCAGCCGACCGACACCACCTGCGTCGGTCCAGCATCCGGGCCGGACAGAAAGCGCTTGAACGATCGCACGACGACTGCGGACGGATCGGCCGCGAGCGCCAGTGCGTCGAAGCCGAAGCGAAGCTCGCCCCCACGTTCGGCGACGACGCTCGGAATCCACGCTTGTGCGTCGCCGGACTCGTCCAGAAAGTCCACGACGGGGTGGTTTCCCCGGTCCGCGTACGCGACGACGGTATGCGTGGTGCCGAAGTCAATGCCCAGTCGCACGGGGCGATCCTGTCACCGCCCGCCGCGGTTCGGAAGCGCGACGAGGATTTCCCGCGCTTTCGCCGGGCGATCTCCCAGGTCAGCGCGCGAACTGCGACGCATGCACCCCCGAGGGGGGCGAGACGGAATCGAGCATGGAGGTGAGTCTTCGGTACACCTCGCGCAGCGCCCCGATCTCGACCGCCAGCGCTCGCTCGAGCCCCGTTTGCTCCGTGCGCGCGAGCTCGTCCTCCAGGTCCACGATGTGGCGGACCAGCTGGGCGCGCACGAGCCGGGCTTCTTGTTCGGTGAGCTCGAGATTCAAGACGGCCGCAGAGTCCCGAGGGACAACTCTCCTTGTGTTGAACTCGATCATGTCGACTCTCGTTTGCGCGCGGGGTTGCAGGACCGTGTCCTTTTGTTTTCGTCGATCCGGATTCGCCGATTCGCCGATGAGGCCGGTTGTGGTCGATTTGTGCGGCTCGTCGCGCGGAGCGTGGTCAACAGCAGGGCGCAACTAGCCCCAGATTCCTACGGCGTCCGACGCCGCTGGAATCGCTGCCGACCCTCCCATTTTCGTCGCTCCCCCCTCCCCGTCGCTTCGAATGCCCGCTTCTCGCGCCTCCACGCGATCCGCTCAACGGCCGTCGGCCTCTGATTCGAGCCCGAAGCACTATACGCGCTTTTCACATGTTGTCACCAGCCATAGCCGAAATATTTGATGACACCCTTCCGGACATGACCAAACGGTGACGGCGGCAATCGCACCCTTTGGGTAGGTAGGAGTAGGAAGGAGCCGCTCTCGGGGCGAGCGCTCATGCTTGCCCCTCGCCCTCGCCCAGTTCTCCGTTTCTCCATTCGGCCCCGCTCGTCGTTTTCTCCTTTTTGCCCCTCCCGGCGAGCCGCGGGAAGCCTACGCAGAACCGTTCGGCCCAGGCCACCTGACAAGGAAAAACATGATCATCCTCGTCTTTTTCGCCTTTCACTGGCAGCTGTCCGTCTTTTGCCAGACCCTGTTTCTTCACAGGTACGGCGCCCATCGGATGTTTTCGATGAGCAAGAGGTGGGAGCGGTTCTTTTACCTTCTCACGTACGTCGCCCAGGGACCCAGCTTTCTCGTACCCCGCGCGTACGGCGTCCTGCACCGGATGCACCACGCGTTCAGCGATACGCCGAAAGACCCGCATTCGCCCGCTCACCACCGCAACGTCTTGACGATGATGCTCGCCACCAAGCATCGCTACGACGACTTCGCCTACGATCGCGTGCGGCCGGAACCGCGGTTCGATGGGGACCTTCCACACTGGCCCGCCGTCGACCGACTCGCGCAGTCCTGGATCGGTCGAATCGCCTGGGGTGCGGCGTACACGCTCTTTTACCTCCGCTTCGCGACCCACCCTTGGATGTTCGCCCTCTTACCGGTTCACTACGTCATGGGGCCGGTGCATGGTGCCATCGTCAACTGGTGCGGACACCGGTACGGATACCGGACGTTCGACAACGGAGACCGATCGCGAAACACTCTCCCCGTCGATTTCGTGACCGCCGGCGAGCTCTTTCAAAACAACCATCACAAGTTCGCGATGAGCCCGAATTTCGCTGTGCGCCGTTTCGAAATCGACCCGGGCTACCAGGGCATGCGGGCGCTTGCGGCGCTCGGGATCATCGACATGACAGGTGCGCAGAAGGCGCGATCGATGCCCGCGTCTCGGATCGCCTCGACGGACCCTGGCGCCACCAGCGGCGCCTAGCCGACGCGCCCCCAAAAGCTGTGGCAAAACTGGGGATGCCGCCAACCGGTGCAGCCGAGCGCCGCCGCTCGACCGCGCCGGCCGGGTTGCCGTGGTGTCCGCGGCGACGGGCAAGCGGGCAAGTGGGCAAGTGGGGACGTGGAATGCATGTGGCAAAGCTGGCGAGAATCGCGCTGAAGCGCGAGACTGGAAGCATGCTGCCTTGGCGGACCGGCTCGGCGGGGTCGGAAGAGGCTCACGAGCCTACGGACGTGCTGCTCCAGTGCCATGATCGCATCCGGCATTTCACGACGGTGGCTCTGCGCTTTGCGCACAGCTCGCACGCGTCTCCTCGCCTCGTGCGCGACGCAGCGTCAGCCCTCCGTCGCTACTTCGGGACCTCCCTGCCACTTCACGAGCGCGACGAGGAAGACTGCATCACCCCGCGCTTGCTCGAAGGGCGCGGGCGACCCGACCTCGAGCATCTGCTCGCCCGGATGGCGGGTGACCATCGCGCCATCGACGAGACGCTCGCGACGCTCGACGAGCTGTGGGCCAAGGTGATGGCGCAACCCGAATCGCTCGCCCGCCTCGGCGAATCGCTGCATGGCCGGGCACGCACGCTCGCGTCCCTCTTCGAAACCCATCTGCAGCTGGAAGAGGAGAAGATCTTTCCCGCCATTGGGCTTCTGCCCGAGGCGACGCGGAAGACCCTGCTGCGCGAGATTCGCGATCGCCGGACGTCGGGTACGCTCAGTATTCCGCCCGCATCGGGCGGCTCGCGATGAGCGACCCTCTCGAGACGCTCGCTGCGCTCATCGAGGAGGCGCGCCGCCGCGGTGCCCAGGAGCCGGACGCGATGGCTCTCGCCACGACGACCCCGGCGGGGGCGCCGTCCGTTCGTATCGTGCTTTGCCGCGGGGTCGACGCGAAAGGGCTACGCTTCTTTACCAACTACGAGAGCCGCAAGGGGATCGAGCTCGAAGCGAACCGGCAGGCCGCGGTCGTTTTTTTCTGGCCCGCGCTCCGCACGCAGGTCCGAGTCGAGGGACGCATCGAACGTCTATCTCCCGCCGAATCGGACGAGTACTTCGATCAGCGTCCGCGCGGCCATCGGCTTTCGGCCCTCGTCTCGGCCCAGAGCCGACCGATTGCAAGCATCAATGCCCTCCGCGAGCGCGCCCGCGCCATCGCCGCCGAATACGATGGGCGCCCGGTGCCGCGGCCGGACTACTGGGGCGGCTATCTCTTGCGCCCGTCCGCCGTCGAGCTCTGGACGGAGGGAAGCGACCGGCTCCACGAAAGAGTTCGCTTCGAGCGAGACGCGAAGGGCTGGCAGGCCACCCGCCTCGCCCCCTGAGCGAGACGAGCGCGCGAGGCACGGTCGACCGCGTCGGAGCTCGCTGGGGGGCGCCGTCGAGGCCGCTCGTGAGCCGCGCTCGATCGCGCTCGATCGCTCCCGGTCGAGCATCGGCGCAGTCGGGAGTATGCTGGCGGGCCATGCCGCGCCCGTTTCACGTGCACATGGTCGCGCCGTCCAACGAGGACTCGACCTACATCAAGCCGCTCTGGGCGGCGACGCTCGCGGCTCACACGCCTGACGATGTGCACCTGACCTTTCGCGACGACGGCATCGACCCCATCGATCTCGACAAAGAGGGCGACGCGCCGGACCTGGTGGCGATCAGCGTCAATTCGAAAACGGCAGCTCGCGCCTACGCCATCGCTGACGCGTATCGTCAGCGCGGCAGCCGAGTCGTGCTCGGCGGCATTCACGTCACCGCCCTGCCCGACGAAGGTCTCGAGCACGCCGACGCCGTGGTGAGCGGCGAGGCGGAGTGGATCTGGCAAGACGTCGTGCGTGATGCTCGGGCGGGAAAGCTGGGACAAACGAAGTCCCTCTTGAGCCGGGCCGTCTACAAGCACGACGAGTGGAAGCCCTTGGTGGGGCTGCCACGGCCCAGGCGCGACCTCTTCACCTCGATTCGGTACGTCCCCTTCGACGTCGTGCAAACGACGCGAGGTTGCCCGTTCCCCTGCGAATTCTGCAGCGTCTCGACCTACAACGGAACGAAATTCCGCTTTCGACCCGTGTCCGAGGTCATCGCCGAGCTGGAGATGTGCGGGCCGCGCATCCTGTTCGGCGACGACAACGTGATGATCCACACGAAATACAGCCACGATCTCTTCGAGGCCATGGTGCCGCTGCAGAAGCACTGGGTCGCGCAGGCGTCGCTCGCCGCCCTCCACCGTGTCGAGAACGTCGAGGTTATGGCTCGCGCGGGGTGCCGCGCCCTCTTCATCGGATTCGAGTCCGTTGCCGACGCGGCCGTACGCCACGCCGGCAAGCGCCAGAACAAGCCCCAAAAGTACCGCGACGTCGTCCGCTGCCTATCGGACCATGGGATCGCCGTCTGGGGCAGCTTCATCTTCGGTCTGGACGATGACGATCCGAATGCGTTCGATCGCACCGTCGAATTTTGCGTCGACGCGAAGATCACGATGGCGCTCTTCGCCCTGCTCACGCCCTATCCAGGCACGGCGCTGTACCGGCGTCTCAAATCCGAAAATCGGCTCACCAAAGACGCGTGGTGGTTGAGCAGCGACCACGATACGGACGCGCCCTTCTACAGTCCCGCTCGCATGTCGCGCGACGTGTTGCGCGACGGCTGGGTCCGCGCCTGGCGCTCGATGTACTCCCTTTCGTCGATCCGGCGGCGTTACGACTTCGGCGTCCACCACTCGTGGATCCAGAACATCGCCTACTGGCCGCTGAACCTCATGATGCGCGAACTCGCCGAAAAGAAAATCGGAGGCGGGGACCGCGCCTGGAGAAAGCACAGGACGCTCGATCTTCCGATGGGTCTGTAAGACCCGCCCCGCAGCCTGCCGGCATCCCGTCTCACACCAGCGCACACACCGGGCGGGCGCGCGGGACTGCCCGCGGAAATCGTCCGAACTCGGTCCGTCCCCGACCGACGCGGCCTTCACACCGCGGGAAGTTGTGGCATCTTCACCGCATCATGCTGGGTCGCAGGCTTCGTGTGTCCTCGAATCGGATCCTCATCGCGTCGGCGATTCCCATCGCGTCCGTCGCAATGCTCGAGTGCGCGACGTCGACGACGACCGGCACGTTCGAGACCAGTGCGTCCGGCTCGAACGGCACCGGGCCGGTGAGCAACGGCTCGGGCGGCGCTGGCCTGAACAGCGGGGTCGGCGGGGGCAGCGGCGGCTCGGATTCTGGGCGTCCGCCCCGGTGCAACGAAGCAGGGGTCTGCAGCTGTTTCAACATCGCGTCGCTCGGCTACGGCGGAGCGACGGGCGCGCAGGCGGGACACGGCGGGACCGACAACACCCAGGCATTCATCAATTACATCAATACCCAGAGCAGCGCGACGGCCGCTTACCTGGGCTGCGGCTCGGACACGGGGTGCAACAGCCCGCAAAAGCCGACGCTGTCGGCCGACTTTCTCTCGCAATACGACGTCCTGATTTTTCAGTGGATGACGGACAGCATCGCCCCGGTGACGATGAATGGGCAGTCAGACGGGTTCACGGGGGATCCTGCGCTCGGCGGCGGCGGTTACTGGTCCTTCGGCAACGACGAGCTCTCCGCGCTCAAGACGTGGGTCCAGGGTGGGGGCGGAGTCATCGTGCTGTCCGGATACGACTATTGCCCCGGCAACACCGGGTGCACCTCGGGCTCTCCCGCCGAGCTTGGCCCGACCAATCAGATCGTCCAGGCGCTGACGGACATGCAGTACACGCAGACCGACACCTTCGGGACCACCGAAACCGGGAACGCCGAGTTCTGCCTGGGTGACTCGGATCCGGTGACCGGCTGGATGGCGTCGCCCGATTTGCTGGGCGAGAACATCACCAAAGTCGGCGCCTTCCATGGACGCGGGATCATGGCCGGCGGCGGAACCGTCGACTGCAGCAACAGCATCTTCGGCACGTGCGCTGCGCACGAAAACGTCGGCAAAGGGGGCGTGTACGTCTACACGGACGAGTGGGTGACCTACACGAGCCAGTGGGCGCCGACCATGCAGCCCGCGACGTATTGCTCCCTCGACGGGTCGACGGCGAACGGCGACTTCCCCGCCGTGGAGATCGCCTATCAGGTTCCCCAGTTCTGGTACAACGCCATCGCCTACGCGTCGCAGGCGACGATGTGCCCGTTCACCTTGGCTGGCACGATCCCACGCTGACCCGCGCGGGCGCGGTAGTTGTTCAACCGCTGCTGCTCACCGCGGAGGCGTGGAGGACGGCATCTGGTTGACGGGCACCAGACAGGACGACAGGTCGAACAGCATGAATTCGAGCGCCTTTTCCTGCGGCG
Source organism: Polyangiaceae bacterium (assembly GCA_035622655.1). Taxonomy (GTDB): domain Bacteria; phylum Myxococcota_A; class Polyangia; order Polyangiales; family Polyangiaceae; genus Palsa-1150. The sequence continues at coordinate 12,593 of DASPUY010000216.1, forward strand.
ACAGCTCGCGGGTGACCGCGTTCGGAGCGTCGCCGTAGCCGCGGCATCCGGTCGGGGCGGTCCCGCCCATCATCGTGGCGCCCCCGAAGCCCGCCCCTCCGGCGGCAGGGTAATCGGCGGAGTAGCACGTAGGCGGTGTGCCCGTGCAGGCGGCGCCGTTCGTCGGATTGGGCGGCACGGTCGCGTTGGGACCTCCGCTCACGTGCAGGTCGCTGTAGACGACGCGACCGCACGGCTGCGACTCGGCGGTGACCGCTTGCCCGACCGGCGTATCGAACGAGAAGTACTGCGTCGCGTTCGGGGCCTGCGTGACGTCCTGATTCAGGTGGATCCACTGCTGGGCGGGCGCATTGAGCGTCACGACGTTGTCGCGTGCGTAGAAGATCGGCAAAGCTCCCGTGTCGCCAGCGCAATCGGGGCACGTCTGAGCCGTGGCCAACGCCGCGTTCGGCGTGACGGCGTCGAGGAGGCCGAGCCAGGTCGCCATCTGCTGGCCTTCGTAGAAGCTCGTCACGATGTCGCCGGGGAAGCCCGTGCGGTCATTCGGATCGACCTGCTCGGGGTTCGCGTTGCTCCCCTGCCACGTGGCCAGGCCGAACGCGTTGAACGGGCCCGTCCGGAGCCACGCGTAATGGTAGTGCGACAGAAAGGCGCGCCCGCCGTTGTTCACGTAATCGAGCAGCGACTGCTGATTGGCCGCCGTCATGTTGTGCGTCTCCTGCCCCTCGCACGAAAGGAGAACGACATCATGGGCCTCGAGGCTGGGATCGGAGTTCCAGAGCGCCGTGTTCGACGCAGGCGTGGCGGTCGGCCCCGTCGCGCCGTTGAACCCCTGGAAAATGTGAATGTGCCCGTCGCCTCCGGCTCCCCCCGTGTACTCGGCGGCATCGACGCCGATGCGCAGCGGCAAGCACTCGAGCGAATCGGCCCCCCCGGTCGAAATCGCGATGTCGGGCAGGTTGCCCTCGCTCGCATTGCGCGGCAGCCGAAGCGCCTTGTCCGGGATCTGGTTCTGGACGCAGGGGGTGATGGTAAGGTTCGGGTAGATCATGCGCCACTTGCCGGTCTGGACGGCAATCGTCAGCGTTCCGTAAGGCGCATTGAGAATCTGGAACTGCCCCTCCGCGTTGGTGACCGCACTCGCGACGATGGGTGGGAAAAACCCGTCGCAACTGCAGAAGGGAGCCCCGCCGTCGGCCGTTGTCTGAACGCCGAGCGTCGTCAGGTCGGGAAACTGACTCACGGGAACGCTCGGGATGTAGACGGTGACGTTGTAGAGGGGGTTCACGTCGGCGGGGTCATAAACGGTACCCACGATGGACGTCGAGCCGCCGTTGGGACAGCTCGGGTTGATGCACGCGGCGTTGGATCCTGCGTCGCACGCGACCGCCGTGATGCCGTTGATGAACGTGTCCGGATTGCCCCCGTCGGCCCCCCCGACACCCGTGATGCTCGTGATGAGTCCGGACGAGCCGCCACTGCCGGAGCTCCCGTTGTTTCCGAACTTGCTCTCCTTGGAGCTTCCGCAGCCGGCGAACGCTGCGGCCGCCACGATGCCCGCACCGGCGACGGCGAAGACGGACAGGGCTTCGACGTGCCCCGACCTCCGAAACGTGGGGGACTCCGACGTCGAATCGCTCGGAAATCGCCCCACACTCGATTTTCTCATCGCCATCGGACTCCCTCGTCGTACGGTTGAGGAATACCCCGCCGTTCGACGGTAGTACCGCCAGCTACCGCGCAACAGGCGCTGCGCAGAGCGGCGGGAGAACGCGACAATGCGATGGATCCCTCGAAATCAGTATGCGCCAGACATAAATCCTTGCAAGGGAGTTGACGCGCTCGGTCCTGCCCCCACTCACCCCCTCAGGACAGCGGTCCCTCGACGACCCGCGCCGACATCGTGCGCGATGCGCGAAGTCGAGACGTCATGCGCGCGGCGCGGAAATTTGTGCTCCAGCGAGTAGGTGACCGATTCCGAGCAACGGAATCGTCACCGCCGGCTCGTTCGCGTCCTCTTCCAGCTGCGTTCTCAGCTGCTGGAGCGCGCGGCCAAGAAGGAAACAATCGAACAAGACCCCGAGGTCGCCCCGCTCCCGAGGCAGAAACGCCGCCCCCTCGGTGGCGCTGAGATACCCGTTGAGGAACGACGCGGACACCCAAGACGCCCAGTGGAAGGCCCACGGGCGTGCGGCGGCCACGTCGGCTTCACGCACGCGCGCGGGGTCGACGAGCGCGCGCAGCGCCGCGGATTCGAACGAGCGCACCAGCGCGGCGACGTCGATCAGTGGGGACCGTTTGCGCCGACGCTCGCCGTGCGACTGCGCGCGTACGCCCCCGATGTCGGTCATGACGAAGTCCTTTCCCGTGAAGAGGACGTGCCCCAAGTGCAGGTGACCGTGGATGCGGATGCGCTGGCAATCGGTCCTGACCTTCAGCAGCGGCTCGAGCCAGCCGAAGATCGCCGCCTCCAGGGCGAGCACGGTCTCGGCTTCCCGGCGAGCCCAGGACGACAGCGAAGGGCCCCGCTCGCGAAGCAGCCGCAGGACCCGTGCAGCGAGGGTGCGCAGGGACTGGTACCGGGAGCGACGGTCGAGGAGCGATTCCGGCTCCGGCGCGAAGGCCGGATCGGTCGTGCTGGCGCCCAGCTGCTGATGAAGCTCCGCGATCCGGCGCCCGAGCTGTTCCGCGATGTCCGGGTAGGGACCGATGAGCGCGGCGACCGGGGCGGGCGGCTCCTGTCCGACGAGCCGCAGCGGCGAGCCGGGCGGCGGCGGCGGCGGAGACGCGGCAGCGCTCCAGGCGAGGGCGCGATCGTAGTAGCGGCCCAGCTCCTGGATCGTGAAAGCCCAGCCGCTCTCGACGTGCGGCACGAACCCTTGCACGAGCGCCAGCATCGTCGGTTCTGAGCGAGCCCAGCGCAGCTCGAGAACCGCCAGGTGGCGGGGGACGATATCGCTGCCTCGGATTGCCAGGTGGCGCCCGATTTCGAGCTCCGGATTGACTGCTTCGTCCAAC
>DASPUY010000217.1:0-32860 GCA_035622655.1 Polyangiaceae bacterium
TTTACGAGGCGCTGCGCCGGCTGGGCGCGCTCGATCGCGTCTTCCTGGGGTGAGCGGCGTCACTCGAAGGCGCTGATCCCCGTCACGTCCTGGCCCAGCACGAGGGCGTGGATGTCGTCCGTTCCTTCGTACGTGATCACCGTCTCCAGGTTGCACATGTGCCGCACCACCGGGTACTCGAGGCTGATGCCGTTGCCGCCGAGAATGCCTCGGCAACAGCGCGCGATGTCGAGAGCGGCGCTCGCGTTGTGCCGCTTGACCATGCTGACGTGCTGTGGGCGGAGTTTCTTGTCCCGGGCGAGCCGCGACGCCTCGAACGCCATGAGCTGCATGGCGGTCAGCCGCGTCAGCATGTCGGCGAGCTTCGCCTGCACGAGCTGGTGGGCGGCGATGGGCTTGCCTGCGAACTGCACGCGGCTCTTGGCGTAGTCGAGCGCACATTCGAAGCAGGCGGCGGCGGCGCCGATGGCACCCCACGCGACACCCAGGCGCGCCTCGCTGAGGCACGCGAGCGGGCCTTTCATCCCGCGCACGCCAGGCAATATCGCGCTCTTGGGTACGCGCACGTCGTCCAGCACGAGCTCGCTCGTGGCGCTGGCGCGCAGGCTTGCCTTGTGATCGATCGGCCACGCTTCGAACCCGCGCGAATCCGTCGGGACTAGGAAACCGTGCACCTCCCCGGTCGGGCCGCCGAGCTTGGCCCACACGAGCGCGACATGGGCGATGTGCCCGTTCGTGATCCACCGCTTGACGCCCCGGATCACGTACTCGTTGCCATCGTCGATCGCGACCGTTCGCATCGCGGCGGGATTCGATCCGAAGTCGGGCTCCGTGAGGCCGAAGCACCCCACCGTCTCGCCGGCCGCCATGCTCGGCAGGTAGCCGTTCCGCTGCTCCTCGGATCCGAAAGTGTGAATGGCGTACATCACGAGCGACCCTTGGACGCTCGCGAACGACCGGATTCCGGAATCGCCACGCTCGAGCTCCTGCATGGCAAGGCCGTAGGCGACGTGGCTCGAACCGGCGCAGCCGTATCCTTGCAGTGTGCACCCGAGCACCCCGAGCGCTCCGATCTCGCGAATCGTGTGCTCCGGAAACGATCCCTGCTCCCAACGGGCCGCGATGTCGGGGAGGATCCTCGCATCGACGAACGAGCGCACGGAGCTCTGGAGCGCCCGCTCCTCGGCGGAAAAGTGGCGGCCGAGCTGGAAGTAATCGGTCGTCGAGGCGCTCATCGCTCGAGACGGATCGTCGGGACGGCTGCGGTGAAATCGGCGCGCAGCGTGATCCGATCGCCGGCGCGCAGATTCACGCGCTCGCTCTTGGATTCACCGGTCGCCGGGAACGAGAAGGCGATCGTGTGGGATCCGGGTTCGATTGCGATGCGTGTCGGGCAGGCGCCGCGGGACACGCCGTCGACTCGCACGACGGTACCATCTCCCAGCAGGACGACCTGGGCGCGTTCGGGAGGCACGGTGCGCGTGGCGGCGACGGGCGGATCGGGGACGGCAGTTGCGGTGGTGGGGGTCGGGGCATTCGACGCGGGGATCGCGATCGTCGGCATGCTGTTGGTGAGCGCGGCAGGTGGAGCGGCGATCGTCGTCGTTCCGCTCGACGTCCCCGCGGGAATGCCCCGGCCCAGGAGGAACGCGGCGACGGCGACGAAGCAGCCGCCGAGAGTCAGTCGGATCCAGATGCGCGGACTCGGCCGTTCCGCCGGAGTGGCTCGGGGCCCCGTCTCGATCGGGCTCGTCGCGAGCGTCTCGACGGTGCGCTCGGCGTCGCGCATCGCCGGTGCGGGGGTGGACGCGAGCTTGCGCGTCGACGGCTCGGCGCTCGCGCGGAGGTTGAGCTCCGGACGTGCCGCGAAAGTCTTCGTTCCGACCTGTGCCGCCGTCGGCCGCGAAGGAGGCCTCTGCAGGACGAATCTGGCTTCGTTCGCAGCGGGCGGACGCGCGCGCGCCTCGCGCACCCTCGCGCCGAGCTGCCGGGCCACGTCTCCGAGATCGACGCCCGACAGAAACCGTCTCAGCGCACGTCCCAGGTCGTCCGCCTGCTGGGGGCGCGATGCGGCGTCGAGCGACATCGCGTTTGCAAGGGTCTCGTCCAGAGGGATCAATCGAGGGTCGACGTCGCTCGGTTTCGGGTGAGGGGCCTGCATCGCGGCATCCACCTCCTCGTTCGTGCGGCGGCGAAACGGCGCTTTCCCTCCCCAGAGCTCCATGAGGAGCACGGCAACGGCGAAGACATCGGCCGCGGCGGTGAGCTCGCGGCCCTGGATCTGCTCCGGGGGCATGTGGCCCGGGGATCCGAATATGCCATGCCCGCCCGGGGCCGTCGCGACCGGCGCGGCGATGCCGAAGTCGATGACTTTGATCTGACCTTCTTCGTCGACCATCACGTTGCGCGGAGTTACGTCCCGATGGACCACGTTCATTCGCCGATGCGCGTAGTCGAGCGCCCGACATACCTCGACGCCGACGTACGCTCCCTCCTCGGGCGTCAGGCCGCGTGGCGATGCGCGCAGAAGCTCGGCGAGGCTCGCCCCCTCGACGAATTCCATGGCGAGAAAGTAGGTTCCGAGCTCGACTCCGAGCTCGTAGACCGGGACGATATTCGGGTGTGCCAGCGCGACGGCCGTTTTCGCTTCTTCGACGAACCGCCGTACGAATTCCTCGTCGCACGCAAGCTCGTCGCGAATCTGTTTGACCACGAGCCGCTTTTCGAACCCGCCTGCCCCGCGCAATGTCGCGAGAACCACCCGCGCCATACCCCCGCGCGCAAGCTCGCGCTCCAGGACGTACTTGCCGAATACTTGGGGGTACATTGAAATAGAGAAAAAGCGTGAACCGCTTTCATCGTAGCAAATGGTGCGCGAGCCTGTTGGTCGCAGCCGTGTCGATGGGGTGCAGCAAGGCGCCCGATGTGACGACGCGCACGGTCACGCTCCACGCGGTCTGTGCGCCGGACGGAGTGGCGATCGACGGAGGCGCTTACGCCGTCTACACGGGGCTCGGCGACTTCGAGCCTGGATCCGCGCCCGTCGGTGCGCGGCTCCTCGGCGGCGACGTCGGAGCGACTCTCTCGGAGATTGCTCCGAACGCGCGCGTTCTTTTCGTCGACGCGACCGAGAGTGAACGCGAGTGGTGGGGTGTCGGAGCCGTTCCCAGCACCGGAAATGTGGACGTGCTGCTCGTGCCCGCCTTGACGTCTTGCCAATTGCCGGAGGGTGAAGACGCGGGTACGCCCCCGGCGCAAAACGGGGCGCAGCTGGCGGCGGTCTCGAACGAAGACGTGCTCGTGGTCGGAGGAGTCGACGCTCTCGGTGACCCGTCACCGACCTTGATTGCGAACCTCGAAACGGGGGCCGTCGAGCCCGTGACCGAGGATCGGGATCTGGGAACGCCGCGAACGGGTGCGAGCGTCACCCCGTTCGGTGACGGCGCTCTGGTCGCGGGGGGCTTCGACCCGGGCATGATGCCGCAAGTAGCCCTTGCAACAGCCGAGGTATACGACCCCGCTCTGGGCGGATTCGATCAGCAGCACCCGATCTTGCTCAGCGAGCCTCGGGCCAATCAGGGTGCGGTCGTGCTGGCATCCGGCGACACGCTCTTGGTCGGCGGCATCGGCACCGATGGGACGGTGCTGAGCTCGATGGAGATCGTCGACCCCACGACCGACACCGTTCGGGCCGAGAACGTCGCCAGCCTGACGTTTGCCCGGAGCGCCCCCACGGCCGTCCGGCTGGCCTCGGGCGAAATTCTCGTCGCCGGCGGGGTGGACGCGAATGGAGCGGCGGTCACGACGATGGAGCTCTTTTCGAGCGACGCCAGCTGCGAAGTCTCGGCGATCGCCGAGCCCGTCACCGGGGGCGCTCGCGCGTACACGGCGCTGTCGTCGGGCGGGGCGCTCTTCGTGATTGCCCCCGGACCGACCGCCGCCGCCGGGTTTCAGAATGCGTGGTTTTTGGCGCCCGACGGCACCCTCGAAAGCGCAGTCCCGATCGAGGGTTCGCTGACCGCGCCGAAGTTCTTCGGCGGGGCCGGCGGGTCTCCGGCCTTGTGGACGGGCGACAGGTGGTTGCGCTGGCAACCATGGTCGGGATCGTTCGGCGCTCTCGGGTCGCTGGACGACACGCCCGCGCAAGTCAGCAGCGCATTCACTTCTGCCGACAGCGGCTTTGCGATGTGGCTCGACACCAGCGGTCCGTCGGCGCCGGTCGTGACGGGTCTGCGCTTCGACACACGAGGCGAGTACTCGACGCTCGACGGGCCAGTGCTGGTCGCCGACACGCAGGACGTTGCGCCCGATCGACTGACCGGTGCGAGCACGGTCACGTTCGATCCGTCTCAGGGTCTTACCCTGGCGCCGGGGGCGTCTGTGTTCGTCACCGATCGCACTTACGCGGACGTTGCCGTCAGCGTCGACATGCCCGGGGCGGTGCCGGCGCTCGTCGTCTTGCGCGACGAATCCGGAAATGAGCTCGTCATCGGGGGCACCGAGCCCACGGCGTCGACTTCGTGCCCGGGCGCGGTTGCGTGGTGTCCCGGCCCGACGATGAGCTCGGCATTCACACTGGGGGTTCAGCGAAATGGATCGTCGGTCACGTGGAGCGTGGCGAATGGGCCTTCCGGTACTTGCGGGTCCGGCGTGAGCGCGAGCGCTCGTCTTTCGATCGGGCTTCGCGGCGTAGCGGTGTCGGGCGCCTCGACGACGGAGAGCATCGCTCGAAATCTCAGCATCACCCGGCTCGGCGCACCGTGAGCCGCGGAGAACATGAAAGAGCATGAAAGACGAGGTGGGAAAGCTTCGCGAGCTTCTGCCACGCGTGACAAGCCGTCGCTTAGCCTCCAAGATGAACGATTGGGGATGAGAAGGAGACTTATGCGCGACCGGATCCGTTGGTCCGTGTGCATCATGGCGCTTGCCGTCGGGTCAGTTCGCTGCGGGAGCGCATTCACGCTGTCGGACGAGCCGGACGGGAGCACCGGGGGCTATGGCGGTGACACGGGCATCGATGCGACGAGCCCGGGTGAAGACGCCCCCGGCGGGCACCCGATCGATGCATCCGGTCCGGGCGAGGGTGGCCTCGACGGCAGCCACGAGGGCGGTGGCGGAATGCAAGACGGCGGGTCGTTGGACGCGAGCGATGGTGGCGTTGGAACCGGGGACGCGAGCGACGGCGGCACTCACCCCGATGCGAGCGATGCGGGCCGACAGGACGCCGCCGAGGATGGGTCGGGCACCTGCCAGCTCTGCGGAGGTTCGTGCTGCGATGCCGGAGACGTGTGCTGCTCGTCGACGGGAGTCCTCATCTCCGTCGATGGCGGAGGAGGCTCGACTGGCGGAACGTGCCAGGCGAGTTGCGGCGTCGTTCCGCTGTAAGCACGCGAGGGCCGAACAGCCCGGCTCGAGGGTAAAGCCTGGTTTCTTCCGAACCGGTGTCGATCGACCGGCGGTCACGAGTTACGTTGCCGAGCGATGACGACTCCCCGCGCCGCCGGCTTTCGAATGCCCCCGGAGTGGGCTCCGCATGAATCGACCTGGGTGGCCTGGCCGAGCCGTGCCGATCTATGGAGAGACAATCTCGAGCCGGCGCGCGACGCGTTCGTACGCCTGGTCGCCGCCGTCGCCGAGGGCGAAAGGGTCGAGGTTCTCGTCCCCGACGAGGCGAACGAACGCGCGGCCCGGGCAGCGCTGACCTCGGCGAGGGTGCGCTTTCACCGGGTTCCGTTCGGCGACATCTGGTTGCGCGATACGGCGCCGATCTTCCTCGAGGGCCCCCTGGGCACGCGCGGCACCGTGCGCTTCGCGTTCAACGGCTGGGGAGGCAAGTACGTGCTGGATGACGATGATCGAGTCGCGGAGCGCATCGCCGGACTCACCGACGGCGCTTCGTTCGTCATGCCCTGGGTGATGGAGGGCGGCGCCGTCGACACCGACGGCGGAGGCACCGCCATCACCACGCGGCAGTGTCTCCTCAATCCCAATCGTAATCCTCGAATGACGGCCGGAGACGTCGAATGCGCGGTGTCGGACGCGCTCGGATGCAGCAAGGTCCTTTGGCTCGGGGAGGGCTTGCAGAACGATCACACGGACGGTCACGTCGATACGATCGCGCGGTTCGTCTCTCCCGGCGTCGTCGTCGTCATGGAGCCAAGGACGCGCGACGATCCGAACCGGCGCGCTCTGGAGGCGATCGCGCGCGACGCGGCCCGGTTCGTCGATGCTCGCGGTCGCCGGATCGAGGTCGTTCCCATTCCATCGCCTGGCCGCATCGTGGATCCGGACGGACGAATCGCGCCTGCGAGTTACGTGAATTTCTACATCTCGAACGCAAGCGTCGTCGTTCCGACCTATGGATCACCGTTCGACGACGAGGCCGTCGCGCGCCTGACCACGCTATTTCCGCAGAGGCGCGTTATTGGGATCGACGCGCGCGCCATTCTGACGGGCGGTGGCGCATTCCACTGCATCACCCAGCAGCAGCCGGGCCGAGGCGAGCCGTGAAGGAACGGCACGTCACCGTCGCCGCGATCCAGTGCCCGCTGGGCGGAACGCGCGCTGAGAATATCGCACGCGTCGAATATCACGTCCGCAGCGCCGCCGCCCGGGGAGCGAATGTGATCCTCCCTCCCGAGCTCTTCGAGACGCCCTACTTCTGCCGCGAGGAGACCGCCGCGTGGTTTGTGGAAGCGCGCACCGTCGAGGAGGACGAGGCCGTGGCGCGCCTGCGCGTCGTCGCTCGCGAGCTCGGCGTCGTCGTGCCGGTGTCGTTCTTCGAGAAATCGGGCCCCGTGCACTACAATAGCGTCGCCGTCGTGGACGTCGACGGGTCCGTCCTCGGCGTCTACCGCAAGAGCCACATTCCGGATGGACCCGGCTACGAGGAGAAATTTTATTTCCGCCCCGGAGATACCGGGTTTTGCACGTGGCGAACGCGGTTCGGCACCCTCGGCGTCGGCATCTGCTGGGACCAGTGGTTTCCGGAGTCGGCGCGCGCGATGATGCTGCAAGGTGCGGAGCTTCTTTTCTATCCGACGGCGATCGGGAGCGAGCCTCACGACCGCGAGCTCGATACGCGCGATCCGTGGCAGCGTGCGATGATTGGTCACGCGGTGTCCAACGTCGTGCCGATCGTCAGCGCGAACCGTATCGGCACCGAGGGCGACCAGCGTTTCTACGGGTCCTCGTTCATCGCCGACGCGCGAGGGGACAAATGCGCCGAGCTCGGTCGCGACGACGAGGGCGTCGTGGTGGCCTCGTTCGAGCTCGAAGCCCTCGCGCGAGTGCGTTCGTCGTGGGGATTCTTTCGCGACCGGCGTCCCGAGCTCTACGACGTGCTCTTGACCGTGGGCGGCCGCTCGCCTCGCTGAGGCTCGCTCGGCTCCGCTGCGGCGCGCCCCGGACCGCAGAACGAGAAGACCGGTCCGGCGAGCCCTCGAGACTGCGAAGTGGGTTGCGCGGTTGCGTGGCAATGCCGTGTCGGGGTCGGGGTTCCGATCCCCGTGCAACAAACCGGTGGCCCACCGGCGGGAGAACGCATTAGCCTGCGGCCAGCCAGATCGAGGTTTTGCAATGCTTCGTCACGCCGCCGATTGGCGAACTGCGCTGTGGGCCTTCGTGTTCTTCCCCGCCATGGGCTTCGCGCCCTATGTCGAGCCGAGAGTCGTGCCGTGGATCCTGCCACTGAGCCTGTACTTCGGCTTCAGCGCGGGGGTGTTCAGTCACAACCATAACCACTGTCCGATGTTCAAGAGCCGCGCGCTGAACGCGTTCTATTCGGCGTGGCTGAGCATCTTCTATCTTTTTCCGACCTTCGTCTGGATCCCGACGCACAACCTGAACCACCACAAGTACGTGAACAAGGCCGGCGATGCGACCATCACCTGGCGCTATTCGAAGAAGAATACGTGGCTCGTCGCCAGCACTTACTACTTCGTCTCTGCGTATTGGCAGGCCGCGCCGATCAAGGAGTACATCCAGAAAGCGCGTGCTACCAATCCGCGCCTTCTCCGGCAAATTCGGCTGCAGTACCTGACGGTCTTCGGCGGCCATGCTGCACTCTTGGCGCTCGCAATCGCGATTCGTGGCGTCCGCGTCGGCGCTCTCGTGTACGCGTTCGGCTTTCTCGTTCCGGCGATGTTCGCCAATTGGTCGATGATCTTCATCAACTACATCCAGCACGTGCACACGGACCCGTGGTCGGAGCACAACCATTCGCGCAACTTCTGTTCGAAGCTCGGAAACTGGCTCGTCTTCAACAACGGCTATCACGGCGCGCACCACGAGAGCCCCGGCCTCCACTGGAGCAAGCTGCCGGACGCGCACGAGAAGATTGCACATCTCATCGATCCGGAGCTCAAGCAATCGAGCATATTCGGTTTCTGCCTCAAGGCCTACTTGTTCGGAATTTTCGTTCCCAGCTTTCGCACCAAGCAGGTGGGGCGCGCTCCGTACGATCCTCCCACCGGTGGGCCGGTGTTGCTCGAGACCGCCGGGGTCTCGGCGGCCGACGTGGGTGTGAACGTGTCGATGGCCTAGACGCGTCCCGCGTCCTTCGCCGGACGCGGGCGTCCGGGAACGGGCACCTTAACGGGCAGCGGTCCTGACCGTAAGAGTGCAAGGTCGAAAGAAGGGGCATCCCCTGGCGCCTCCGGAGCACCCACTCGTCCTCGTCGGATTTCGTCACGACGTCGGCTGGATCCGCGAAGCGGTGGCTTCGCTGGGCGTTTCGACGGCGGTCGTCGAGCGATGCGAAGACGCCGCGGATTTGCTGGCGGCGACGCCGCCCTTGGCCATCGTGGTGCAACACGACGCGCCGGGCGCCGCGCAGATGTGCACGCGCGCGCGCATGGAGAGTCGACTCTCGATGGTTCCGATCTTCGGTGTGGCTTCGCAAGCCACGGACCTGGCGTTCGCGGAGCTCTTCTCGTGGGGCGGCGACGATCTGGTCGGTAGTGGGTCCGCGCAGCCTATCCTTCGCAGGCTTCGCCCCCTGCTCGCTCAGCAGGCGAGGTTGGGCAGCTCGGGGGCGCACCCGGCCGCCCGCCCGAGGAAAGCCGTCATCGCAGGGTCCGAGGCGACCTGGCGCACGGTCATGGGGAGGGCGCTTTACACGGGGGGCTTCGCGGTTCGCTTCGCGACGGGCGCCGACACGTTGCGCGACGAGTGCTCAGGGGGCGACGTGAGCGTGATCGTCGCGGCCGACGATCTCGAGCCGACGGGAGCGGCAGACTTTCTTGCCAGCAGTCGCGCCGCAGGATCGACCACGCCCTGGGTGCTCGTCGCACCTCCGAGGAGAATGGCTGCCGCCCATGCGGCGGCCAAAGCGTCGACGCGAGCTTCGGTGGCTGACGGATTCGCGCCGCCCGAAAACGTTCTCTTTCTCGTCAACGAGCTTCTGGCCGCGCGGGGGGTCGACAAGCGCGCAAGCCCCCGGCTGCTGTATGGAACCGCCGTCGCCTTCCGCCCCGCCGGCCGCGAGGAGGACGAGATCGGCTACTCGTACAACGTCAGCGCGGGCGGAGTGTACGTGCGCACGACGGCTCCGCTGGACCCCGGCCACGAGGTGTGGCTCGAAATGTGGCCGCCGCGCGCCGAGCGTCGCGTTCGCCTCGCCGGGAAAGTCGCGTGGAAACGCCCGATCGGGCCGGCCGGAGGGGCGACCGTTCCCGCCGGATTCGGCATGCAGATCACCGACGGGCTCTCGGGCGACCTCGAGCGCTGGCGTGCGGGCTACGAAGCGTTCGCCGAGAGCATGCTGGGCTCGAGCTCGACCTCGTAACGACGTCCGCGCGCGATGGTGCCTGACAGGGCCGGGGCGTCTCGTTTCAGCGGCCCGCCTGGAACAGCCCGGCGGCTCCCATCCCGCCGCCGATGCACATGGTGACCACGGCGTACCGACCATTGCGCCGGCGAAGCTCGTGAAGCGCCGTCGCGGTGAGCTTTGCTCCCGTACATCCGAGCGGGTGACCGAGCGCGATCGCGCCACCGTGCACGTTCAGTTTCTCGTCGGGGATCTCCAGCGTTCGCTGGACGTACACGGCTTGGCTGGCAAACGCCTCGTTCAGCTCGACCAAGTCGATGTCGGCGAGCGACAGGCCGGTCTTCGCCAGGAGTTTGCGTACGGCTGGAACGGGTCCAATCCCCATGATTTTCGGGTCGACCCCTGCGGTCGCGAACGCCCGGAAATACCCCAGCGGCTTCAGGCCGAGGGCAGACGCTCTGGATTGGCTCATGACGAGCGAGGCCGCCGCTCCGTCCGACAGGGGCGAAGCATTGCCGGCCGTGACGGTGCCGTCCTTGGCAAACGCCGGTTTGAGCGCGGCGAGGCCCTCGAGGGTCGTATCGGGGCGAACGGTCTCGTCGCGATCGAACGTCAGCGGGTCTCGCTTGTCCGCGTCGTAGCGGGTCGCCTTGACCGCGACGATTTCGTCCTTGAACACGCCCGACGTCAGTGCAGCCGCCGCCTTGCGCTGGCTTCGAAGTGCAAACGCGTCTTGTTCGGCTCGCGAGACCCCGAACTCTTTCGCCACGTTCTCCGCGGTGATTCCCATGGGGACATACACGTCCGGGCAGACCCGCATCGCCTCGGGCGACGCGCTCAGCTTGTTGCCGGTCATGGGAACCATCGTCATCGACTCCACGCCGCCGGCGACGACGACGTCGTTGACTCCCGTGGCGATCGCGCCCGCAGCGATGGCGATTGCTTGCAGGCCGCTCGAGCAGAACCGGTTCACCGTCATGCCGCTCGTCTCGACGGGTAGCCCGCCGAGCAGCGACGCGATCCTCGCCACGTTCAGCCCTTGCTCGCCCTCGGGCATGGCGCAGCCGAGAACGACGTCTTCGACGTCGCTGGGTTTCACGCGCGGCTGGCGTGCCAGCAGCGCCGCGATCACCTGGCCGGCAAGCTCGTCCGGGCGCGTCTGGGCGAGTGTCCCCTTGCCGGCGCGCCCGACCGCAGACCGCACGGCGTCCACGATCACGACCCCTTCAATCATGATCAATTCCTCAGCGGTTTGTTGTTCATCAGCATGTACTGCATCCGCTCCTGGCTCTTCGGCTCACCGCTCAAACTCACGAAAGCTTCGCGCTCGAGCTCGAGCATCTTTTCCTCCGTGACCTCCCGGGCTCCACCCGCGACACCGCCGCAGAGCACCTCGGCGAGCTTCGTCGCAATCTTGGCATCATGCTCACTGGCTTGCCCGGCCGCAACGAGGGTGTCGATCATCATCCGCAGCGTCGCGATTCCGCTCTCGCCCGGAAGAACGTAGGCGCGGGGCGCGGGCGGATGCCACCCACTTTCCGCGAGGCCGATGGCCCGCGCCTTGGCCTCGGTGACCAGCCTCGCGCGGTCGAAGCTCACACCGGAATCGTGCGCGAAATAGCCGAGATTCTTTGCCTCTTCCGCGCTCGTGGCGACCCGTGCCAGTGCGATGTTCTTGAACACCTGAGTCACGAGCGCATAGGAATCGACCGCTGCGCCTTCGGGCAGCGCCTCGAACGCCCGCCAGAGCAGGTTCATCGTTCCGCCTCCCGCGGGGACGAGCCCAACACCGACCTCCACGAGGCCGGCGTAAGTCTCTGCCGCAGCCTGGACGTTGCCTGCCCCGAGACACGTCTCGAGGCCGCCTCCCAAGGTCATCCCGAAGGGGGCGGCGACGACCGGAACCCGGGCGTACTTCATCCGCTGGCAGGCGCGCTGGAAGCCCGAGACCATCGAGCGAAGCTGATCCCATTGACGTTGACCGGCGGCCATCGCCACGAGAAACAGGTTGGCGCCGACGCAGAAGTGCTCGCCGCGGTTGGCGATGACGAGCGCTCTGAAATCACTCTCTGCCTTTGCCACCGCGTCTCCCAGGAGACCGATCACGTCCGGATCGATGCTGTTTGCCTTCGTCTTGAAGGAGAAACCGAGCACTCCGTCGCCGAGATCCCACGCTTCGGCCCCATCGTTCGTGAGCACGGGCGAGGAGCCGCGCCGAAGCACCGTCAGCGAAGCGGTCCGAGGATCGGCCGTCTTGCGCACGTATCTGCCCTCGAGCAGCTCGAAAACGCGGCCATCGTCGGTGTAGAACCCCGTCGCGCCGGTAGCCCGCATGGCGTCGATGGACGGCGGAAGCCCGATGCCGTCCTTCTTCATGCGGGCCGTCGCCGCTTCGAATCCGATCGCGTCCCACGTTTCGAACGGACCGAGGTCCCAGTTGTAACCCCATTTCATCGCATCATCGATCGAGACGATGCTGTCCGCGATCTCCCCGACCCGATGCGCAGAGTAGGCAAGTGATCGCGACACCACCTTCCACGCGAAGAGGCCCGCTTTGCTGCCGGAGTGGGGTCCGAAAAGGAGAGTGCGTACCCGCTGTCTCGGGTCCTCGATCTGCGCGAGCTGCTTGGCCACGGCGCGAATGTCCTTGTCGCCGCCGCGAGACCGGTACTCGAGGGTGGTCGGATCGAAGGTCTGGATCGCTCCGTCCTTGTCCTTGCGGTAAAATCCCCCCCTGGTTTTGTCGCCCAGCAGCTTTCGCTGGACCATCGTGCGGATGAAGGAGGGCACCTCGAACGTCGCCCGGTCCTCGTCGTCCTTGAGCGAGGCGAAGCAATGATCGGCGACGTGAACGAAGGTATCGATACCCACGAGGTCGGCCGTCCGAAACGAGGCGCTCTTCGGATGGCCCAGGGGCTCGCCGGTGATTGCATCCACGTCTTCGGGCGTGAGCCCGTGCTCCAGCATCGCGTGGATCGCCGCGAGCATCCCATGGACGCCGACCCGGTTTCCGACGAAGTTGGGTGTGTCCTTGCCCAGGACGATCCCTTTTCCAAGAACGTCTTCACCGAACCGGCGCGCACGTTCGAGCACGTCGGGCGAGGTGTCCGGGCCCGGCACGAGCTCGAGCAATTTCATGTGCCGGACCGGATTGAAAAAGTGCATGACGAGAAAGCGTCGGCGCAGCGACTCCGAGCGCCCCCTCGTGATCTCGGCGATCTGCAGGCCGCTCGTGTTCGAGGCGACGATGCAGTCGTCGCCCACCAATCCTTCCAGCTTTTCGAAGAGCGCTCGCTTCGGCTCGACTTGCTCGATGATGGCCTCGATGACGAGGTCCGCGTCGCTCGCGCGCGCCAGATCGTCCTCGATGTTCCCGATCGACACGAGACGCGCTCGCTGCGACGTGAAGAATGCGGCCGGTCGCGCCTTCAGCGCGCGGTCGAGACCTGCGGCGGCGAATCGGTTGCGCGCCGCCCGATCACTCTTTTCTCGGTCGGACAGCCCGGGGGGTACGACATCCATGAGCAGAACCTCGACCCCGGCGTTCGCGAGATGAGCGGCGATGCCGCTCCCCATCACACCCGCGCCCACGACCGCCGCCCGGCGAATTGGTTTTCGCATTGGCGCATCCTGTCCCAACTTGGCTGTTCGTCAACCTTCTCTGGCGGTCGAGCCCGTCTCGCGCTCAGCCGTTCGTGAGCCGCGCAGCGTGTCGCGAATCGTGTGCGTCGGCGCGGCGAGAACGCATCTCCCGCACGATTCGCTCCACGAGCCCGAGGCTGAACGGTTTCTCCAGATGTCGGTTGCTCACCGACGCCAGGAATTCGGCCGCCGCTTTCGTGAACGCACCTCCGGTCGTGAATACGATGCGACCTTCGAGGCCGGGGCGTTCCTTGCGCACCTCGTGGAACAGCCTGATGCCGTCCATGCCGGGCATGGCGAGATCGCAAAAGATGACGTCGAAATCACTTCCGGCCCGCACCGCGGCAAGCGCGTCGGACGCGCTCGTCGTCGCCAGAACGTCGTGCTCGCTTGCGAGTAGCTCGCGCAGCGTGCTCGCGATCTGCATCTCGTCGTCGATCACGAGCACCCGGGCGCGCGCGTCGGTGCGAGGCGCGACGGGCTCGCTCGAAACTGGGGCCGGCTCCTTGTCCTGAACGTGGGTCGTCGGCAGCACCACGTGAAACGTCGTGCCTTCGCCGGGCACGCTGTCGACCGTGATTTGCCCGCCGAGCGACGCGATGATCCCGTGGCAGATGGACAGCCCGAGCCCGGTGCCGACCCCCGGCGGCTTCGTCGTGAAGAACGGGTCGAAAATGCGGGGCAAGACGTCGGGAGGGATGCCTTCGCCGTTGTCCGATATCTCGAGGACGGCCTTTCCATTGCCGCCGGGGCGTACCACCAGACGGATCTCGTTGGTCGCCGCCCGCTCCTCGGACAGCGCTTGCGCTGCGTTGAGCAGCAGGTTGAGGACGACCTGTTCGAGGCGCCCTTCGTTCGCCCAGACGGTGGCAATGGGCTCGAGCACCGTGGTGATGCGGGCACGAGGCCGAATTTCTTGGCCGGCGAGCTTTATGGCGGTCTGAACGATCGCCGCCAGGTCGACGGCGTGCCGTGTATCGTCGTCCGCTCGCGAAAAGCTACGTAGCTGGCGGACGATCGTCGCGACGCGTTCGGCTCCGCGGCGAGCCTCGTGCAGCATCTCAGTGAGCCACTCGGCGTTTTCTCGCTCTGCCCCCCCCTCGGAGACCTTGCGCGTAATCCACTCGAGGTTGAGCATGAGGTACGCGAGTGGATTGTTGATCTCGTGAGCGACACCCGCCGCGAGCGTGCCGAGCGCAGCCAGCCGGTCGGCCTGGATGAGCCTGCCCTCGAGCATCCGGCGTTCGGTGACGTCACGACCCATCGTCAGGATCGTCGACCTTCCCTTGTACTCGAAGGGAACGCTGCTGGCTTCCAGCAGGCGGGTCGCTCCGTCGCGGCGCAGGCACGTGTACACGTGGGGGGGAGGCGCGCGCCCATGATCGATGAGGAGTCTCGTGCGCGCCTCGAGCAGCGCGAGGTCTTTGGGGTGCACCAGTTGCATGATGGGCACCGGGTACAAATCCTCCGCGGACGGGTACCCGAGGAACTCCGCGAATGCCGGATTCGCGTAGAGGAAGTGGACCTTGTCGAAGATCGCGATCGGTTCGGGCGCTTTTTCGATGAGCTCTCGAAACCGCGCCTCGGCTTGCAAGCGTGCTTCTTCGGCCGCCCGGCGGGCCGTGACGTCCACGATGAAGGCCACGATGGCTCGCTGGCCGTTGAACGTGGCGTCCGTCGCCGTGACCGTGATGGGGGCGCGCCGACCGTCTCTCCGAATGGCCGTGAGCTCGTAAGTCACCTGGCCCGTTTCGCCCGCGGCGCGCCTCTCGAAGCGCTCCTGCAGGTGGGGCATGTCCTCGGCGGCGACGTGCGAGAGCGCATTACCGCTCAGGAGTTCGTCCACGGATCGCCCGAGGAGCGCGGCCGCAGCGTCGCTGACGTAGATGTTGCGAGGCGCTCCGCCTTCGAGAAGCGTGACGGTCACCCCGATGCGTGCCCCATGGGCCGCGTCCAGCATCGTCTTGCCGAGCTCTCTCAGATCGACGCTCGCGGGTGGCATGCGGTCCGGATCGACCATCGCCCATCCAGGTTCGCGGCAGAACGCCAGCTGCGTCAATCTGTACTTCTTTTCGTCCGGGTCGCGCGGAGCTCCCAAGCCTAAAGGCCCCTCTCTCTTGCGGTCGAGGTGGCCGCGTACCGCCGCGGCTCCGAGCGCGGGGCTTAGCCGTTTCTCGCGTCGAGAGCTCCTGCGAGGGCGCTTCGCCGCTCAGCGTCCCGGCGGAGCCTCCCCCGCCGCATCGAGCTGTCCCCAGCTTCCTTTTCGAGTCGGATGCCCGAGCTCCCGCCGCAGCGTCTCGAGAAATCGGGCTCGAGGCCACTGCTGGGCGCCCATGGCTACCGTGTGCGGCGTGGCCACTTGCGCGTCGATCACGCGAAAGCCCCATGCGGCAAGCCTTCGGGCGAGGTGGACGAGCGCGATCTTCGAAGCGTTTGGCCGAAGGGAGAACATCGACTCACCGAAAAAGACGTGCCCCAGGGAAACTCCGTAAAGGCCTCCGGCGAGCTCGCCGCTCTCCCATGCCTCCACCGAATGGGCGTAGCCCAACCGGTGCAGCTCGATGTATGCGCGCTGCATGTCGTCGGTGATCCAGGTTCCTCCTTGTCCGCGGCGCGGAGTGGTCTTGCACGCCGCGATGACACGCTCGAAAGCCGTGTCGAAACGCACCTCGTACGTCGCCCGCTCCAGCACTCGTCGCAACGTGCGGCCGACGTGGAGCTCGTCGACGAGGATCACGCAGCGCGGATCGGGCGAGTGCCACAGGATCGGCAGATCTTCATCGTACCAGGGAAAGATGCCCTGACTGTAGGCGAGGAGCAGCCTCTCCGGCGACAGATCGCCCCCGACGGCGAGGAGGCCGTCGACCGCCTGATCCGGCGACGGGAACACGAGCGCTCGTCCGAGCGCGTAGACCGGCACGCGTCGAAGATAGCGTACGCGGGCCGGCGCACGCAGGTCATGCGCACCGGCTCACGACACACCGCTCGGGACGCCGAGGTCTCGCAGCGCCCGGATCGCCGCATTGTGGCCAGCGCATCCAATGACACTGCCGGCCGGGTGTGTCGCCGCGCTGCACGAATAGAGTCCCGCGATGGGCGTGGCATAGGCGAGGCGATCGGCGAAGCCGAACCGGTTGTCGACGTGGTGAATATGGCCGTGGGTGATGCCGAAGTGCCGCTCGATCTTGGGTGGTGTCAGTGTGAAGGCGTCCACGACGAGCTCACTCGTTCCCGGTGCGAAGCGATCGCAGATCGCGAGCAGATGTCGCACGTACCGGTCTTCCTCCGCCTCCCAGGACGTGCCGTCGGCGAGCCCAAACGGTACCCACTGCACGAACAGCGCTCCGCCGTGGCGTCCTTCCTCGTCGCGCATCGTGGGATCGATCGTGGTGTGCATGTACCACTCGATCGCAGGAAAGTCGGGAAGGCGCCCTGCATGGGCGTCGGCGTAGCTGCGCTCGAGCGAAGCAATCACCTCGCCCTCGTCGGGCAGCAAGTGGACGGTCGCGCCCCCGACCTCCTCGAAGGACACGCCGCACGCGAAGCGCGGAAGGTCACGCAGCGCGAGATTGACCTTGAGTGTCGTACCGTCGTGTCGGTAGTGGTCGATCCGGGCGGCATACTGCCGGGGAAACGAGCCTACGCCCGCAAGAGCCAGCATCCTGAACGGATCGGCGTTGCACAGGACGAGCGTGGCGGATACCTCGGTGCCGTCCTCGAGAGCGACGCCGCGCGCCTGGCCGCGCTCGACGACGATTCGCTCGACCTTGCAACCCGTTCGAATGATCGCTCCGGCCCGCTGGGCCGCCTCCGCGAGGCGGCCGGTGACCGTCCCCATTCCACCCCTCACGACGGCAAAGGCTCCCCCCGCCTGCGGCAAACGGCACATGTTGTGGACGAGAAAATTCATTCCCGTGCCGGGGCTGCTGAAGGTCCCATCGAGTCCGGAGAAACCGTCGGTCACCGCGTACATCGCGCGGAGAAGGTCGCTCTTGAAGTCGAACCGCGACAAGTAGTCGCCGATCGATCCGCGGCAGAGCGCGACGAACGTCTCACGGAGCGACGGCCGCACGTAGCGCTCGGCGGTCTCCTCGATCGAGCCAGGCTCCTCGAGCCAGCTGGGGGCCACGTCGTCGCGCAGCAGTGCGACCTCCTTCTGGAGACACTCGTTGGCACGCCAGTCGCGCTCCGAGAAGAAGCGCGCGAACTGACGCTTCATCGCTTCCCGGTCCGACCCGAAAATGAGATGTCGTTCGCCGGTCGTCGGCAGGAAATAGTGCGGATCCCGGCGCACGATTGGAAACTCCACGCCGAGCTTCGCCACGAGCTCCGGGGGCATCAGCCCGAGCAAGTACGCGCCGGTGGACGCCGGCAGCTTCGGGGCTCTCGCAAACGGTCTTTCGGTCTTGCAAGCGCCGCCGACGACGGTCTTTTCCTCGAAGACGGTCACCTCGAGTCCTGCCCTCGCCAGCATCGCGGCCGCGACCAGACCGTTGTGTCCCGCGCCCACGACGACGGCGCCCACTGCTCGACTCGTCATCGTCGCATCCTTCACGCGCCGAGCAAGAATCGGAGCAGCCGGTCGGCGGTCGCGCGGTACGGCGGCACGAGCAACCCGCGGGCGCGGATCCACGACTGACGGAACACCGACTTCTGGTGCGAGAGCGCAAGAAACCCCTCGCGCGAATGGTACTTGCCCATCCCGCTTGCCCCGACCCCGCCGTAGGGAAGATCGTTTTGCATGATGTGGAGCAGCGTGTCGTTGATGGTGACGCCGCCCGAAAGGGTCTCCGTCAGCACCCGGTTGGTCTCCGCCTCGGAGTGGCCGAAGTAATAGAGCGCCAGCGGGCGAGGCCGCGCGTTCACGTGGGCAATCGCTTGGTCGATCCCGGCGTACGTCACGATGGGAAGCAGTGGTCCGAAAATCTCGTCCTGCATGCAGTGCATCGAATCGGTCACGCCCAGCAAGAGCGTCGGCGCGATCTTTCGCGCGGTTGCGTCGGCGCCCGGCTTTTCGTTCGCCGGATCGAGCTCCACCACCTCGGCGCCTTGGCTTCTCGCGTCGTCGACGAGGGCTCGGAGCCTCTCGTAATGGGCATCGCTGGCGATCCCGGAGTAGTCGGGGTTTCCAGCGAGCGTCGGATACATGCGGGTCACGGCCGCACGGCACCCCTCCACGAACGAGCCCCGCGCGTCGGTGGGCACGAGCGCGTAGTCAGGCGCGATGCACGTCTGGCCCGCGTTGAACGTCTTCCCACACATGATTCGCGATGCCGCGGTACCGGCGTCATAGTCCCGGCCGACGATGGCCGGTGACTTGCCGCCGAGCTCCAGAGTGACGGGCACCAGATTGTCGCTGGCGGCGCGCATCACGAGCTTGCCGACCCGGGTCGACCCCGTGAAGATCAGGTGGTCGAAGGGCAAGGCGGCGAACGTCTCGGCCACCTCCTGGCCGCCCGTGACGACTGCGACCCAATCGGCGGCGAAGGCGTCGCCGACGACGTCGCGCAGAACGTCGGCCGAACGCGGCGCGAGCTCGCTCGGCTTGATCATCGAACGGTTGCCCGCGGCGACGGCCCCGACGAGGGGCGAGAGCGTGAGCTGCAACGGGTAGTTCCAGGGAGCGATGATCCCGACCACGCCGAGCGGCTGATGGATGACCTTCGAAGTGGACGGGAAATGCACCCAGTCCGTCTCGCGGTCCTCCGGTTCCATCCAATCGCGCAGATGCGTTTTCGTATGCTGAATTGCGCCAAGCACGGGGAGGATGTCGCCCATCAACGTCTCGTGCTTCGATCGATGCCCGAAATCCGCGGCGACGGCCCGTACGATGGCGTCCTTGCGAGCGACGAGCGCCGCCTGGAGCCTGTCGAGCGCGTCGATCCGTTCTTCGTAGGTCGGCACGCGCTTGCGCGCTGCCTCCTTGAGGTCGCTCAGGATCGCGCTCGGATGCCTCGAAGAAGCGGCAGGGGCGGGGGTGGCGGCATCCATGGCGGCGGTCAACCTCTTGCTCCTGGGGGGGTGCCCGGGCACCCAGGGGGGTGCTTTCCCGAGCGGTGCAGCGGGCACCGCGCCGGGCACCCGACGGGCGAGTGGCAGCTCACCATACTGCCGGCGCTCCTGCTCGCAAGGCTCCGCCGCTCCTCGGTCTTGCTGCTTGCTGCTTGCTTGCTCGCTTGCTCGTCTGCCCGTTGCCTGTTGGCCGTGGCCCGTTGGCCGGTGGCCCGTTGGCCGCGGCCCCTGGGCCGTTGGCGCCCGTTTGCGCGCGAAGTGGGGGCCTTCGCGCTCATGGCCTGGACGTTATCGCTCATTGCTCGGACGCTACCCTCGTGGTACCTCGGCCAACCAGGCATGGACTTCGTCGAAGCCCGGAATCTCCCAGGGCACATCGGCATCATCATGGATGGCAACGGTCGCTGGGCGCAGCTGCGCGGGCAGTCGCGCACCGCAGGTCATCGCGAAGGGGCGAGCGCCGTGCGGCGAACGGTGCGCGCGTCGCGACGGCTGGGCCTGCGGGCGCTCACCCTCTACGCCTTCAGTGAACAGAACTGGGCCCGTCCCGAGGACGAGGTGGACGCGGTCATGCAGCTCTTGCGCGAATTCTTGCTGAGCGAGCGGGACGAGATCCTCGAAAACGGCATTCGCCTGAACGCGGTCGGTAACCTGGGTCGTCTGCCCGCAATCGTGCGGGCCGTGCTCGATCCCCTGCGCGACGAAAGCGCCCATCACCATGAGATGACGCTGACGCTCGCGCTGTCCTACGGCGGCCGCGAGGAGATTGCGCACGCGGCGCGCGAGATCGCCATTGCGGTTGCGGATGGTCGGATGCGCCCCGACGAGGTGACGGCCGAAGCGTTTCGCGCTCACATCCCCAGCGTGTCGGTGGGCGATCCGGACCTCATCATCCGGACCGGCGGCGAACGTCGTATCTCGAATTTCCTTCTCTACGGTCTCGCGTACGCGGAGCTGCACTTCGCCGATGTTCTCTGGCCCGACTTCCGCGAAAGGGACCTGTTTCGAGCCATTGCAAGTTACCAGCGGCGCGAGCGGCGCTTCGGCCTGGTCGGCGCTCCCACAATGGCCACCCCTCCCACGATGGCCACCCCTCTGGCACCGGGCGCGGCCCAGGCGACGGGCGCCCCCGTTCGCCCAGGGGCTGCGGACGCTCCGGCCCACTCGACCTCCGTCAACGATTTGACGCTCCCCGGCGCAACCGTGGCATGTCCAGCGCCGCCGGTGCCGTCCCGGGCCGCCACGCCGATCGCCATCTGAAATGACCGCGAGGGTCTCGAACCTCGTGCAGCGATTCGCCACGGCTGCCGTCGGCATACCGCTCATCCTCGTGCTTCTTTACCTGGCTCCCCCGTGGGCCTTCTATGCGCTGGTTCTTCCGGCGGCGCTCGTCGGCTCGTACGAGCTTTTCGCGATGACTCACCGGAACGACCGAGTCGCGCGTGCGATTGGCGTTCTCGTCGCGCTGGCCGCATCACTGACCGTGTTCGCGCAGCCTGCGAATCCGCGCGCGCTCATGGCCGTCCTCACGCTCGTGCCCCTCTCCGGCCCGCTGGTCACGCTCCTGAGGATCGCTCCTCTCGAGACCGCCGCTTTGCGGGCGTGCTCGCTCGGCTTCGGCCCGCTTTTCGTCGCCGTCCCCCTCACGCTTCTGGCCGTCTTGCGTCGCACGTTCGACGCCGGTCACGTGGGTGCCGGCGCTGCGCTGCTCGCGATCGGGCTCGCATGGTTCCCCGACACCGGAGCCTACTTCGCCGGCCGCTTCTTCGGCCGCCACAAGCTCTACGAAGCCGTCTCGCCCAAGAAGACCGTCGAAGGCGCTGTCGGAGGACTCGTGGCAGCGGTCGTTTGGGCCGCGGGCGCCTCGCTCTCGTACCTGCGTGGCGTCCTTCCCTTGGGGCATGCCATCGGGCTCGGACTCGTCGCGGGAGTGTTCGGGCCGGCTGGAGACCTGGGCGAATCGCTCCTCAAACGTTCGACCGGCGTCAAGGACTCCGGCGCGATCGTCCCGGGGCATGGGGGGGTCCTCGATCGCGTCGACGCAGTCATCGCCACGTCCGTGGTGGTCTACTTGTACGCGCAGTGGGCCTGGACGCCCTGAGCAGCTATCCTTGACGGAGCAGGTCGGGGCCGCGGCGCCCCACCTCGCGACGCAACTGTCGCATGGAGTAAATCGATGACCGACAAGCTTTCGCCCGACGGCGCGAGGGGGCAACGCATCAGCGATCCCGTGTCCGTGCCGCCCCCTTCCAGGGGGATCGCGGCCAAGGAGTACGACTTCTACAAGGCCGTTCAGGACTACCTCGAGCGCGCCGCGCGCGTTGCAAAGCTCGAACCGTACGTCCAGACGATCCTGACCCAGCCCAAGAACGAGATCATCGTCAACTTTCCGGTCAGAATGGACGGTGGCGAGGTGCGTCTCTTCAAGGGCTACCGCGTGCAGCACAACAACCTGCTCGGCCCCTTCAAGGGCGGGATGCGCTACCACCCGCAAGTCGCGCTCGACGACGTGAAGGCGCTCGCCGCCATGATGACCTGGAAATGTGCGCTCATGCGTCTGCCGTTCGGCGGAGGCAAGGGCGGCATCAAGTTCGATCCCCACTCGGTCTCACGACAGGAGCTTCAGCGGATCACCCGCCGCTTCACGCATGCCCTGGGCGAGAACATCGGGCCCGAATACGACATCCCCGCCCCCGATGTCGGAACGAACAGTCAGATCATGGCGTGGATGATGGACACGTACTCGAACATGGTCGGCTCCGCGCAGAAACAGATGGTCAAGGGCGTGGTCACCGGCAAGCCGGTGGCGAGCGGAGGAACGCTCGGCCGCCAGAAGGCGACTGGCCAAGGCCTCGTCTTCTGCTTGCTCGAATGGGCGAAGGAGAAAAGTTTCAACCTCGAAGGCGCCACGATGCTCGTTCAGGGTTACGGCAACGTCGGCTCGAACACTGCAGTCATTCTTGCCAAGCTCGGGGTATCGACCGTCGCCGTGGGCGATCACACCGGGTACATGTACAATCCGGAAGGGTTCAACGCGCACAAGCTGCAGGACTACGTCGAAGCTCACGGCAGCATCGCCGGATACCCGGGTGGCAAGGCGATCACTCGCGAGGAGTTCTTCGCCACGAAGGCGGACCTCTTCGCGCCGTGCGCGCTCGAAAACCAAATCGGCGAGGCCGAAGCGCGCTCGCTCGACGTCAAGCTCGTCGTCGAGGGCGCAAACGGCCCGACCAACCCCGCAGGTGAGCGCATTTTGCTCGAGAAAGGCATCGACCTCTTGCCCGACGTGCTGGCCAACTCGGGCGGGGTGACGGTCAGTTACTACGAGTGGGTGCAGAACAAGCGCTCCGAGATGTGGACGGAAGAAGAAGTCGACGCGCGCCTGGAAGTTGCGATGAAGCGCGCGTATCGCGAGGTGAGCGATTTCGCCCGCGTGAAGCGCTGCGACATGCGCATCGCCGCGTACGCGCTGGGGCTCCAGCGCATCGAGGCCGTGTACAAGGAGCGTGAGATCTTTCCCTGAGCTCGAGCGGGGTCGCTGCCTGCGGGCTCGCAAGGCGGCACGAAGCAGCGACTACAGCGATCCCGTCCAAGCGACGCCGTAGGCCGGCACCTCTCGCTGCGGCGTCGAAGTAGTTGCGATGATCCCCACGGACGGCTCGCCGGGAAGCCAAGAATGCCTTGCTCGACCGCCGTTCGAATCGCGCGTGAGAAGCCACGCGGTAACGCCGCCCGCAGCACTGCCGCCGAGCGTCGTCGCGAGCCACCCGCGCGTTCTTGCCGGGGTTGCGTTCTGGAAGATGAGGGGGCTCCCGGCCGCGGCGCCGACGAGCGCTCCGGCGCCCACACCGACGTCGACGAGCAGAACCCGGGACGGCGACACGGTCACCTGGGTGGCGAAGGCCCCTGCGGCCACCAGGCCGATCGCCGCCCCGTATCCCATGCCGGTGTAAGGGGTCGTCGTCGTCGTGAGCGACGTTCCTCGGTAAAGAAGCTCCGTCGCCCCCCCGACCAGCAATCCGAGCGCCCCCCCGGAATGAGCGAGCACCGCGTCTCCCTCATCCATGTGCCCGCGCGTCAGGGCGAGGGTCGCCAACGTCGCTCCAATGAGGCCGCCGCCGACGCCCCAAGAATATCGGTCGTCGAAGGGTTGGAGATTGACCCCCGCGGTGATGAGAAAAGCCGAAGCTGCCCCCCACCCCGCCCCGGCGGAGAGCACCCAGGCATCGCCCACCGTCACGTCCCATTCATCGGCCACGAGCAGGGCCGCGCCGAGACCGATTCCGGTCCCCAGCGCAAGCAATGGGTAGAGCACTCGCGGGTCGGTCGATCCGCTGGCGCGCTGGATGCTGAATGCGGCAAACCCGCCGAACAGTCCTGCATTGACCGCGAGCACGGCTCGGCCTTCCGAGCGCGGCGGCGCGGTGATGCCCTGCGTCGTCCCACGCGCCGCCTGTTCGCGTTCGTTCTCGATCGCAGCCTGTGTCGCGGTCGCGTTGGAAAGCAGATCGCGAAGCATGACGAGGCCGCGCACGTTCACCGAATCCCCGGCCACTGTCTCGACTCGAACGCGGAGCTCGTGACCGTTGGGCGGCACCGCGACGATCCGGACGATGTACTCGCCGCCGCCCCCAGCCTCGATCCGCGGACTGACGACCCAGGTGCCGCCCTCGGACCCGCCCGCGGCGGAGTCGCCTGCGCGGGCGATCAAGTCCTCATCGCGGGTGCGACCAGGGCGCGGACCCGCTTCCGCGACGTACAGCATGAAGCCCAGATCCTGGACGGCGTCACGGAGCGTCACGTCGAGCTCGAGGGCTCGTTCGTAGACGTCCTTGTCCGTAATCGGTTGCGGCTTGTGCAGGGGGGACGCGCCCGGACCGTCGCCGGCCGGAGTCAAGGTGGGCCAGATGACGACCGGGGGGCGGGTCCGCTTCTCGTCCCCCGACGGCGCCTGCGCCGTCGGCGAGACATCGGCCGCGTGGGCGTTGCGCGCGCATGCCAAGATGACGAGGGCTGCGACGACGAGGAACGACATGCGCATGGCGGACGCCGACTCTACCGATTTTCGATCGAGTGTAGCGGTTTCGGCGGGCGAGTGCGTGGGGCATCGCGTTCCGCGCTCCCCCCGCCAAGATCGACACATTCAGAACATGACGATGCCCATGGCCCAAACGTCGACGACGGCGGCGTCGTCCACGTAGAAGCGGTGCCCGGGCGAATCGATGGTGTCTCGGTGGTCCGGGTTGGGAACGCCGAGGGGGGTTTCCGTCTGTGGATTGACGCATGGGCCCGCGAGAGCCGCGTTCGTGTTGCCGTTGGGCGTACAGGGATCGGCCGCCGTGACGAGGTGCGATTGTTCGTAGGAAAGGGCGCTTCCGAGGGTGAACTTGATGTACTCGCCCGCCTGCCACGTCGCCGACGCCGAAACCGTGACGCTCCCGAACGCTTGCTGTTCCGTGATCCCGCTGAAGTACACTTGGTCGTTGTCGTTGGGGACGCTCGTGTTGTTGGGCCCGGCCATGTAAGCTGCGGGGTTCGGCGTGCGCAGCGAGGCGGCTTCGGACGACCCGAGGGCGTCGAAGAGCTCCGAGTAATCGCGGCCCGGCGAGTGGTACGCCGCCTTCACGCGGAAGTCGGCGCTGACTTTCTGGAAGCTCTCGCGTTGCTCGTAGGGCACGACCTCGAGACCCAGGGCGACCGAACCCACCACGGGCGGGATGCGCTGGAGATCCTCGGGCGGGTTCCACTTCGCGTATTCGCTGCTCGCCTGGGGAAATTCCGCGAGCACCGACAGTCCCGTGTAGGGCTCGACGTAGCCCACCCGTCGCGACCAAATCGTTTTCGCGACGAGACCGTCCATTCCCCGGCTGATCCCGGGGCCGCGGGCGACGCTGGGGTTCGATGGATCGGGACATTGAGGATTCGCATTGGCGTTGCATGCGTGCAGCGGGGGGCCCACCGCGAGCCGTCCTTCGACTCCGATCACCCACGTCGGCTTCGTCGAGTCGCGCTCCTGGTCGAAAATCGCCCAGTCGAGGCCGGCCGAGACGTAGTCGACCCCGCTGCGTGTCGGGCTGTTGAACGGGACCGTGAACAGCTGTCCGCCCGAAGGATCGGCGAGTCGCTGGGGAGCTGCGGCGGCGGACCCGTCGAGGTCGTCGAGTCGCTGCGACCAGCTCAAGATGATCGGCACCCGCAGCAAAAGCGCCAGATCGTGATAGAGGCCGATGTCTGCTCCCGCGAGAAGCCCCGACTTCGTCGACGAATAGGTCGCGATGTCTTCGGTCCCCAAAATGGCGCTGCCCTGCGCGGCCGGCGTCTCTCGGCGGATGCCGGCGCGTTGCCACGACTCGGTGAACCCCACGATGACGTTGACGTCGAACGGGTCGTTCTTGTCGAAGGCGCTGGCCACCATCGTGATCTCGGCCGCCTGGCGCATGAGCGGCGGCTCTCGTTCGCCGACCGGTTCGTCGGCCCGCGCGGGCTGGCTCACGGCCGACAACGCGATCGCTGCGATGATGCGCGGCGGGCGGACCATGCGCCTTACCCGCCCATAGCTAACGGAGCGCTGTCGAAAGTGTCAACTGCGACTCAGCGCAGCGGGACCCGGGACCAGGCGTTGTCGGCCTCGTTCAGGGCTTTGGTGAATGAATCGGTCACGCCTCGACCCTCGGTGGACGCGAGGATGTCGACGCGAAGTCGCGCCATGCTGCAGGAAGCGTGCGCGAGGCGCCGCGCTCGCACCTGCTCGGCGATGGTCTCCCCGGTGGGCAGTTGGCCGGCATCGCGCACGAGCAGTGCCCGCGCGAGCTCCTCGGCCCGCGCTGCGCGTAGTAAGCACGTGTCGGTGGCGCGCTTGGCGCCGAGGCCCGTGGAGCCGCCGGGCACGGGGAGGATCCGTACCTCGCCCGCGCTCAACCTTTCCCAGGGGGCATCCATCGTGTCGGCCGCGCCCATCGTGCCGGCGTCTCTCCTCTCGCCTTTCTTCTCGACGTGGCTGTCGTCGGCGTTCCACAAGAAGCAGGTGCCGCCTGCGATCGATGCGGTCGTCGCGCTCGGGGTCACGTCGATGTCGATCTTGGCCGACACGTACCGAAAGACGCCAAGCGGGGTCACGACCCATTGCTCGGCCGAGGGCGGTTCCGAGCCGCCCATCAAGCCCTCGAAACGACCCGCGGCGAGCCATGACTCGCCCTGACGACCGACGCAGCCGCGGGCGCGGCCCGGTCCCAGGAACGTGGTCTCACGGACACCGTGGGCGTCCTTCAGGACGACTCGTGCACTCGATCCGAGCGAAATCCAGGTGCCGTCCGGTACTGGATCGAGGGTCGCGAGTCGCGCCCCGCCGCCGTCCAAGGCTGCGAGCGACACGGATTCCCCCCGCCCGACATCGCCGTCGACGGCGATGGCGCGACACGCGGCGCCGTCGTCCGTCGGCTTGCGCGGCAGGGGGGAGGGGCGGTGCGTAGGCGAGCCCGCGTCGGTGCCCAGCGCCGTCTTCCCGGACGCGTCGGCACCGCTGGAGCCGGCGGGCGCCCCCCGGCAGCCGCTTGTGGCGCCGCAGAGGATCACGGCGATCGTGATGGGGCCCCGCATCGAGATCGTCAGGCGTTCGGGGGACCGGGCGCGATGGATTCGACGTCCACCTCGGGGAAGATTTCGGCTGTGAGGTCTTCTGCGGCTCGCTCTCGCTTCATCTCGTGAAGCTCGCTGTTGGTCTGGTCGAGCCGGTCGGCAAGGACGCCCAGGAACTGCCACAGCATCTTGACGGCGACCTCGTGTTCTTTCCGAAGAATCTCGAAAAAATCAGCGCGCCGTATGGCGATGAGCACCGCTGCGCCGCCGACGGCCGTGACCGTCGCGGACCGGGGAACGCTGCGAATCAGCGCCATCTCCCCCACGTGCTCTCCGGGACCGAGATGCGTGATCGTCTGATCTCCACGCGAGACGCGCACCTTGCCCTCGAGCACGATGAAAAGCTCGTCCCCGCGGTCGCCCTCGCGGATGACGACCTCGCCTTCCTTGAACTCGCGGACCTGCACGGCTTGCATCACGCGCAAAAGCTCGCGCTCGGTCAGCCGGGCGAAGAGCGCCATGTTCGCGAGGACGTCGCGCTTGAGCGCCGCGCGCTTCGCCTCGGCGGCGTCGACCGCCCCCTCGGCGCCGACCTTGATGACGATCGTCGTGATGTTGTCCCGGCCGCCGCGAGAATTCGCCAGATCGACGAGCGCTTTCACGCTGGCGTCGCCCTCGAGCGAGAGGGGCCCGTTGAGCTCCTCGGGGGATTCGAGGTAGCCGTGGAGTCCGTCGCTTGCGAGCACCAGCGTGTCGCCGCCGATGAGCTCGATGACGAGCGTATCGACCTCGACGCGCTCGTAGACGCCCACGGCGCGCGTGATCGCGTTCTTTTGCTGGACTTTCTCGATCTGCTCCCGCGTCAGCTTTCCGCGCTTGACGAGCTCGTTGTAGACGGTGTGGTCTTCGGTGACCTGCTGGGTTCGCGCTCCGCGCGCAAGGTAAATGCGGCTGTCGCCCACGTGAGCGATGAACCCCTGGTGTCCGAGCACGAGCAGCGCGCTCAGCGTCGTTCCCATCCCGCGCTTGGTCGGGTCGCTGGCGGCCTCCTGGTGAATCTTCGAGCATGCACGCTGCACGGCGTGCTCCAGCAGGGCCACGATGTCCTTGGTCGTGACCTTGCTGGCGCCGGTCGCTCCCGCGACGTAGTCGTCGAGCAATTCCTTTTCACGGCGAATCTCCTCGTGAACGGCCCGGACTGCAATCGCGCTCGCCACCTCGCCGGCGGCGTGCCCACCCATTCCGTCGGCGACCACGAAGAGCGAGAGCTTCTTGTCGACGAGAAAGTTGTCCTCGTTGTGGTCGCGTACCTTGCCGACGTCCGTTGCGGCATAAAAGCGGAGGAACTCGCTGACGCTCATGACCCGATTAGAAATGATGATGCCACGGTTACGGGCCGCCGATCTCCCCGAAGTGCACCCCCCTTCGCATGAGGGACATCGTCCTGCCCGGTGCGATGTGGAGCTGGCCCCGCTCGCGGTCACGGTCGCACCGTGTAGACTGAACGGCGGAATGCTTGGGTCGCCTTTCCGCCGAACGTCGCTGGGAGTCTTGGGATTCGCGGCCGGCCTGGCGTGGGGGCCTTTGGGCTGCGCCGTTCACGCGACCGAGCCGAAAGTGGGCACGGAGCGGGTCGGACCGGTCCAAGCCCAGGTCAACGACGACGGTTTTGCCAGCGCCTTGCACGACGTGCTGCTGACCGAGCCGGGCTCCCCCGAGCGCTCCATTCGCCTCGGCGCCGTCGAGGCACGTCAGATGGATCGTGCGGCCAGGCGGTTCGACGCCCACGCGCCCCTTCGCGGTCTCGCGGCCGTGACGGGTGCGCTGTACCTCGCCCGCAGCGGCGACTCCATCGCCGGCTCCTTCGGTCCGAGCGGAGCGGTCGCCCTCGATGGAGCGGCGAAGGAGTTTGCGGTGCGGGGAGACGAAGGACGCTCCCGGGCCGTGTACGAGCTACTTTTGCAACTCGCGCCCGACGCGCAACGTGCGGACATCCGTTCGCACCTGCGTGCGCTCGACGAGTGGACGCGCACGGCAGTCGCGGAAGGCGGCCCGATCGCGAGCGCTGGGGCGTTCGAACGGGTGGCGGTTCGCCGACGTCTGCTCGAGCCGACCGAGTCGGCCGTCGCGGACGCGGTCCAGGCGACACTCGTGTGGGTGCAGCGCGCGGTTGCGCTTCGCGACAAGTTCCGAAGGACGCGCGTCCAACCCGATCGGGAGGAAGGCACGGAGGCCTGGCGAGCCCTCGAGACTGGACCGCTGGTCCTCGCGGCGATCTATCTGCGCGACGCCGACGTGACGGGCGCGATGGCAGCGCTCGAGCGGACGCAGCTTCGCGAGCTGCTCGAGTCGGAGCGCCCGCCGTTCGCCGCCGCGCTCGAAGCGGTGGCTCAGGAGCGAAGCGTCGCGCATTACATCGATCTGCTCGGCCAGTTGCGCCCGCTGACCGGCCGAGAGCCGGGGCGAGACGAGGGGGAATTCGAAGAGGACCGCGATCTGTTCGGCGCCGCCGCGTTCGGCGTGGCGAGCGAGTGTTACCGTCTCGATCCCACCGTCCCGCAGGTAGCCTTCTCGCTCGTCATTGCGCTCGATGAGCTCGGGATGGCCGAGAGCGCACCGGCTCTCGTCTTGGACGCCGTGCGCGCCCATCCTGAGGCGTCGGTCGCCAGCCAAGCTCTCGGCCTGTCGCTCTCGGCCATGGCGAGGGAAGAGGAAGCGGGCGATCCCGACGCCGCCCGACGAACGTATCGCGCTGCGCAACCGCTCCTCTCGCTGATCACCCAGAGGGCCATGGGAGCCAATTTGCGCCCGAGTCCAGCGCGCGTGCGGGCGGCGATGGGCGAAATCGAGCTTCGCGAGGGTCGGATCGAGCAGGCCCGCGCCCTGCTCAAGGAGTCCGCCGAGGAGGAAGTCTCCGGAGGGGTGCTCCTGGCCCTTGCACGGATCGAATGGCGCGACGGGCAAACCGCCTCCGCCCTCACCCACCTGCGCTCGGCCCTGGCGGCCGAGGATACTCAGCACGACAGCGCGCTACGCGGGGAGGTGCTGCTCATGATCAGCGACGTGACCCGCGAGAACGGAGACGTCGCCGGCGCGAGGACACCGCTCGCCGAAGCGTTGAAGGAGCTGGTCCAGTCGCGCAATTTGCAGGACGCCGATGGGCTTGCTCGCGTCGAGCGAGTGCTGGCACGAGTCCTCGATCGCTTCGGGGCGGTCCAACCTGCGCAGCGCGCCCTCGAGCGCGCGTACGAGGCCGCGCCGGGCGACAAGCATCAGGCCGCGCAGACGATCGAGCTTCTCATCGGCCGGGCATTCGTGAGAGGGGACGTCGGTCCGGCACGCGATGGCCTGCAGCGAGCGGTGGCCGCGGATCTCGACGCGGACGACCTCGTCTATTTCGCCCTCTGGGTCAGGCTCCTCGAGCGCCAGCTACACGTCCCGACGGATGGCATCCCCGATCGCGTTTTCTCCTCGACGCCCGACGACGGTCGCTGGATCGCGACGCTCGCTCGATTCGGCGAGGGCAAGCTGAGGGGCGACGATCTCATCAACCGCGCTTCCACGCCCATTCAGAAGTACGAGGCGCTGTTCTATGCGGCCATGGATCGCAGGCTTTCCGGGGACACGAAAGGTGGGGACGACCTATTGCGGCAGGTCGTGGCGGGGACCGGTCTCGAGCTCGCCGAAGTGACGCTCGCTCGCGACATCCTGGACCCGACGCGCACTCAGATCGGGGGGCCGCTGCCCCCGGACGTATCGATCCCGTGAGCGCGAGCGGCGGTTTTCCCGCGCGGCCCATGGACGAAAAGAGGTCCGTTCGGACCTCGATCGATTGGGGCGAGCTGTCGCCTCTTCGCGTCCGGGCTCGGGAGGTCGCCGAGGGCGTCTACTCGGGGCTTCACCGAAGCGCGCTTCGCGGGTCGGGCGTCGAGTTCGGCGGGTATCGCGAATACGTTCCCGGTGATGATCTGCGCTGGCTCGATCGGCGCTCTCTGCTGCGCCACGATCGTCTGGTCGTTCGTCAGTTCGAGACGGAGACCGACCGAGCCCTGTGTCTGCTGCTCGACGCCTCGGCGTCGATGGGTTACCGCAGCCCGCGCGCGCCCGGCGCGAAGATCGCGTTCGGCGCCGTGGTCGTCGCCGCGCTGGCTCGCGTGGCGCTCGCGCAGGGCGATCCCGTGGGGCTCTCCTTCGTCGCGGGCGCCCATGCCGTTCCGGTGAGTCGCGCGAACGGGAGAGAGCAATTCGAGCGAATCGTCGCCGCGCTGGAGTCGGTGGAGGTGTCCGGGGACGCCACGCTCGACCCCTCGATGCTTGAACGTGCCATCCACGCGGCCGCTCGCGGTGCACGCCGGGGCACGATATTCGTCCTCGTGAGCGACCTGATCGATTGGCCAAGCTCCGAAATCGCTCGAGTCGCGGCGATGACCTCCGGGGGCCGGGTTCTCGGCGTCGTGCGCACGCTCGACCCGTCGGAGACGACGTTTCCGTTCGAGGGGACGGTGCGGCTGCGCGCGCTCGAAGGACGCGATCTCGTCGAGACCGACGCCCGCGCGTCGCGCGATCACTATCTCGGCGTCCTTGCTGCGCTCACACAAGAGTGGAAGGACGGCATCGTTTCGAGAGGGGGTCGATTCCTCACGGCCAGGACCGACGATCCGCCCGTCGAGGTCGTTCGCGATCTGATCCGGTCCATCCGCTGAGAGAACCTTGGAGCGCGTTCCGAGGGATGGAAGCGAGGGGGGTGGGGCGTGGGGCCGTCGTCCGGGCGCGACTACCCCCCGCGCGCATCGTGCCGGGTAGATTGCAAGGCCGTGCCCCGTGGGCGACCGAGCCGCATTCCGGTGACCACGAGCAGGGCGCCGACGAGGATGCCTCCGAGTAGCGTGAGCACCGTCTGGCGGCAGCTGGCCGCCGGGCGTACCGAGTCGACCTGCAGGCCACGGCGGTCGCTCGCTGCGGGCGTCGTCGCGGCAGAGGTTCCAACCGTCAGGCCGACGCTCGAGGGCATGGCTTCGGGTGCTCCCTGGCTGGACGAGGGATTCCCGCGTGGCTCGCCGACCTGCCCCGTCGACGAAGCGGCGACTCCGGGCTGGGCGAATGCGCCGGCGGCGCCCGGCTCGGATTCCATTGGAGCCACAGGTGTACCTGGCGCAGGCGGTGCGCTCGTCGCGGCGGCCCCCAAGCCATTCGTCTCGCCTGGCGCACCCGCGCCCATTTCCGCAGGCGGTGTGCTCGTTTCCGCGGGGGATGCGCTCGTCTCCACGGGCGGTGCGCTTGTCTCCACGGGCGGTGCGCCGTTCTGCTCCGCGAGCGCCCCGACGCTCGCTTCCGCGGGGCCCGAGGTCGATCCGAGTCGAACCACTGGCCCGGGAGGGCGCGGCTCCATGGGGCCCTGAGGGCCGGGCGGCGAAGCGCTCGGCGGCGCGCTTGTCCCGGGCGCCGTGCCGCTCTCGAACGCGAGCTCCGACATGACCGACGGTAGCGCTGCGGTCAGCGCCGCTCCCTGTGTGAAGTATTCCGCGCCGGGTCCCGAGCTCGGGACGGATGCGGCCTCCGCCCCGTTCGTGTAGTACTCTGTGAGCGCGGCTTGTGCCTGCTCGGGCGTGACGCCCCCCGAGCTCCTCAGGAGCGAGCCTTCCAGATAGAGCCAGGGCAGGAGGCCGACGCCCGAGCCTCCGACCATTGCCGCGGTCCCGCTGGCCTGGGGCGGGACCTCGGCGGGCTGGGCTCGCCCGGTCGCATCCCCAAGGATCACCGCGAGGGCCGCCAGTGCGGAGCAGCACACGGCCCGTCTGCACGCGCTGGATGCAGTCGAGAGCATCGTGTGCTCCGAGCACGCAACCGGTGGGCCATCCGCGG
>DASPUY010000218.1:0-24686 GCA_035622655.1 Polyangiaceae bacterium
TGCGCTCAGGCGCCGGTCGAAGGCTGGGAAGATGAGCTCGAGGTGTTGCTGGATGACGTCCTCGTCGCCCTTCTCGAGCGTGTTGAGATCGTGGCCAAAAACGAGCTGAGTCGTGACGTCGACCGTGAAGCGCTTGAGCTCCTCGTTGACGTCGAGCTCGCGGCCGGCGTCTGCCGCGCCGCCCCAGCGCCGAAGTAACCGACGCGCGACCTGAGCAAGCGTGGGATAGAACGCGCGCAGGTGACGAAGCGAGAGCGCCTCCATCGTGAGCCGCCGCTGCGTGCGCCACGCATCTCCCTCCGCCGAGAACACGCCCGAGACGCGCAGTTCCTCGAAGATGAGCGGGACTTGCGAGGGTCTGCTGTAAGTCTCGGGGCGCGCCCGGTACAACGGCTCGACGAGCTCCGGGTCCGAGATGACCACCAACTTGCGGGCGCCGATGCGCGCTTGGTAGACCGACCCGTACGTCTCGGCCCATCCCTCGAGCGTCTGGTGGATGGCTCCCGGGTCAAGCTGCAGGGCGTTGCCGACCAGAGGGGCGGCCCGCGGGCCGGGTAAGTCCGCGAGGGCTCGCGCGGGCGCCACGCCTCGGGCGGGCGCCCGGATCAAGCCGGAGGTATCGACGAACAAGCCGTCGGCTTCTTGGCGAATTGGGCACGCGCGCAGGCACGCGGCGCCCCCACCCATGCGGTGGCCCGTGTCGACGTCGAACCGCCAGCGATGATTTCGGCAGACGAGGGAATTGCCTTCGAGCTCGCCTTCACCCAACAGCGCGCCCTGATGCGGGCAGCGCCCTTCGTACACGCGGAACCCCGCGCGTGTGCGGAGCAGCACCAGTTCCGCGCCTCCGGCCACGATCGGGTGAGGCCCATCGCCCCTGAGGTCGAGCGCATTCGGCACGCGCGACCAGGACGCGGCATCGAGCGACCGTACGGCCATGCCGCCCCAGGTTAGCGCGGACCCACCGCGGCAGCCGCATGCGACGTCAAGCAACGGGACGATTGCTTCGGCGAGCCTGGCTCAGGCTGTCGCTCGCCGCCGCCCGGTCTCCGGAAGGTGCCGGCGGTCGGGCGGCCTCTGGGTTCGTACGAAGAGAACCACCCGGTGGCGCGTATCCAGCTCGGCGAGCGCCCCCGCGCAACTAAAAACAAAGGGGTCTGGCGTTGGTACAAGCCGGGCCTCTGTTACATGCGCTTGGTAGAGGGGTTCGTCGCGAACTCGCGCGATTTGAACATCGGGGCGCTCGCGCCGTACGATAGATGGGGAGAACCGCGCCGCGCAACGTCGACTGCAGGGCCCTATCCTTCGAGCACCCGACCGGCCCTTACGGGCATCCAACGCCGAGATGAAAACGATCGGACTGATTGGTGCAGGCCACATCGGCAGCCAGGTCGCGCGCTTGGCCGTCCGAAGCGGCTACGACGTCGTGATCAGCAACTCGCGAGGCCCGGAGACTCTCTCCGGTCTCGTGGCCGAGCTCGGGCCGAAGGCGCGTGCGGCGACCGCACTCGAGGCGGCGAAGGCGGGCGACCTGGTCGTGGTGACCATCCCGCTTAGAGCCATCGGCACCGTGCCGGTCGAGCCGCTCGCCGACAAGATCGTCATCGATACGAACAACTACTACCCGGCACGCGACGGGCACATCCGCGAGCTCGACGAGGAGAAGACGACGACCTCCGAGCTCCTCCAGGCGCACCTGCCGAACTCCAAGGTCGTGAAGGCGTTCAATCACATCTATGCCGCCGAGCTGACGACCCATGGCCAGCCGCGCGGCACGCCGAATCGCCGCGCGCTCGTAATCGCCGGGAACGATGCGGCGGCCAAGGCGACGGTCACCAAGCTGCTGGACGAGTTCGGGTTCGACACGGTCGATGCGGGGCCTCTCTCCGAGGGCTGGCGCATCCAGCGCGACACGCCAGGCTACGGCCCGCGGCGCAATGCCGAGGAGCTCCGAAAAGACCTTGCTGCCGCGAAGCGGCCAAGGTCGGTGCGCACATAGCGCAGGATGGCGGTGTAGGCCTGAGATCAAAGTAGATTGCGCCATGCCTTCGACGCCTTCGAATCGAGAAGTCCCCACCATCCTCATCATCGGAGCTTCGCGCGGCCTCGGCCACGCCATGGCGGCCGAGTTCCTCAAGAAGGGATGGAACGTCATCGGCACCGTCAGGGGTGGGATCCGGACCAAGCTGCACGACCTGGCGGTGGAGCACGAGGGGCGGCTGGAGATCGAAACCGTCGACATCAACGAGCCGAAGCAGATCGCGGCCCTGCGCGAGCGCCTGTCGGGAAGGGTGCTCGACATGCTGTTCGTCAACGCTGGAACCACCACCCACGACGAGCACGTTCGCATCGGGGACGTGACCACGGAAGAGTTCATGCGCGTCATGGTGACAAACGCCCTGAGCCCGATGCGCGCCATCGAGGCGCTGCAGGACCTGGTGCCTGCGGACGGCCTGATCGGAGCGATGTCGTCCGGGCAGGGAAGCATCACCAACAACGAGAAGGGGATGCGCGAGGTCTATCGCGGCAGCAAGGCGGCGCTGAACATGCTCATGCGGAGCTTCGCGGCGCGGCCAGCCTCGAAGTCGCGTGCGCTCGTGCTCATGGCTCCCGGATGGATTCGCACCGAGTTGGGCGGCCGCGATGCGCCTTTCAGCATCGAGGAGAGCGTGCCGAGCCTCGTGAACGTGTTGGTCTCAAAGCTCGGAAGGCCCGGCCTGCAGTACCTCGATCGCTTCGGCGAGACTGTCCCTTGGTGAGTCGTCGACCGATTATGTCGCGCCGTAGTCCATGTTCCGCAGGTCGGTCAGCAAGTCCGGCCCAGTGGGGGCCCATCCCAGCTCCCGGCGAGTGAGCAGGCTGGACGCCGCGAGATCGATCACGGCGAGGCTCGCCAGCCCACCGAAGTACGCCGCCGCCCCGGCGAGCGTGATCGACTCGACCGGCAGCTTCAAACTCTCGCCGATCATCTCGGCGATGTCGCGGAGGGCAACCCCCTCCTCGGCGACCGCGTGGTAGCGCGCCCCGGGCGAGCCCCTCTCGAGCGCAAGGCGGTAGGCTTGGACTGCGTCGGTGACGTGTACGGCCGGCAACCGGTTCCTGCCCTCGCCGACGTAGGCCACGCGCCCCTTCTGCCGCGCCGTCTCGATGTGCCACGTGATCCGCCCCTGCCGGCGCGTGTCGTGCACCTGCGGAAGCCGCATCACCATCACGCACCCGCCCTTGGCGATGAGGGCGTCGGCTGCCTCCTCGGTGGCCGCACGGGGAAACTCGCTCGCCCGCGCGATGGCCAGCACTCAGTCCGCCGCGCGCGCCCACTCTCCCGGCGTCACCCCCACCAGCCGCTTGAAGT
Source organism: Polyangiaceae bacterium (assembly GCA_035622655.1). Classification (GTDB taxonomy): domain Bacteria; phylum Myxococcota_A; class Polyangia; order Polyangiales; family Polyangiaceae; genus Palsa-1150. The sequence continues at coordinate 3,353 of DASPUY010000218.1, forward strand.
GACGATGGAGCTCGCTTTGGTCGTAAAGGCCGACTTGAACCGCCGCCTCGGCCTGAGGGACCCCGGCGGTGAGCAACTCCTGCGCGAGGCTTACCCGCCGGGTGGGTGACGTGTGCGTGGGGCGGCAGGCCCACCTGCTCTCGCAACGCCCGGCAGAGGCGGAACTTGTTCAGCCGCGTGCGTCGCCAGCTCGTCGAGGGTCACCCCCTCGGCGACGGACGCACCGGTCATCGCTCGGATGCGCGAGCTGGCGGCGGAGTATCCGCGTTATCGCTCGCGACAACGCGCGGCCTGTCCAAGCGACGAGCGTGCGCGCTGCTGGGCACTGCGCGCTCCGGGCTCGGATATCGGTCCAAGCGTGCGGCCGACGTGCTCAAGAGATCAACGCAAAAGATTCTATGAAGTGGCCCGAGGTACTGTCCCGCACGGAGGCCTCGACATGGAGACTGTCGGACCAAACTGATCAACACCGTCAGGGGATGGGTTCGCCGCAAACGCTGCGGGTCCGGACAGGCGCCGTCGAGACATTTTCTGCGCGTGTTCGCGAGTCGCTGGCGGCCGACGGCGTCGTCGTCCCAGCGTTCGTGGAGCTCGTACTTGCCAACCCACAAGAAGCAGAAAAGAGAGAAACCGACCTGCGGGGCCACTTCATACTAAATCGTGAGCGTGCCCGCTCGACGACGGCAGGTAGGAAGCGCAAGCCCGGCGCCTCCTGCCAGGTACGCATCCCATCCCTGGGCGAGGCGTGCCGACGCGCGGAGGACCGCGCGCTGCTCGGGCGTCAGCACCTCGGCGTGAATGCTCAACGATTCTCCCAGACGTTCGCGTACGAGTCATCCCGCTGCCATCGCCGAGCCGTTCGTTCCGAGACCCACGGCGACATCTGACGAACGGCCAGCCCTCGTCGGCGGTGATGAACGATCCACTGGCGAATGCCCTGGTCGCCGAATCGGCGAACGAGCCACTGCCTATGCTCCACCCCGCCGCGCGTCAGCGCGTGGAGCATCACGAGGTCCAGGCTCTCCGGCAACATCAGATCTTCGAGCCGGTAGCCAGGGAACAGGGGACGCAGAGACTCAGGCAGCCTACCCCATCGGGCAAACGCGGCAGCGCGAGGGCCGCCGCCCGAGCAGCGCCGCCCTTCGGGCCGCCACGAAGACCCCCAGTCGACCAAGCGCCACCGCGTGCGGATTCTTCATGACGCAACGACAGCATGAAGCGCTTCAAGCACACCTGCGAGTCGCCGCCCTCCCGCATGCCGATGGATCTCGCCGACGTCAGCGCGATCTACGTGGCTGTGGCTCCCGAGGACGCACCCGCCCTGCTGGGAATGGCTCTGAGTCACGCCAACTCAACCAAACTTGATGGTGACCGACGGCGCGAGGCCGATGCTGATCGAGAGCCCCAGCGGGCGCGGGCTTCCGACGGTCAGCGCACTCTGCAGCTTCCCCGCGCGATGCAGCATCCGGATGATCATCACCGCGAGCTTGCTGTCGGCATGCTCCTTCTCGACGCGCATGGTCTGTTCGTCCGACAGCGCCTGGGCCACGACGAAGCTCGCCGAGATCTTGGGGGAGAGGCCCACCTCGACGTTCACCTCGCCGAGCGTGTAGCCAGCCTCGCGAACGATGGGCAGCGTGGCGTTGAAATCGGCGATCGCCCTCGTCACCGGGTCGAAGCCGACCTCGAAGATGGCGCCCGCCTTGGCCGCCGCCTGCTCGGTCAGGTCGGACACCGCGGATGAAGCGCGTTCCTTGAGGGCGGCTGCCTTCTCGGCCGCGGCCCCCGTGGCGTCCTTGGCCTTGTCGAGGATTCCCACGAGCCCTCCATTGCCTCGACTGACGTTCATAGTCAATTGGCAAGCAGGAGATCCTGGCCGGGTATATCGTGGCGCCATGTCGCTCGTGAAGCGCTGTGTCGCCGAAGGCATCGGCACCATGTGGCTCGTCCTGGGAGGCTGCGGCAGCGCGGTGCTCGCCGCGGCGTTTCCCCAGGTCGGCATCGGCCTGCTCGGCGTCGCTCTGGCGTTCGGCCTGACCGTGCTCACGATGGCGTTCGCGATCGGGCACATCTCCGGGTGTCATCTCAATCCGGCCGTGACCGTCGGGCTCGTGTCAGGAGGGCGCTTCCCCGCGAAGGAGGCCGGTCCATACGTCGTGGCGCAGGTGATCGGTGCGATCGGTGGGGCCGGGATCCTGTTCGTCATCGCCAGCGGCAAGGCGGGCTTCGACGTTCATGGGGGCTTCGCGTCGAATGGTTACGGCGAGCACTCGCCGGGCGGCTACAGCATGCTCGCGGCCCTGGTTACCGAGGTGGTGCTGACGGCGGTCTTTCTATTCGTGATCCTGGGCGCCACCGACAAGCGGGCGCCTGCCGGCTTCGCGGGCATCCCCATCGGCCTGTGCCTCACCCTCATCCACCTCGTCGGGATCCCCGTCACGAACCTGTCGGTGAACCCGGCGCGCAGCACTGGCCCCGCAATCTTCTGCGGCGGCTGGGCGCTCGAGCAGCTCTGGCTGTTCTGGGTGGCCCCGCTGATCGGTGCTGCCATCGCGGGCGCCGTCTACAATGGGGTCTTCGAGGAGCGGAAGGCCTGATACTCCGGAGGGGGGGAGAGAGTAGGTCGTCCAAAGCCACTTGGCGAGCCAAGCGTGACATAACGCTCAAACCCCGAGAATCGTTGCGGTGCACGCCGGACGCGCCGACCAAGCACGGGTCGTGGGTCGTTTGTTGCCATGGCTCCGAGAGCCGCCGCTTCGGTACCTCGCCGCACCCACCGCGAGTACGGCAAGTGGCCGCCCGAGCGCGTGGTGGCGTGGGCGGAAAGCGTCGGCGTTCACGTCGGCGAGCTCGCGCAACGCTTGATGAGCCGACGTACGCACCCCGAGAAGGGGTACCGCGCCTGCCTCGGCGTTATCCGTCTCGCCGATCGGTTCGGACGCGAGCGCGTCGATGCGGCGTGCGCACGCGCCGTCTCCATCGGGAGCCCCACGTTCAAGACGCTGCAGGCGATTCTGAAAAACGGATTGGATCGCACGCCGCTCTTCGAGCCGCCGCCGCGCACTGCGCTCGAGCACGACAATATCCGTGGCCCTTCGTACTTCGACAACGAGGTAGACAATGCTCAACGAGGAAACGGTCCAGAAGCTGCTCCACATGAAGTTGCTCGCTGGCAGCGATGCCGCGTGAGATGGCGACGTCTCCACCCTCGTGTCAGCTCGAGGACGCGCGCGACCGTAGGCGGGTACGTGCCGACGCTCTTCAGCGATCGGACGACGCCCGCGATCTTGTGCACTGACGGTGCCGCTGCGGCGGTCCGCTTGGGCGCCTTCGGCGCCGCAGGTTCGCGCTTCTTCTTCGGCGTAGGGGTACGCTTCGTACCGTTGTTCGCCACCGGGCTTCCCTCACTTCTGGACCAGTGGCTTGATGCTACCGGATGCGTTTGCAGCGGGAAGGGTGCTTCGCAGGCGAAGCGGAGGGCCTGACCGCAGCGTCCGGCCCCCGTAATCGCAATCGCTACCGCCCGCCGAAAACCAGAGCGGGACCTCACTCAGCGATCCGCTAGGCTGCACTGCTTTCGTCCCAGGTTCGCGGCGATGGAGTCCGAAGAAGACAGCTTCACTCCGCAGCGCACGCGGATAGGCGGCAGGGTCGCTACCACCGTGGTAGTATCGAATGACTCATGCCTCGAGGAAAACCTGCGCGCAAGCTTGCGATCACCGTCGACCGGGATGTCCACGCCAAGGTCGTTCGCGCGGCCAGGGCGGAGCACACCAGCATCTCTGCATGGATGACGGCGGCCGCCCGGCGCTCGCTTCTGATGCGTGACGGACTCGCAGCCGTCGCCGAGTGGGAGGCCGAGCATGGCCTGCTGACCGAGGACGAACTCGACGCCGCGCGGCTTCGGGTCTTCGGTCCGAAGCGCCGTCCGCGGACGAGGAGCGGATCGTGATGAAGACGCTCGCGCTCGTCTATGACGCCGGCGTTCTCATCGCCGCCGACAGGAACGATCGCGCCATCTGGGCGGAGCAACGTGTTCGTCTTTCCGCCGGCATCATCCCGCTCGTTCCCGCGAACGTGGTCGCACAAGTCAGCCGGTCGAATCGACAGGTTCAGCTTCGTCGCTTCCTGCGAGGGTGCGAGGTCGTGCCCTTCGACGAGGCGTCGGCCCACGAGGCAGGAGCGTTGCTGGCGAAGTCTGGGACGGCGGACGTTGTCGATGCTTCCGTGGTCCAAGTCGCTGGCCGAGTGTGCGCCGAAATCGTCACGACAGATCCGCACGACATCGGGCGGCTCGTCAGCGCGAGCAGCGTGCGGATTGCGATTTCGAGACGGTGACGCCGACGGGCGCTGAGCAGCCCCTGGCAGGTGTCGTGAGACACCTCCGCCGCCGGTAGAGCCGTCGAAGGTTCGTCGGATGATGCCGCGAGGCCAAATCTGGGGCCACAGGACGGTGATGCTCGGCAAGCTCTACAAGGTTGACAGCGATCTATGGGCCATTAACGTGCGACTCCACAAAGGACACCAAGCTGAGCAAGCATCTGTCCGCCTCCTCATAACCCGAAAGTCGGAGGTTCAAATCCTCCCCGCGCAACTGAAAACAAGGGGTCCGGCGTTGATTGCAGTCGAAGTCAGGGGGCAAAGGTAGGGGTTCGTGATGGGAAAGCTCGGCGTCCGCTGTTTCAGCGTTTCGATTGACGGCTTCGGGGCGGGACCGAACCAGGATCTCCAGAACCCGCTGGGCGTCGGTGGCCTCGCGCTCCATGACTGGTTCTTCGCGACGCGCACCTTTCAGAAGGTCCACGGCACCGGAGGCGGCGCGACGGGCATCGACGACGACTTCGCTGCTCGCGGGTTCGCAGGCATCGGCGCCTGGATCCTCGGCCGCAACATGTTCGGGCCGATTCGTGGGCCTTGGCCGGACGAGGCGTGGAAGGGCTGGTGGGGCGAGAGTCCCCCGTACCACACTCCCGTCTTCGTGCTCACGCACCATTGGCGACCCTCTGTTGCGATGGATGGCGGCACCATGTTTCATTTCGTCACCGGAGGCATCCACGAAGCGCTCGCACGCGCCCGAGACGCAGCCGAGGGTCGAGACGTGCGGCTCGGCGGCGGCGTCGCCACGATCCGGCAATACCTGGAAGCGGGCCTCGTGGACGAGATCCACCTCGCCATCGCACCGGCCCTGCTCGGAACTGGCGAGAGCTTGCTCACGGGGATCGACTTGGTCCAGTTGGGCTACCGAGTCTCCGAACACGTCGCGACGGCGAAGGCCATGCATGTCGTGCTGACAAGGGGCGCGACGAGAGCGCCGTCACCTTGAGGGGCCTTCGGGCGAGCACGAGCCCGCAGAACGTCTCGACACCGTCCGTTCCTGCCCTATGTTTCGACCATGGCGGTCGGATGGACACAGGACGGCGCGGTGCAAGACCAGATCGACGCGACGGTCGACAGCGCCGTCAAGCGGGCGCGGAGCCGGCTCGCACAGGGAGAGAGTCTCCTCACCTGCGAGGAGTGCGGCGAGTCGATCCCGGAAGCGCGGCGCCGAGCATTGCCGGGCGTCCGAAGGTGCGTCCCGTGCCAATCCGAGGCGGACCGGCTCGACGTGCGCCAGAGCCTCTACAACCGCCGAGGCAGCAAAGATAGCCAGTTGAAATAGCGCTCCTTCCGAGGTGAAACCATCGACGCGCCGCGTTCGTGCGCTTTCCGAGGCGCGCGAGCCGCTCAGCGTCCTTCACCTTCCGGAGCACGCCGCAATCTGCGTTGGGTGCCGAGCGCCAACGACCTCGACGGTGCAAGCGCTTCTCAGTCTCGGCCGCGAGCGCCCCTCAGCCCCTCAGCCGCGAGCGATCGCGAACGCATCGATCGCCTGGCCCCATCTTGCTCCCGGGTGTCAAAGCTGCGAGGTCCTCGACGCGATGACCCCCTTCTTCGTCACGGCGCACGCGCGAAGTCGCCCACGACGCAAAGATGATCCGACACGGTCGACGTCCCTCGCTGGAACTGCACGGTGCGTAGCCCGCGGCCCGTGAGGAGGCGATCGATTCGCAGCCACGGCGATCCGCTGGGGAACGTGTAGCCAAAGCCGGATCCCGCTTCGACGAACGCGTCACGAAAGGGCGACAGGTACCGGACCAGGATGCGGCTCAGGCCTGGCAAGTTGGTGTCACCCGCAATGACGACCGGCTCGGCGCTCTGCGTTGCGGCTTCGGCGATGGTCCGGGCCTCGAGCTCTCTCAGCTCGGAGTTCCGGTCGAGTACTCCCAACTCAAAGCTCAGATTCTTCCACGTCAGCCCTCTCAGGCGCAGTTCGTTCAAAGGCCAGCTCGGCGAGGTCGGACGGACGCTGAGCAGGCGCAGGCGCCCGAGCGGGGTGTCGAGAAGGTACGCGCGATAGTGCCTCAACCCATCGAGGCGCGTTGCCAGCGGCTCGGCGTCGACGGAGGACAGGATCGGAAAGCGGCTCGCGATGAAGAACTGTCCCGAAGCCTCGACCGTCGAGTACGAGGATTGGAATACGCGCGTGAGCTCCTCGCCCGCCACGTCGATCTCCTGCATGACCACAACGTCCGGCGAGAATCGGCGTACCTCCGCCGCGAGGTTCTCCGCGCCCCCGTGCCCTTTGTCGATGTTGTAAGACAAGATGCGCATCGTGGGGGCATCGACGTGTGCGGTGCGCGGGACCCGCACGACGAGCCCCATGAGGGGGAAGCCAAGCAGCAGCGCGCTGATGCTCTGCGTCCAGAGCCATGGGCGAGCCGAGCACGCCATCAGGCCGACGACGATGAAGGGCAGCGGAACCGCGAACGCCAGCCTCGGGACGTAGAGAACGACGGTGGTGACCCACCAGCGCTCGCCGACGCAGCGCAACGCCACGATGAGAGCGACCAGGGCCACGGGGTACAGCACCGCGGCAGCGACGACGGTGCGGCGGAGCCTCTTCGTGCGACCGTTCAAAGCTATCCTGCGCGATGGGTCCGTATCGCGCCGGCTCAGTGTATCAGAACGACGCCGATACCTACGCGAGCCGTGTGCGCCCCCGTCGCAGGGCGGACCGGAGGCCGGCTTGTCGTTTCCGGAAAGCCGCTGGTGATGCTCCAGCAGATTGAGCTTACGCTCGCCTCGTGCCCACACTCATCGTGACTGGCAGTGCCGGCTACATCGGATCGCACGTCTGCCTGCTCCCTCGGGGCAGGCTTCGGTCATTTCTCTACTCGCCGCCTTTGCGGACTGGCGCCCTCATCGCCCGTGCAGCATCGCGTACTCGCGCGGGGCGACGCCAAGCGTCCGTTCGAACGCGCGCGCCATGCGCCGCGCGGACCCGAAGCCACAGCTCGCAGCCACCGCCTTGGTGCCCAGCCCCGTCGTCGCCAAAAGCGTGCGAGCCTGCTCGAGGCGCAATCCCTCGATGAGCTTCGCCGGCGTCGTGCCTAGCTGCTCCGCGCAGCGCCGGTGCAGCGTGCGCAGCGACATTCCGGCGCGGCGGGCGAGTCGCGCGGCGTCCAGTGCGCCGCGCAGGTTGGATCGAGCCCAGGCGATGGTCGACCCGAGCGGATCCGAGCCTTCGATCTGCGCCACGAGCGCATCGCTGAACTGCGACTGGAAGCCCGGCCGCCGCGCGTAGAGTACGAGGCGCGCGGCGATGGCGTCGGCGACACGGCGCCCATGGTCCTCCTGCACCATGGCGAGGACCATGTCGATGCCCGTCGTGACGCCGGCGGACGTCCAGACGTTCCCGTCCTGAACGAAGATGGCGTTCGCGTCGACGCTCACCTGCGGGCGAAACGACGCGAGCTGCGCGCAGGCTGACCAATGAGTCGCCGCGCGCCTTCCGTCGAGCACGCCAGCCTGCGCAAGGACGAACGCCCCCGAGCATACGGACCCGATACGCCGCACGACGCGCGCGGCACGCGACACCCAGGCGACGAGCGCGCGCGAGCCTACCGCGGCGCGCACCGCGGTCTCCTCGCCGCCCACGACCAGCACCGTGTCGCTCGCCCGTGGGCGCACGCGTTCGAGGTCTCGCGCCACGATGGGGACTCCGCACGTGGTACGGATGCCCCCGCCGCCCACCGCGGCCACGACGACGTCGGATCCCTCCAGGCCGAGGTGCCGGCGCACGCCCGCGAAGACCTCGGCGGGACCGAACAGGTCCAAGCTCTGGGCCCCATCGAAGGCGACCAGGACGATGCGCGCCATTGGCTGAAAATGACCTATAATTGTCATTTTTGCCAATTGTTGCCTTGCTAAACCAATCGCCTGCAGGAGGTGAAACCGTGACCATCCACGTCGGCATGCTGCTTTACCCCGGGCTCACGCAGCTCGACCTCACCGGGCCCTTCGAGGTCTTGCACCGCGTCCCCGATGCGAAGGTGCACCTGGTCTGGAAAACGATGGCCCCTGTTTTCGCCGACTCGGGCCTCGGCCTGGTTCCCACCACGACCCTCGAGGGTTGCCCGCCGCTGGACGTGGTCTTCGTCCCGGGCGGCAGCGGTCAGCTCCCACTCATGACCGACGTCGCGGCGCTCGCGTTTCTCCGCGAACACGGCGCCCGCGCGCGCTGGGTCACCTCGGTGTGCACGGGCGCGCTCGTGCTCGGCGCTGCGGGGCTGCTTGCCGGCTACGAGGCGGCCACGCACTGGGCCTTTATGGATCTCCTCCCCATGCTCGGGGCCAAGCCGGTGCGCCGCCGCGTCGTCGTCGATCGCAACCGGGTCACGGGGGGCGGCGTCACTGCGGGCCTCGATTTCGGCCTGCGCCTTGCGGCGGCCATGGCCGGCGACGACCTGGCCAAGTCCATCCAGCTCGGCCTCGAATACGACCCGGAGCCGCCCTTTCACTGTGGCCACCCTGACGTGGCCGAGCCCGCGATCCTCGCGCGCGTACGCGCCTCCTTCGACGAGCGCTACCGCGCGCGCGCCGAGGCCGTGGTGCGGCGATCTTGACCGGGCCGCGCGACCGCCGATACCGCCCGACTCCATCGTACTGGTGAGCGATACGCATGAGGAGTGTGCATGGGCCCTGCAGTATCGAGCGCGCGAATGGCTTCGTTGATACCTCACGTGGCCGTTGCCTTCTCGCCGTTGGGTGCGGCCTACCTCGGTGTGCCGTTCATCCCCAACGTACTCTGGGCCAGGCTACGTAGCAGGGAGGCGGATTCTGCTACCCCGAACGAGAACCAGCTGCTCCTCACGTTGGAGCGCGTCGGGCAGGTCGCTACGACCATCGCAGTTCTCTTCACACCGGCGAGCGACTCGCCTGGAACGGCGCGACTCGCGTGCCTCGTGGCATCTCTGCTCGCGACGTTCCTCTACGAGCTCTCGTGGCTACGGTACTTCCGGACCGATAGGAGCGTCGCCAGTTTCTATCGTAGCCTCGGACCGGTTCCGCTGCCCCTGGCCCTCCTGCCGGTGCTGAGCATTCTGCTCCTGGCCCTATACGAGGTCCACGTAGTCCTGCGTGGGGCGGTCGTCGTCCTCGGTGTCGGCCACGTCGGCATCCATCGACAGCGCGCGAGGCGGTTGCACTGACGAGAACCCATGGACGCCCTGGTGGACGGCGGTTCCCGCGGGCGGAAGCCACTCGGCATACTCGTGCATACTCATGCATGCTCGTGCATGCTCGATGCCCGGGGCCAGGGAGTGTACGAGGGAGAGGCACAGCCGCAAGAAAGTGCTGGCACACGCGATGCTGCCTGGTTCGCGTCCAATCCAGGAGATCGCCGTGAACCAGATCACCAGGTCGCTCATCGGTGCTGTCGGTCTGGCCGGCGCCGCGTACGCGGTGAATGTCGCGGACAACTGGTTCCGCTATGGGCATCCGCGGCGCGTGCGCGAAGACGCAAAGGATGCGCTGCTTGACAAGTTCATGCGCGACTACGACGTGCGAGAGCGGCACGAGGTGGCGGTCATGGCCCCGGCCGATGTCGCGCTCGCCGCCGCGCAGGAGATCGATTTTGACGGGTTCCGTATCGTTCGCGCCATCTTCCGGGCTCGCGAGGTGATCTTGCGCAGCAAACCGGACGCAACGAAACGCCCGAAGGGCCTCATCGAGGCGATGAAGTCCATCGGCTGGGGCATCCTCGCGGAGCGTCCCGGCCGCGAGATCGTCATGGGCGGGTTCACGAAGCCCTGGGAGCCGAACCCGGTGTTCCACGCGCTGCCGCCCGACCAGTTCGCGGCGTTTGTCGAGCCCGACTGTGTGAAGATCGTTTGGACGCTCCGGGTCACGCCGGAGCCCAACGGCGGCTCGACCTTCAGCACCGAGACCCGCGCCGTCGCAACCGACGCCAGTGCGCGGCGGAAGTTCCGCGCGTACTGGTCATTCCTATCGCCCGGCATCGTTCTCGTCCGGCTCGCGATGCTGCGTTCGCTGAAAGAAGCAGCCGACCGCCGATGGCGGCTTGAGGGGGACGACATCATCGCTGACGCTCATGCTCAGCTCACCCACGCAGCGACGATCGACGCCCCGCCGCGCGACGTCTGGCCGTGGCTCGTGCAGATGGGCTGCCAGCGCGCCGGCTGGTACAGCTGGGACGCCCTCGACAACGCTGGCGTGCGCAGCGCGGACCGCATCATCCCCGAGCTCCAGCATCTGGCGGTCGGCGACGTTCTTCCCGCGCGCCCCGTCGGTGCCGGGGGCTTCAAGGTCCTTCGCCTCGTACCGGAACGCGCGCTGGTCCTGGATGGCGCGTCGCCCGAGTGGGCAGGAACGTGGGCGTTCGAGCTGCAGCCGCTCGGCGAGAACGAGACCTTGCTCGTTACCCGCTACCGTGCGTCGTACCCACCGAACACGAGGATGTCGATCTTGCTGCCCGTACTCGCGACGGTGCATGCGTTCATGGAGCGCAAGCAGCTGCAGACGATCAAGCATCACGCCGAGCGCATGCACCGCGCAGCGTGATCGCGGTTGAAGAACCGAACGATCCGGCTCCGCGCATCCATCCGCCCGGTATGCGCCCTCCCCGAGCAGCACGGTCCCACGCGCAGCCGACGGCACACTCGTTGCTAAAGGCCGTCGCATGAACCTCAACGAGGCACTCCTTTCGCGCCGCGCTGTCCGTGCGTACACGAGTCGCAAGGTGGTGGACGAAACCGTCCGAACGCTTGTTCGCGCCGCCGTCCTAGCGCCCAGTGCGATGAATCGCCAGCCCTGGCTCTTCTCGATCATCCAAGATGCCGCGCAACTGACGCGCTACTCGGACCGTGCCAAGACGATGCTTCTCGCGCAGATGTCCGGCGATCCGAAAACGAGTCACTATGCGGACCGGTTGCAGAACCCTGCGTTCAACATCTTTTACGACGCGAGCACTCTCATCGTGATCGGCGTCGGTGAACGGGGAACATACACCGACGCGGACTGCTGGCTCGCTGCCGCGAACCTGATGCTGGCCGCGACGGATGCCGGGCTCGGCACATGCCCCATCGGTTTCGCGATCCCGGTGTTGAACCTGCCGGAGGTCAAGACGGAAATTGGGCTTCCTTCCTCGGGAGTCGCCGTAGCGCCGATCCTCGTTGGATACCCGACCGCTCCCCCTCCTGCGATTCCGCGTGCCGACGCGAAGATCGTGTCCTGGAGTCGAACATGAAGAGGACAGCGTGGGGCGCTCGCTCCGGACGATGGACGTCAGGCCGACGGCCTTGAGTCAGAGCTTGGTGGCCCGAGCGGAATGGGACGGCAAGATCGTCACGGAGTGACCGATGTCGAGGTTTGCTCGTGTAGACTCGCACATGTGGGCGCAACAGACGTACTCCGCCGCGCCGTGCCCGTTGCCAGGAATGGACGCCGTGCCTGGATTGAGAGTGAACCGGCGAGGCGAAGTCGATCGCTATTTGCCGGTGCGTTCACGGTGGCTGCACCCCGGCCAGCAGCAGGGCCGACGCTGGCCCTCCTCCAGCTCCTCCTGGGTTCGGCGAATGCGCCGTTCTCGGGTCATCTCTTGCTTGGCATCCTCAACCCAGCAGATGAACTCATTGCGGGCGAGACGCGTGATGTCCTTCCAGGCACCGAGCGCCGCAGGGTTGGCGAGCAATGCCTTGCGCAGGTCCTCCGGGAGTTTGTGCACCGCCCCCCCGGGCACTCGTTCGCTGCTCACAAGGACCACGTTAGCGCACGCCGACGACGTGCGAGCGACGGCGGGTCAGCGCTTCATCCTGTAGCGCGGCCAAGGACGGAACCATGCTGACTGGGCCGTGCGGCGAGAGGTACAGGCGCATGATCGAGCTGTGCCCAGCCGGGCCGTCGGAATCGGGGCTTCGCCGCCGCAGACTGGCAATGCCGATCATTTAAGTGCGGAGCAATGGCGACGTGCTTCTACATCGGGAGCGGTGATTGACACTTGGGGTCTGAGCGCGGAAGGTCCATGAAAACGGAGGTTTCGATGTCGCGTCTTGTCCTTGGGCCGTCGTGTGCGGCGGCCGCCTTTGCATTTCTTCTGGGGTTGGCGGTCGGTCACGGCCGCCGCGCCGAAGCCGCCGATGCTCCGGCGATGGCGCCGATGATCGTCCATGTCCCCGAGCTGACGTCGAGCGATTTGCCGCCCGCAGCGCAGGGGGCGGCAATGCAAACGAAGATCGTCGCGGCAGCCGAAGGAGCGACGGTTCAAGTGCAGCTCGGCACCGTCAGCAAGCATTACCACGCGAGCGCGAACGAAATTCAGTATGTCGTTCAGGGCCAAGGAAAGTTCTGGCTTGGCGATTCGTACAAGGATGTGGGGCCCGGGGATCTCATCATCATCCCGAAGGGCACCGTTCACGGGAGCACGACGACAACGTTCAAGGCGATCGCGATCAAGACACCCCCCCAGGCACACGACGACATTCACCTCGTGCCCTGAAGCGCGTGCGGGGGTTCCCGTGAGCGTCCCGATCCCCGGGCCGGGGGAGAGGCTCTCGTCGAGGCCATGGCGCCCGAGCTTGCCGGGGAGCGCGCGAGCGACATTGCGGGCCGGTCCGGGTGCTCCTATTGGACGAATTCGATGCGCCCGCATAGGTTTCGGGCTCCCCTTGACTCATGCGTGCCGGGCACTGGACGCACTCCGGGAACAGCAGCGATCGTTTCGGCGAGTGCTTACGTTGAAGCACCTAATGAACCTCCGGGGACGACACAGTCCGCAAGCTGAACGATTCGCCGAGAGACGCAGGCGCGAGGATGAGGCGCCAAGGCTTCGGGAGCAGGTGCCCGATCTGACCCGCCTTCAGCTCAACATTGAAGAGCGCACAGGCGTTGGGGGCAATACGCATAGACGGCGGGTCGTAATCGACTCCGCTCCCGCCCTGTTCCTGGTGCCGTGTGGCGATCCCCGGTGCGTCGACGGGGGACACGATCTAACGACCCCCGTCATGCAAGCGCTGCGGTCCCGCAAGAAGCTGCTCCACGGCGAGGACCCGTGCAACGGGTCCGTTGGGCCGAGTACGTGCTCTCGGGTGCTCCACTTCGACGTCATCGCAGAATACGGGCCATGAAAATCGCTCTTTTCTGGAGCTGGTCGGCGCTCACTATCGTGAGTTGACCCGCCAAGGCGGGTTGCGACGGTTCATGCCGGCTTGGTAGAGGCAAAGGACGTTGCCGTCCAGGTCGCGCAGGTGCGCCTCCCGCCAAAGCCACGGTTGGTCGGTCGGCTCGGTGTCGAAACCGACGCCCGCCTCCTTGAGCGCCGCGACGCGGGCGTCGAGGTCCTCACACTCGAAATAGACGACTACGCCGGTCGGGTGCTGCATCGATTCGACGTGGTGCAGCGAGAGTGTCGCATTCCCGAACGGAAACTCGAAGCGGGCGTAAGTGGGCAAGTTCTCCACGATGAGCACGAGACCGAGCTTCTCGTAGAAGGGGATCGAGCGCTCGACGTTCGTGCTCGGGAGGGTGACTTGGTTCAAGTCCACAGTTCATCCCTCTTCGGCGTGGGGTCCGAGGAAGAGCTGGCGCCTATCCGTCCATGCCTCTGGGACCTGATGGCGAGGCTTCTTGGCGCGCTCCCATTCGTCACGCCCCACGATGTGGAAGATGGTCATCGCGATGACGCCACGATATCAGGCGGCGGAGCCCGCGCCCGTTGCAGCAGGAACCATTCCGCATCAAATTGAAGCGCCGTGCAGACGCTCGCCGAGCGACTTGTCGAGGACGTACGCGAGTGGCCCCACCTCCACGAGCGCAAAGAGGACTATGGCGCGGTCGGCTGGTCGCTCGCGAAGGGCACCATCGGACACGTTCACGTGGGCTCGGGCGTCGTCGATGTGCTGTTCACGCGAGCCATCCGCGACCAACTCCTCCGTGAGCACCTGGCGGAGCAGCACCGCTACCAACCGAATTCGGGTTGGGTGACCTGGCGCCTGAAGACCGGGCGGGACTTTGACCGCGCGAGGTGGCTGCTGCGGTTGAGCTATCTGCGCCGCCTGTCCCGCCCCACGCAGAATGAGGTCGCCGGGGCAGCCTTCAGAAGGGTGAAGGCCGAGGTCTCGGGACTGAAACTCAGTGACGAGCTGCGCGCCCTCGTCGAGCACGACGTGCCCCGCGCCGCCGATTCACACCCCCCGATGGGGGCGCGGATCCGGTCTCGTTCTCCCTGAAGGGTCGTGATCGCGGTCACGGAACCGCGTGGGCGGAGACTGGCGCCGGCGTGCTCGACGCTTGTGGCGCAGTGCGCGCGTGGAGCATCGAGGCGTACGCGTTGCGATACGACCACCTTGTCGGGCGCGGGGGGCTGCGGGATGAACTGCAGGAAGCCGTTCAAGCCAAAGACGAGAAAGACGAGGGCGGCGCGCTGCTAGTCGGTCTCGACCAGGATCAACTCGGAGTCCTCTTGCGCCAGAATCGAGAGACGAGGCTCGTCGCTCGCTGCCATTCCGTCGCCGATGGCGAGGCGATTGCCGTTCACTTCTACGACCCCTCGTGCCGGCGAGATATAAGCGTGACGGAGCGTATTCAGCTCGCGCTCGAGACGAGCGCTGGCGAGGAGCGTGACACCGAGGACGCGCGCATCGGCGCGGATCGGAAGTGCGTCTCTGTCGTCGCGCATGCCGCTGGCGAGGACAACGAGCTGGTTGGCCCGGTCCGCCGCAGGGAAACGGCGGGTCTTCCACTGCGGCTCGCCGCCATTGTGCGAGGGCGGAGCCAAATCTGAAAAAGCCGCAAGGGCTCTGCATCGAGATTGTACTCGGAGTGCCGGATACGCATCGTCGTCCGGCCCTACTTGGTCGCCCAGCGGTAGCGCAGCGACAGCTACGCCCGGGCCGCGCGCTCAGCTTTCTTCCGCGTCCTCGCGGCGCGTCTACTCCCCAACCGCTTCGAGCAGCGCCTCGACGGGGTGCTGTGGCGTATATCCCAGCGTCCGCTCGACCTGGGAGCGGCACGAGTGCCCGGTCGCCACGACGCGGTCGCGCCCTCCCTCGCCCGGCGGCAGGGCATCGAGCTTCTTGCGCCACGACAAGTCGAAGATCCCAAGTGAATCGGCCTTGTGGCTCACCTCGTGGCCGTAGACGCCGCACATTCCGCAGCAGCCCGCCTTCACGACCTCGAGGGGGACGCCGAGCGCGGCGAAGACCTTGCCCCAGAGCGCAGGGGCCTTGGTGACGAGCGCCTGCTCGGTGCAGTGCGAGAGCAGTCGGTACTTGGGCGCGTCCGCGGGGGCCTTCACGTCGAGCTTTTGCTCGGCGAGCCACTCCTGAAGGAGGCTCACCTTGAAGCCCGGATCGCCGCCGAGCTCCTTCGGATACTCGTCGCGGTACGTGAGGACGACGGCGGGCTCGATGCCGAGCATCGGAAAGCCGAGGGCACCGACGCGCCGGAGCAGGTCGGTGTTGCGGCGGACGACCTTCCCGAAGGGACCGAGGAATCCCTTGATGTGAAGGGCCTTGCCGTTCTCGAAGTACGGCAGGACGTGCGGCAAGAAACCCAGCTTCCGGAGGAGCAAGCACGCCGCCTCGAGCACGCCCGGCTCGTAGAAGGTGGTGAACGCGTCCTGCAGCACGACGACCGCGCGTGCATCGCCGGGGAGTTTCTCGAGCTCCGCCAGCGACGACACCGGCACGCCCCGCTGGGCGAGTCGCTTCGTGGCTGGCTTCGCGTCGAGGCGGGGCGCGTCGGCGATCCCCACGAAGCGCTCGGTGAACCACCGGCCGATCGCGCTGCCCATCAGTGCGTTCATGAGGCGCGGGACGACGACCATGAGCGGCAGGAGCCGTTCGATGATCGCCGTGAAGTAGTCGCCGATCGGCCGGGCGTAGCGCCGGTGGTAGAGCTCAAGGAACTGCGCGCGGAAGTCGGGGACGTCGACGCGGATGGGGCACTGGGTCGCGCACGCCTTGCACGCGAGGCAGCCCGACATCGCGTCGTAGACCTGATGCGAGAAGTCGGCCGAGCGGTCGCTGTGGGCGAGTCGCTGCCACGCGCGCTCGATCCACGGCAGCGGCTCGCCTTCGCGCAGCGCCGTCGTCGCCACGATCCCGTTGCCCGCGAGGATGCGCAGCCACTCGCGCATCAGCGTCGCGCGCCCCTTGGGCGAATGGATGCGGTCGCGCGTGATCTTGGACGACGGGCACATCACGTTGTCGGTGCTGGTGTCGAAGCACTGCCCATTGCCGTTGCAGTGAAGGACCGATGCCATCGTGTCGCGATCGGCGGGGGCGATCTGGCGGTCGCGTGCGCCGCGCGTCGGTCCGTCGACCCGCGCGAGGAGATGGCGTCCGCCGGCGGGCGTGGCAATCTTGCCCGGGTTCAGCTGGTTGCGCGGGTCGAAGGCGGCCTTGATTCGCTGGAGCTCGGCGTAGAGGACCGGACCGAAGTGGTGGGGCACGAGCTCGGAACGGAAGCCCTTGCCGTGCTCACCCCAGAGCAGGCCGCCGTGCCGCGTGACGATCTCAGCGACCTTGTCGGTGATGCGCCGGATCTTCGCTTCGTCCTCCGGATCCTTGAGATCGAGCAGCGGACGCACGTGCAGGCACCCGACGTCGACATGCCCGAACATGCCGTAGCGCAGGCCCTCGGCGTCGAGGACAGCGCGGAACTCGCGCACGTACCCCTGCAGGTGCTCAGGCGGCACGACGGTATCTTCGACGAAGGGCACAGGCTTGCGCGCGCCGGGCGCGTTGCCCAGCAGGCCCACGCCCTTCTTGCGCAGGTTCCACAGGCTCTCGCGCTCGTTGTGCTTCCAGGTGAGCGCATAGCCATGCGGTGCGGCCGTGCTGCCCTTGCGCCGCTCCATCTCGGCGAGCAAATGCTCGGCCTTCGCCCGCACGTGTGCTTCGTCGTCGCCGCTGTACTCGACGAGGTTGATCGTGCGGGTCGTGACGGGGCCGTCGAAGATGAAATCTTTGACTTGATCGTAGATGACGTCCTTCTTCGCCAGGTCGAGCACCGTCTCGTCGATCGTCTCGACGGACCCCGGGTCGGTGGCGACGAGCCATTCGGAGCTCGCCAGCGCCGCATCGAAGCTCGCGTAGTGCAGCGCGAAGAGGACGCGGTGGCGCTCGAAGTGCGTCAGGCGCAGGCGCGCCTCGACGACGATGCCGAGCGACCCCTCGCTCCCCGTCACGAGCTGTGCGAGGTCGACCATCGACCCGTCGGGGGCCGCCATGTGCGCCAGGTTGTAGCCGGTCATGTGCCGCCGCAGTTTGGGGAACGTGCTGGCGATGACGTCGCGCTTCGATGTCGCGATCTGACGCGCCAGCCGGTGCGCCTCGCCCACGATGCCGGGCGTCCTGCACGCCGCGTCGAGCGCCGCGCCCGTGAGGCGCGAGGTGCGGTGCACGACGCCGCCGCGAAGGACGACGGTGAGGTTGAGGACGTGGTTGCTCGTCTTGCCGTGGAGCCGGGACCCTTCGCCGCTCGCGTCGGTCGACACCATCCCGCCGAGCGTCGCGCGGTTGGACGGCGATAGGTTGGCGGCGAAGTACACGCCGTGGGGCTTGAGGAAGGCGTTGAGGTCGTCGAGGACGACTCCAGGCTGCACGGTCACCGACCCGCCCTCGAGGTCGAGCGCGCCGATGGCCGCCATGTGGCGCGACAGGTCCATGACGACGCCCGTCGTCAGCGCCTGGCCGTTCGTGCCCGTGCCCCCGCCACGCGCCGTGAGCGCGACCGTGTGAAAGCGCGGCTCGTCGATGAGCTTCATCGCCCGGGCGACGTCGTCGGTGTCGAGCGGAAAGACGACGGCGGCTGGCAGGACCTGATAGATGCTGTTGTCGACCGCCGCCGACAGCCGTGTCGCGCAGTCGGTGCGAAGCTCGCCGCGAAAGCCGCCCTGCGCGAGGTCGGCGACGAAGGCGGCCACCTTGGGATCGAGCGTCGCGTCGGGGTTCAGCCGGGGCAGGTACACGTCGAGCCTGTGATTTCGCACGCCGCGCGCGGCGCTTCAAGGTCGTCATCCAGGCAGCCGCGACGATCGCATCGTCGGTAAATCGAGCACGTCGTCGTCATGTCGGGAGCTTCGCTTGACCGAGGCGCTTCACGACCTGCCAGGCCGAGACGTCTGAGCGAGCGGCCGAACGCCTTCTTCGTCTTCTCGTGTCCGGCATCCTGGACCCACAGCTTGGTCGTGACGAACATCTCGTCGCGGGCCACGCCGCTCGCGCGGTCGCCTTCCCGACCGCCTCCTCGTTCTGGTAGGCCGCTGCCGTGTCCAGTAGCCGGTATCCGACTTGAAGCGCGTCGATCGTGCTTCGCTCGCACTGGGCGACTTCGGTGACTTGGTAGACGCCGAAGCCGAGCATCGGCATCTTCACACCATTGTTCAGGACGACGTGCTGCATCATGTCCCACCTCCCAGCTTCAGTTTCCCGGCGCGAAGAGCCGCGATGACCCCACCGTCGATGAGGAGGTCGCTGCCCGTGACGAACGCGGCGTCCGACCCGAGCAAGTACGCGGCAGCCGATGCGATTTCGTCAGGCGTCCCGACGCGACGGGCCGCGGAGGCTTCGATCATCGCCCGGTAGCCTGCACCGATCGGGGAGGACATCTCCCTCTGAGCCATGGGAGTGGCGATGATGCCGGGGCTGATCGAGTTGACCCGCGCCCCACGCGCGCGGCCGCGGCGAAACCACGCCGCGGGAGGGGGGAAGTTGAAAGAGAACCCTGAGAGCTTCAGGATTCGGTCCGCATTGGCTCGACGCCATGGGTCTCCGGCGCCTTGCCCGCGCCGTTCTTCCCGAGTCCCATCGAGAGCGCCGTGACCCCGGCGAGCCCGCTGAGCTGCATCGTCTCGAGCGCCGAGCTTGGCACGATCACGATCGTCGAGTTTTGCTTCAGCCCCTCGTAGAGCATGTTCATCGCCCTGAGGTGCAGGGCCACGGGGTCCTCGGCGTACGTCTTCGCAGCCTCGCCGAACTTCTCGGCGACCTGGCGCTCGGAGTCGCCGAGGATGACGCGTGCCTGTCGCTCCCTCTCCGCCTGCGCTTGCATCGACATCGCATCCTGAAGGGCCGCCGGGATCAGCACGTCCCTGACCTCCACCGAGATGACGTTCACGCCCCAGGGCTCGGTGCGCTCGTCGATGATGCGTTGAAGCTCACTGCTGATCTTCCCCCTCCCCTCGAGCATGTCGGCAAGGAGCGTCTTGCCGATCACGTCGCGAAGCGCCGTCTGAGACGCCCAGCTGATTGCGCTCGTGTAGTCGGCCACGGCGAGAGCTGCCTTCTGCGGATCGATCACCTTCCAAAACAGAACGGCGTCGACATCGATCGGCACGGTGTCCTTGGTCAGGGTCTTTTCGGCCTTGAAGGAGCTGGTGATGACACGGGTGTCGATCCAGTACGGAATGGTGTCGATCACCGGGATGATGAAGAACAGGCCCGGCCCAGCGAGCGAACGGAAACAGCCCAGTCGTAGGACGACCGCCCTATCCCAGGGAGCGGCGACCTTGATCGATAGCGACACGATCAGGGCCAGGACGAAGGCCACAGCGACGAGGACGCCGGTGGCGACGCTCGTGGGGCCGAACAGCAGGGCCCCCAAGCCCGCGACGAGTGCAAGAATCACGAGGAACGAAAGCGCGGCAAGTGATCTTCCCATAGCTGTCTCCAGCACCAGCCCCAAAGCAGTGTTCGTGCCGCGGTTGTGGAGCCGCTTGTGTACGCCGCGGACGAATTCGTCGGCTGACGGCTACCTTCGCGACTGTTGAGCAGGAGGCTGCGCCGCTTCGTGGACCACAGCCAACGGTTCGCGCAGGCGCACTTTTTTCGCCATCCTGACGAAAAGCCCGACGAAGACGAAAAGGGGAAGCTCGGCCCCCTGCGGCCCAGCTCGGGGGCCTTGCCACGAGCACTTCGCGTCTCGAAATTCGCTGGAAGGACCCGAAACTCGGGCGAGGACGAGGTGCCATAGCTACCCGGTCGTTCGAGGGAACCAGCGCGCTTGTGACTGGCGCGAATTCAGGTATCGGCGAAGCGGCAGCGGTCGCGTTCGCAAAAAACGGGGCGAAGGTATTTGGAGTTGCGAAGCGCCAAGACGCCGTCGAGGCGGCCCGCCTGCACCACCCGGAGATCCGATGGCTCGTGGCCAATGTCGTGCGGCAAAACGAAGTCAACGCAGCCGTCGACGCCGTGACGCGAGAGGCGGGACGGCTTGACGTGCTGGTCAACAGCGCCGGGATCTTCCTGTGAGCGCCCCTCGAGAAGGCCGGCGAGGACTTCGTCCGCGTGCAGTTCGAGGTCAACGTGTACGGCCCAACTTTCTTCGCGCAAGCCGCACTGCCCGCGCTCAAGGCGAACCGTGGGACGATCGTCAACGTCAGCAGCACGGCGGGGCATAAGCCGTCGCCAGGCGGAGCTCATTACGCTGCGACCAAGGCCGCTCGAATCGCTCACTCGTTCGTGGGCCCTCGAGCTCGCGCCGCATGGCGTTCGCGTCAACTGCATCGCGCCCGGTCCGACCGACACCCCTGGCTTCGACAAAGGTGGGCTGCCCAAAGAGGAGGTGAAGGCGACTAAGCAGGAGTTCGTCAAGCAGGTGCCTCTAGGACGTGTGGCGAACCCCGCCGAGGTCGCCCGGTGGATCGTGGCCATCGCCGATCCCAGCCTGACGTGGATCACCGGCCAGGTGCCCTCCGTCGACGGTGGGATGAGCCTGACTTGAGCGGAGCTCGCAGGCATCGGAACCAGTTGGTACACGCTCCTCGAGCAAGGACGGGACGTGCCGCCGCAAGACAGCTCGGTTGTCCGGGTCTGCCGCAAGCCGCCAGATCTCGACGCTCGAGACGCAAGTTCGGGTACCGCTGCTGCGCGCTGTTTCGGTCTTCTCCGCAAGTACATGAGTGACGCGTGGACGTTCCGCCTGGCTGACGGGGCGCCTTCTTCGCCCCGCTGACGCTTCCGCGCCGCTCTCGGGAATCAGGGCGCCGAGCTTG
>DASPUY010000219.1:0-8282 GCA_035622655.1 Polyangiaceae bacterium
TTGTCAGCCATGCCTTCCCTTGCATCACGCTTCGCTCCTGCGCCCAAGCGCCAAAGGCGCAGAACCTCAGCGCATTATTTTGACACGGCAACTTTTCACCGCCCCTGCGTTGAACCTTGAGGCCATGGCAATGATCTCACCGATTCACGTCGCGGCGGACGCTAGCTCCCCGTGAAACGGGGCTCCCTCTTCTCGAGCCACGCTGCGACGCCCTCGCGAAAGTCGGACGTCCTGAGAAGCTTCAGCTGCTGTTCACGCGCGCGGCAGAGCGCGTCCTCGAGGGAGCCCGAGGCTTCGTACAGGGCCCGCTTGACGGCGGCAAACGCGAGAGGCGAACCGGATTCGATGCGTCGCGCCAGCACGAGCGCGGCGTCGCGCAGGCTGCCGCCCTCCACGACCCGGGCGACGACGCCGAGCCTGTGGAGCTCGGGGGCATCGACCCGGTCGGCGAGCAGGATCATCTCCATCGCGCGCGCCGTTCCCACGAGGCGTGGAAGCCAAAACGTGCCTCCTCCGTCAGGCATCAGGCCGATCTGCGTGAACTTCTCCTGCGCGTACGCATCCGTCGACGCGACCCGCAGATCGCACGCGAAAGCAAGGTCCGCTCCGAAACCAACCGCCGCGCCGGCCATCATGGCAACGACGACCTTGGGGCACCGGACAACCTCTCGGATGATTCCGTGAAATGCGGCCATGTACGTTTCGAGATGGCTGTCGAAGCTCGGGTCGGCAAGCATGGCCCGATGGTCAGCGCCAGCGCAGAAGTGTCCTCCCGCTCCACCCATCACGACGCAGCGAACGGCTGGATCCTGCGATGCGTCGCGCATGGCGTCGCGCAAGGCGTCGATCGTCTGGACGGTCAAGGCGTTGCGGACGCGAGGACGGTTGATCGTCACGATCCGCGTGGCCGCGACGTTCTCGACGAGCACGTCATTGCTCATGGGACACCTCCCGGACGAGGCGGCGCCGCCGGCTTTCGACGATCACCCGGTCGTTCATGGTCGTTTCGCACCGACCGATGCCGGCTCGGCGGGAGCCTTGCTCCCGTAGAAATCGGAGCTCAGGTACACGCGGACGATTCTTTGAACGAGGATCTTCACCACGGCTCCGAGCGGTACCGCGAGAATCACCCCGAGAAATCCGAAGAGCGTTCCGGCGGCCATCATCGTGAGGAGGACCTCGAGCGGAGCGAGTCCCACGGATCGGCCCACGATCCGCGGCGTGATGACGAGCCCGTCGAGAATCTGAACGAAGAACATCACCGCGAGCACCCCGAGCAGTTTGCCGGGGCCCTGCCAGTCGAGGGTCGCCATCGCCGTGGCAAGCATCAGCCCGCAGCCGAAGCCGACGTACGGCACGAACGCAAGCATCCCCGTGAGCACCCCGATCGGAACGGCCAAGCGGACGTCGGCGAACCTCAACCCTGTCGCATAGAGCGCGCCCAGGACGATGTTCGCGGTCAACTGCCCGCGAACGTAGCCGCCCAGGGTGCGATGAATCTGACGCGCGACGCTCGCGACCTGCGGATACCAGCGCCGCGGAATCAGCTGCCCGGTACGCCCGACGATCCGGTCGAAATCGATGAGAAGATACAGGGAAAAAACCGGAACGATGAGCGCACTGAGAACGACGGCCAGGTAGCTGAGCGTTCCGAACAGGGCGACGCTGGCCGCGGTGACGAGATTCGGAAACTGCTCTTGAAGCTTGGCCCGGAGGTCCGTGGCAAGCTCGTCCATCGTGTGGGGTGGCTTGAAATGAAGATTTTGCCAGAGCCAGGGCTCGATGCGGGCCTCCAGGCTCTTGACCTGCAGCGGAAAGTCGGCGGCTGCCGCTCCCAGCTCGTCGACGAACATCGGAATCGCGAACACGACGATCATCGCCCCGAGTCCCGCGATGGCGAGCATCACTATCGGGGCTGCCAGGGAACGAGGAACCCTGCGGGCCTCGAGCCAGTCGACGAACGGATCGAGCACGTACGCGAGAAGGAATGCGAGGAACAGGGGAATGAGAACGCCCCGCAGCGCATACGCGACCGCGAAGACGCCTACGGCGAGGCCGAGGACGAGCCCCCGACGAAATGCAGGCGATGCCAGGGGCGTCGGCGGCGGCTGCGCGGACGTGGTCGACATTCGCCACGGTCAATGTAGCCTGCCTCCCCGCATGCCTGAAGCAAGCAACGACTCGGCGCCGCGATTCGACCCGGACGAGCCGCGCCCCGTGCCCGGCATCGACCACCAGACCGGATCGACGCTCGTCAGGCTCGTGGCTGTGATGCGCCGCCTTCTCGGCCCCGACGGCTGTCCGTGGGACCGCGAGCAGTCGCTCGAAACCTTGCGAAAATACGTGCTCGAGGAGGCGTGCGAGGTCATCGATGCAATCGACTCGGGCGACCGCGCGGCGCTGCGTGAAGAGCTCGGAGATTTGCTTCTCCAGGTCGTCTTTCAGGCGGAGCTCGGACGTCGCGAGCGGTGCTTCGCGATCGACGATGTCGTCGAGGGAATCGTCGAGAAGCTGGTGCGCCGTCATCCCCACGTCTTCGGCAAGAGCACGGCCAACGACGCGGACGAGGTGCTACGCAACTGGGAGAAGCTCAAGGCGAAAGAGAAGGGGGACAGGGGAGTGCTGGCCGGAGTTCCACGGAGCATGCCCGCGCTCACCCGGGCCCAGCGAATTGGCGAGAAGGTCGCGCGCGTCGGATTCGACTGGGAGGACGTGCAAGGCTCGCGGGCCAAGATCACCGAGGAATTGCGGGAGCTCGACGAAGCGATCGCGCGGGGCAACCCCTCCGCGATCGAGGACGAGCTGGGGGATACCCTGTTCGCCCTGGTCAACCTCGCGCGCCATGTCCGCGTCGACGCCGAAAGCGCCCTCCGGCGCGCCAGCGATCGATTTTCCGAGCGTTTCGCGTACGTGGAGAAGCGTGTTCGCGAAGAGCATGGTGGCTGGAGCGCAGCCGGGGAGGGGGAGAGTCATCTGCCTCTGCCCGTACTCGATGGTTACTGGCAAGATGCGAAACGGCGCTGATCCCGATGGCGACGGCGGGCCCTTGGGCTACCCTTCGCACGTGGTGCAACCGGGCCCGGTCGCAGCCCTAGCGCGCACTCCAGAGGAGTGGGCAGCCGCGCTTCGACCGCTCGGTGGTCGTCACTTCCACGCCCGTCAGCTCTTCCGCTGGATGCACGAGAGGGGCATCCTCGATCCCCAGCAAATGACGGACTTGCCCGGCCACCTTCGGAGTGCGCTGAGCGAGCTCGGAGTCGAACGGAGCTATCGGGTCATCGACGTCCATCGATCCGTGGATCGGACGCGCAAGTTGCTGCTGCAGCTGCGAGACGGAGCGACGGTCGAAACCGTCCTCATCCCGGCCGTTTCCGCAGGCCCGTCTTCGCTGCCTTCTCCCTTGGCGGACGCGCGCCCCGTCGCTCGGTCGATGCCGCGGGAGCAGACCGCGAGCGACACCGCGGGGATTGGCATGGACAACGCAGGCACCGGCGATGCGGACGCCAGCGCCGCGGTCGATGACGAGGACCCCGAGGTCCACCGTCCGGGCGCCGGCTTGGACGGCGAACGGGGCGTGCGCGTCACTCAGTGCGTGTCGAGCCAGGTCGGCTGCGCGATGGGGTGCATCTTCTGCGCAAGCGGGGTCGCAGGGCTGCGGCGGCACCTCGGGGCGGACGAGATCGTGGCCCAGATCCTCGTCGGCCGCACGCAGCTCGAGCCGGACGAGACTCTCACGAACGTTGTGTTCATGGGCATGGGCGAGCCCCTACACAACTACGAAGCCACCGTAAGGGCCTTGCGGCTGCTGATACACCCGGGAGGCATCGGCCTGTCTCCCCGGCGCATCACGGTGTCGACCAGTGGCCTCGTGCCGGAGATCGCTCGGCTCGGTGCCGATTTCGAGGGCAGCATCGGCCTCGCGGTGTCACTGCATGCCGCCGACGACGCGACGCGTTCGCGGCTCATGCCGATCAACAAGAAATATCCATTGCCGATGCTGATGGACGCGCTCAGGGCCTACCCCTTGCCTCGTCGGAGGCGCATCACCATCGAATACACGCTCGTGAGTGGGAAGAACGACGGCGTGGACGCAGCGAAGAAATTGGCGCGCCTTCTGCGCGGCATTGCGGTCAAGGTCAACCTCATTCCCATGAATCCAATCGGCGCAAGCGCCCTCGGTCCTCCCGACCTCGGCAGTGTTCTCGAATTTCAACGTGTCCTGTGCGACGCAGGGTACTCGTGCTTCATTCGTCGACGTCGTGGCGACGACGTGAGCGCGGCATGCGGCCAGCTCGCAATTTTGGGAGCGAAACCCAAAGTCCGCGTGAGTCGCTCGTAGCGTCCCCCGCGAATTGGGCCCGACGTCGCGAGTCTCCCTCAACGGCAAGAGAATCCGAAAGCCGATCTCCATGGTCCCTTACATCCGCGTTCCCGACTTTCATATCCCGCTGCCTTTCCACGTGCTCGGCCTCACCGAGTTACCGATCCATCCATTCGGCGTTCTCGTCGCCACCGGCGTGCTCGTTGCCACGTCCATCACCACGAGTCGAGCACAGAAGCTCGGCTACGATCTCCTGCAGCTCAACTCCTTCGTGACGTGGATGCTCGTGTCGGCGTTCGTGCTCTCGCACGTCCTCGACGAGCTCTTCTATCACTGGGACGAGGTGGTCGCCCATCCGTGGACGCTCTTGCTCCTCTGGACCGGCCTGAGCTCTTTCGGCGGCTTCTTCGGTGCATTGGTGGGAATCGTTCTCTGGAAGTACTTCGTCATCAAAGACAATCGCCTTCGGCGTCGCACGCGCCCCATGCCGATTTTGCCGTTTGCGGACCTCGTTCTATCGGTGCTTCCGATCGGCTGGATGTTCGGGCGGGCCGGTTGTGCGACCGTGCACGACCATCTCGGTGCGCGCGCCTCGCTGCAAACGTTTCTCGCCGTTGCCCATCCGTTGGGACCCAACGACGGGCCCGTGACGCGAATTGGATTCATCGAGCTCATCCACGGGCACGATCCGCGGTTCGATCTCGGGTTCCTCGAGCTACTTTTCACCATCATCCTCGCGCTGTCGTTCGCGCTCACCTGGCGCCGCCGCGTTCCAATCGGCTCGTACGTCGTCGTCACGGCGCTGGCTTATTCGCCCGTGCGCTTCGCCATGGACTTTCTTCGATTGCCCGAGAGCGAAGGGGGAGATACCCGCTACGCCGGTCTCACACCGGCCCAGTACGGCTGCATGGCGCTGTTCGTCTTCGGTCTCGCGATGATCGTGTACCTGCGGAATCTACGCGCGCGCGGCCTCGACCCGGTCGAAGCCATACGCGAGCGATCGGGCAAGTCCGAGAGCGCTGCGGTCGCCTAGCGAGCTCGGGCGAGGCGCATCAACGAGCTTCGGCGCAGCGGCGGCTTTCGAGAACCGCCCGCAGCTCGACGGGAAAGGGCACCGGCCGCATTTCGCGCACGTCGACCAGCACCACGACGTGACGGATCGAGGCGACACGCGTCGCATCGGCTTGGCGATCGACGCGAAAGCCGATGGTGCACGAGCTCGTCCCGATCGTCTCGACCACCACCGATACGGCTGCCGCGTCGCCGAAGCGCAGCGGCGCGAAGTAGTCGGCGTCGACATGAACGGTCGGAAGGCCAATCCCATGACGATTGAGCAAGCCGGCATAACCGCCCTCGAGTGATTCGAGCATCGTGGCCATCGCCTCGTGGCACCACCCGAAGTAACGCGCGAAAAATACAATCCCCGCCGCGTCGACTTCGTCGATCTGGACTCGATGGACGTAGCGGTGCGGAGCGCTCACTCTCGAAGGTCTTCCCCGAGCAGAACGACGCTCTCGGGCGGCAGCCTGGCCTCGGCCTGGTAGATGGGGTGGTCGACTCGCAACACGACTTCCGGCGCGGTCCGCGCCGTTCGAGCGGCCCGCAAGGCTCGCGAAATCGAGTCCGGGAGAGGGAACTTCAAATAGTGGACGGCCGTCGTGCGATCCGCTTGCTGACCCTCGCGCGCAACTGCCCGGGCGGCCACCCGCTCGTCGAGGACGACGAGCGACACGTGGCGTTCGAAACCCACGGCAGCGCGCAGGAAGGCGTCGCGCTCGACGGGGTCGACGATTTCGATCATCAGTGTGCAGCAGAGCTCGTCGTCGCCGGCGAGATTCTCGTTGTAGGTATCGATCTCGTGTTGAATGGCGCTCGGCCGAGTAATCCTTTCCGTCCTGATCATCTCCTGAATCTGCAGAAGCGTCGTGTCACGGTTCTCGAACAAGACGCTGACGTTCGGCCCGAGCTGGACACGCCGTCGCTTCTTTTCCGCAATGACTCGGGTGCGGAAACGCTCACGGACGACTTCGTAACCTGCGAGACCCAAAACTTCTGTTCTGTCGATTGGCTTCATGCGATTTTCTCCGCCCGCGCCGAGATCGCCTTGGCATCGGCCCCTTACCGGACGTCCGGCGCGATGCCGTACGCTTCCGCCAGCGCTTCGATCGGATGCAGCGGTGAACGTCCGTTCTCGAAGAGAATCCGACGCGCCGAAAGTGCACAGTCTGTCACGACGAGTGCCGGATCGGCCGCATCGATCCCGCGCGCGAGCTTCTGCGCGTA
Organism: Polyangiaceae bacterium; assembly: GCA_035622655.1. Taxonomy (GTDB): domain Bacteria; phylum Myxococcota_A; class Polyangia; order Polyangiales; family Polyangiaceae; genus Palsa-1150. The sequence continues at coordinate 6,605 of DASPUY010000219.1, forward strand.
GCGCCGGCCCATGTCGTAATATTGAGTCTTCATCCCCCACGTGCCGTCGACGGCCGAGCACTGCTCGACGAGCTCGACCTCGGTGTCCGGGAGCACGCTCAGCACGCGAACCGCCGGGTACCCGATCTTCTGCGCTCGAAGATGACACGCCGCATGGTACGCAACTCGTCCGAAGCCCTTGGTGAAGTCGCGGGCGAGCGCCTTTTCCCGTCGCTGCATCTCGAGAAACTCCATCACGTCGACCGTCGCGGCCGCGACGCGCCGGGACTCGGGCGTCCCCAGCAATTCCGGCCACTCCTTGCGGATCGCGTAGCCGCAGGTCGGCTGAAGGCTCAGGACCTTTCGCCCGCGGTCGACTTGTTCGACCAGCGACGCGACGTTGGCGGCCGCCTTGGCCCGTGCCGAGTCGGTGTCGCCGCCATCGAGATTGGGCATGCCGCAGCAAGTTTGCTCCGGCCTCAAAACCGCCCAGCCGTTTTTCTCCAAGACCCGCACGGCGCTCGCGGCGATCCGCGGAACGTTATAGTCGCCCAGACACGTCGCAAAGAGGGCCACCGTGCCGCGCGATCCTGCGCCTGCCAACGGCTGGCGACGGGCGAACCATCGAGCGAAGCTGGTCTCGCCGAACGGTGGCAACGGAAAGTCGGCGGCGATTCCAGCTGCGACTTGCATGGCCCTGCGCACCAGGCGGTTGGCATGCACGAAATTCGCCACCCGTGCCGGCGGTCCAGCGGTCAGCCATCCGACAACCTGCGGCTCCCCCAGCACCCGATCCTGGAGCGTGATGCCGTGGCGCCGGGCCCGCTGCGCCTTCTCGCGCTGAAGAAGGCGAGGAACGTCGATCATCCACTCGTGTCCCTCGTCCTTCGTATACGGGCACTTGACGTAGCAAAGCTTGCATTGCCAGCAAAGGTCGGAGGCGCTGCTGAATGCAGCGTCGTCGAGCATCTCCGCGCCCGTCGCACCGCGTTGGTCCACGTCCCGGTCGACACGAGCGAAGATGTCCGGAAACGTTCCGCAGTAGCCGACGCACATGCGGCACCCGTGGCAGATCTCGAATACGCGGCGCATCTCCGCTTCGAGGTCCCGCTCGTCCCAATACCGCTCGCCGTTCGGATCGAGCGCCGGTGGTCGGTCTGGAAGTGGCGCGATCTTCGCCATGTTCGGCTACGCCTGCGAGTTCGGAAGCAAAACGGAAAGACGGAAGACGATCCCGCCTCGTCGTCCGTCTTCCCGCTCGGCTGCGGATTCGTGCTCAGCTCTTGAGAATGTCGAGCATCTTCTGGAAGCGACCTGCGTGGCTCTTTTCGGCCTTCGCGAGGGTCTCGAACCACTCCGCCACGTCGTCGAACCCTTCGTCGCGCGCGGTCCTGGCCATTCCCGGGTACATCGTCTCGTACTCGTAGGTCTCACCGGCAACGGAAGCCTTCAGGTTGCGCTCCGTGTTGCCGATCGGCAAGCCCGTCGCCGGGTCGCCGACCTGTTTCAGGTAGTCGAGGTGGCCGTGAGCGTGGCCCGTCTCGCCGTCCGCCGTTTCCTTGAAGTTGCCGGCGATCTCGGGATAGCCCTCGACGTCGGCCACCTTCGCGAAATAGAGGTAGCGCCGATTCGCTTGCGATTCGCCCGCGAACGCCTCCTTGAGATTTTGATGTGTCTTGGTCCCTTGAAGTGATTTGCC
>DASPUY010000220.1:0-11010 GCA_035622655.1 Polyangiaceae bacterium
GGGTCAGCTTCTGTTCCGACTCGGTGAGAGCGCGCTTGGTGCTTTCGTCGAGGACAGCGAATTGCTCGGCGCTCACGGGCTTGCCGTGGAGGATCGGAAACGTCTGGACACCACCGTGCACGGGACGGACGCCGAAGCCGAGGGTCTTCGCGAGCGACTCGAGCTCGTGAATCACCGCACGGTTTTTCACCTCGAGCTCGGAGGAGAGCCGCGACTGCGCCCGCTTGAACTCTTCGCCCTCGACGACCGCCGGGATGCGCTTCTTCAACCGCTCGATGAGGCCATCCATCGTGCGGACCAGCGCCGGCCCCGCGCCCGCGGGCAGCACCAGCGGGCGTGGAGCTTCGGGGTGATCGAAGTCGTGGACGTAGACGATGTCGTTGGGGGTCGGACGCGTGATCGCGAAGCGCATCGCGTATCGCACGATGTCGTCTTCGATCATCACCTCCGGCTCGGCCGCGACGAACACGTGGAAGCTCGGCTCCCGTGCGCTCAGTCCCAGCTCCAGAGCTCTGCGCGCCACGCTCGGAACGAGCTCGAGCAGCCCCCCGGTCTCGACCGGGGACTCCGGCAGGGTGCCTGGGTCCGTGCGGATGACGACGTCCGCGCCCTGAACTCGGTAACCACCCCGCATTCGAGCAAGGGTTCCTAGCTCGCCCGTCTCGACCGCCGAGGGGTGCGTCGCGGCCGACACCGGGCTCGCTTCCCCGCCCGTCGCCCGGTTCGAGGCAAGGGGCAGCTTGGGCGCAGGCCCGCCGGTCGCCGACGCTCTCGTCGCGGTCGGCTCGGGCTTTGCGCGCACTCTTCGTCGTCGAGTGTTCATGGGCGGGGTTCGACGAAAAAGTCTTAGCATTTTCAGCTGGCGCAGGCTCCGGGGCCGCGGGCCTGTTCGTCCTCGGTGAAAGCGCGCTAAGATCGGTAGAGTTCATGGCGAAGCTGATCCTCGCAACCGCCGAAGGGCAGCAGTCCATCGATCTGCGTCCGACCAACAGCCTGGGACGCCATCCGAACAACAGCATCCAGTTGCTCGACAAGATCGTCTCCAAAGAGCATTGCATCGTCGAGCTGCGCGACGGCCATTTCGTGCTGCGGGACCTGGGGAGCTTGAACGGCACGTACGTCAACGGCGAACGCGTCCGCGGTGAAACGCGACTCAAGCATGGAGACGAGATCGCGCTCGGTTCGACGCGCGCCTGCTTCGACGACGGCTCTGGCGGCGCTTTCGCCCCACCGCCGGTCGGACCGGGAGCCGTCGAGCGGATGATAGGTGGAGGATCGTCGTGGCCATCGGGCCCGGCCACCGCGCCACGAGTTCCGCCGGCCGCGACGCCTGCGTCGCCGCAGCCGCCGCCCATCGCATCGCAGGTCGTGAGCGCGCGGGGTGGTCCGCCGCATCCGGTGCCGGCCGGATCTGGCCTGCAACGTCCGGCGGCGGCGACTCGTGTCGACGTGCTCGACGCTGCGCGCGCCATCGGCACTCAGATCGCCGCGCAGGCCAAGGGTTTCTCGCCGTTCGACGCCGTCGGCCACGAACCGCAGCAGCTGCGACTGGATTACGAGCGTCTTCGAATGAGCTGGGAGCTGACGCGCGAGATCGGTCTCGAACGGGATCTCGATCGCTTGCTCGACAAGATCCTTCTTGCCATCTTCAAGTTCACCAAGGCCGATCGTGGAGTCATCTTGCTTCGCGAGAACGACGGCACGCTCCAGCCGCGCGCCGCGCGCCGTCGCGACGGGAGCGAGTCACCGATTCAGGTGAGCTCGACCATCCTCAATCATGTGATCAACGAGCGGGCGGGGGTCCTCACCCACGACGCGTCGACGGATTTCGCCGCTTCGAAGGGGAGGTCGATGATCCTCAATCGGATCTCGAGCGCGATCGTCGTGCCGCTGCTGCACGAGAACGAGAAGGAGGTCCTCGGCGTTCTCTGGCTCGATTCGGAGGCTCTCGCGCAGTTTCAGCCGAAGGACCTGGAAGTCATTACCTCGGTCGCTGCGCAGGCATCGATGTTCATCGAAAACACGATCCTGGCGAAGAAAGTGGAGCAGGAGATCGTTCTTCGCGATCGCTTCATGCGTCTCGTCGCGCCCAACGTCGCGGAACAGATGCTGAGCGGCAAGCTGGAGGTGCGCAAAGGCGGGCAGCTGGTGTCCGAGCTCACCGTATTCAACAGCGACATTCGCGGGTTCACCGCGATGAGTGAGGGAACGTCCGCCGAGACGGTCGTCGAGATGCTCAACGAGTACTTCGAACTCATGGTCGAAACCGTGTTCCGGTACGAGGGCACCCTCGACAAGTTCATGGGCGACGGGATCATGGCGTTCTGGGGAGCGCCGCTCGCCCACCGCGATGATGCGATCCGTTCCGTGCAATGCGCCCTCGACCAGATGCAGGTGCTCGGCCGGTTCAACCGGCAGCGTGTCGTGGATGGGAAGCCCCCCATCGCGGTCGGTGTGGGAATCCATACGGGGCCGGTCGTCGTCGGCTACGTCGGGAGCTCCAAGGCCCTTTCTTATACGGCCATCGGGGACACCGCGAACACCAGCGCACGCCTCTGCTCGAGCGCAGCCGCCGGTCAGATCGTCATCAGCGAATCGACGCTCGCACGCCTGGGAGGTCGCTTCGAGCTCGAGGAGATCGAACCGCGATCCCTCAAGGGCAAGGAAAAGCCGATGCGGCGGTTCAACGTGCTGCGGCAAAAAGCGAGCGCCGTCGCGATGGTCGGGTGATCTGACGCGTCGAAGTCAGAGCGGGCCGCGCTTCATGCGAGCCTCGTCGCCGGAGCTCTCCGATTTGCTTGCATCTCCCGAATCGTCGTCCTCGACGGCGGCATCGCTTTCGTTGAGCGCTTCGCGCGGCGCCTCGACCCGAACCTGCGGCGGCGGGTTGCGCGCGGCGTTCGATTCATCGCGCTCGCTTCCGTCGACTTGCGCCTCGCCGCCCAGGGAACGCTGAGCTCGGGCGATGGTATCCAGGGCGCTACGGCCAGCGTCACGCACGCGCGAGCGCGCAGCGCCGAGCCCGCGCGCAGCGAGGAACCACGACAGTACCGTGAGCAACAGCGGTACGACGACCTGCGTCGCGACGGACACGGCGACGATGGCCACGGAGAAGGCAATCGCGAGTGCGAGACGAACGGGCCAGGGTACGGCGCCCGAGCCGTCGACGCGTCCCGGGCTTGCGACGCGCTCCCGGCGACCGAAATCCGCCCGGACCCAGTCTCGCCCCTCTTCTGCACCGTCGCGTCGTGCGCCGCGCAGCGTGGAGCGCCAGACATCCCGGGCGTGTTTCTCCGCTCGACGGGCTCGACCGCGGGCGATCTTCCGCGCGACCTTGCGCCACTTGTCCGCACCCTTGCGCCACCCCTCGGCGCCGCGACGCCAGCCTTCGGATCCCGCGCCGCCGCTCGATGCGAGCCGCTCGAGCTCGTCGGCGCGTCGCTCGAATTCACGGGCGACGGTTTCCCAGGCATCGGAGACGACCGCGCGCGCTTCGCCTTGCATTCGCGGCGTCTCGGCTCCCCCTCGTTCGAGCTCGACGAGGAGCGGTGCGATGCGCGCGGCGCGCTTGTCGGGATCCGGATCCAGCATCCGCTCGAGGACGCGCGCGAGGCGTGCGCTCGTGCGGCCCTCGAGCGCCGCGCGCACGTCGATCGCGAGCCCTCGGTGAGGCAGGTTCTCCGGCTCCTGGCCGGTGACGAATGCGAGCGCAGTCGCCGCGACGGCATAGACGTCGGACGCGGGCAGTGCGCGACCTTGGAATTGCTCGGGCGCCATGTAGCCGAACGTACCGATGACGGTCGAGCCGCCTTCCGGTCGCAGCTTGTCGCGGACGGCTCCGAAGTCGACGAATGCAAAGGAGCCGTCCGGTCGGCGCAAGACGTTGCCCGGCTTGATGTCCCGATGGACGATGGGCGGTGTGCGAACGTGCAGATAATCGAGGACGTCGGATGCGTCCCGAAGAAGGCGCACCACGTCGTTCTCGGTTGCGCATGCGCCGCGCTTTCGCAGACTCGCGAGACTTTCGCCGTCGATCTTCTCCATGACGAGGTAAAGGCGGCCGTCCTCTTCGAAGTGATCGACGTATCGGGGCAGACGATCGTGCGACAGCACTTGCAGGACCCGTGCTTCTCGTTCCGCGAGTTCGGCATCCTTCCATGCGTGCGCGGTCCGGACGTCGAAGCACTTGATGGCGACGGCGCGTCCCTCGCGCTTGTCCACGCCGTCGAACGTGTGACCCTGGGTGCCCTGACCGAGCGGTCCGAGCAGGACATACCGACCGTTCTGGAGCGTGTCGGCCATGCGCAGCGTGCCGGAGAATACTACGCGGCAGGTCCTGATCGCGTGTTTTCCCCGCCATGCGTACCATGGGGCGACGATGCGCCGTGCGTGCGAGAGCCCTGTGTTTCGGAGCGCAACTGGATTCACGCTTGCTGCGGTTGCAATGGCGGCGGCATGCTCGAGACACTCGGCACCCGGCTCGAGCGAACCGCTTCACGTCGCCGCGGCTTCGGACCTTTCTGCGGCGTTCGAGGAGCTCGGAGCCTCGTACGAGAAAGCCACCGGCCGAAGAGTCGTGTTCTCCTTCGGCGCCACCGGGTTGCTCGAGAGACAGATCGTCGAAGGGGCACCGTTCGACGTGTTTGTCGCGGCGGACGTGTCGTTCGTCGACGACGCCATCAAGGCAGGCGCTTGCCTTGCCAGCTCGAAGCAGCTGTACGCCGTCGGCAAGCTTGCCATCGTGACGGCTCCGGGCGACCGGTCCGGTTTGAGAACCATCGCGGATCTCGTCGCCCCGACGATCACCAGGGTGGCGATCGCCAATCCCGAGCACGCGCCGTACGGGCGCGCCGCCCGCGAGGCGCTGCAGCGCGCAGGCGTTTGGGGTGCGGTCCGGCCGAAGCTCGTGTTCGGAGAGAACGTGCACCAGGCGCTCGAGTTCGCCGATTCGGGCAATGCGGACGCGGCAATCGTGGCGTTGTCCCTCGCGACCGGCCGTCTCCAGGGCGTGATCCCCGTCCCCGACGAGCTTCATGACCCCATCGAACAGGCGCTGGTCGTCTGCGCCCGCGGCGCCGCGGCCCAGCGCGCCGCCGAGACCTTCTGCGCGCACGTGACCTCGCCTGCCGGTCGCGCTTTGCTCCGACGATACGGCTTTTCTTCGGCGGACGCGTCGCGGTCCACCTCGACTCGGTGATCGTGCTCTCCATTCGGGCTGTCAGCGGCGAGAGGCGCGCGAACGGAGAGGACACCGCGGGCCGTTTTGCGTGCGATACTTCGGCGCGCCAACGGCGCTCCAAGGTGTTCCTCGCTCCACTGGCTCTCTCGTTCGAGATCGCAACGGTGGCCACGGCTCTGGCAGCGGTCATCGGAATCGGCGTGGCCTCGCTGCTTGCGAACGTGCGGTTCGTCGGCCGCGACTTGCTCGACGTCGCGGTCACGGCGCCGATGGTCTTGCCGCCGACCGTGCTCGGCTACTACTTGCTCGTCGCGTGCGGGCGGCGAAGTCCCATCGGTCAGGCGTTCGAAGCGATCTTCGGATCCCCGATCGTCTTCACGCGCACCGGGGCGGTGCTCGCGGCGACGGTGGGCGCGCTGCCGCTGGTGGTCAGGAGCTCTCGGGCTGCGCTCGAAGCCGTCGACCCGACGCTGACACGTGCCGCACGGACTCTGGGGGCGACGCCGATGCGGGCATTTTTTGCCGTGCAGCTGCCGCTCGCCGGTCGCGGCGTCGTGGCGGCTCTGATGCTCGCTTTTGCGCGGTCGCTCGGCGATTTCGGCGTGACCCTCATGATCGCGGGCGACATTCCTGGAGAGACTCGGACCGCGTCGCTGGCAATCTTCGACGCGATCCAGGAACGCCGAGACGACGCCGCCCTCGCCATGGTTGCGGCGCTCACCATGATTGCCTTGGGTGTGCTGTACGCCGTCGGTAAGCTCGTACGCGGACCGCATGAACGCTGACCCTCGTGCGACGGCCCTCGCCGTCTCCGCTCGTCTCGTTCCCCGTGTTGGGACGCGAGCCCTCGATGTGGCGTTCGAGGCTCCCGCCGGAATCACGGTATTGCTGGGGCCGTCCGGTTCGGGCAAGAGCACGACGCTCTCGGCGATTGCGGGGCTGCTGACGCCGGACGCGGGACGGATCGCCGTCGGTGGCGAGACATGGTTCGATGCCACGACGAGCACCAACCTTTCGGTTCATCACCGACGCGTCGCGTTCGTATTCCAGTCGCTCGCGCTTTTTCCTCATCTGACGGCTGCGCAAAACGTCGCCTTTGGCCTCGCGCGTCGTGCCACGCGGCGCTCGCGGCAGCAGCAAGTCGACGCGTGGCTGCAGCGGTTTCGGGTCGGGCATTTGGCCGGGCGCAAGCCGGGCACGTTCTCGGGCGGCGAGGCGCAGCGCGTTGCGCTGGCCCGCGCGCTCGCGACGACCCCGCGCGTGGTCCTGCTCGACGAACCGTTCAGCGCGCTCGACCGACCGCTGCGAAGGGAGCTGGCCCAGGAGGTCCGGGGCTTATTGCGGGAGCTGGGAGTCCCGGTGATCCTCGTCACGCACGACCGCGAAGAAGCCCGTTCGATGGGCGATCGGTTCGTCCTCTTGGACCAGGGCGGCCGCGTCATGCGGTCAGGCGCCATCGGCGACCTGGACGAAGCCCAGCATGGGGCCGAAGACTCGGTGTGAACTTCGCGCAGGCGCCGGCGCGTGCGATCGCGTCACGCCCCCAGGGCTTGCCGGATCCGTCGTTCGTCGAGCCCTTCGGTCTGCTTGCGTATGTCGAGGTAGACGAGAACCGTGCCTACGATGGGGATGGGAAGAAGAAACAGGAGCAGCACATCTTGCACCAGGCTTGCCGCGAAGAATGCCGTCCGCGGGACGACGACCGACGCAAAGATCGACGCGACCAAACGTATCGCCGCGAATACCAGGCCCACGGCCAGAACCTGCAGGACGTTCGCCTTGACGAGGGTCGCGCTCCGCTTGAGCGCTGCGATGCCACCCAGGTTCTCGATCATCACGACCGGCGTGACGAAGACGAACAGCAGTCCGAGCACCAGTCCAGGGATCACCAGAAGGCACAGGCCGAGGAGCACCAACAGGACGGCGGGAATCGCGGCCGTCAACAGCGCAGGCAGCCGCGATGCGACCTTTCGATAGGCTCGGGCCGGACCGAGGTCTCCTCCCGCGGCTCGATCGAGGACGACGATCGTCAGTGCCGCGGTCGTGAGCGGGACTGCGATGCCATACTGAATCGCGATCCCCAGGAGGACGGCGAGCAACGCGAGAGCGATCGCCGCGAGGCCGCCGACGGCGGCCGCTTCGGTTGCCGTCCAGGTTCGTGACAGATCTTGCAATTGTTTCTGCTCGTCGCGCTGCAGCTGCTGCGCCCTGGCCGGATCCCGCTGCGCCTCCTCGACGTCTCTGCGAAGCCGCTCTGCGGCCGCCTCCGAGACCCGCACCCGGTCGGTCGCGGTGGCATGCACGGCAACGGTCGGCGCGAGGAGCAGCGCGGTGATTCCGGCATGCACGAGCGCGAGGGGCGCGATGAGGACCGCGCACGTCGCAACGAGGGCGACGAGGTTCTTCCGGTACAGGTCGAACGCGGCTGCGAGGAGCGCCCCGATGGGCGTGGCCTGGCCTGGAGCGCCGCCGTTGGGAGAAACGGCCCAGGGCGAGGATGGACCGTGCGCCGGCGCGTAGCCCGCGGGCTGGGGTGAGCCGTGCGCGGCCGCGGCGCCGTACGCCGCGTGCGGCGAGAAGCTTTGAGCGGGCTGCGGAGCCGCGCCGTGAGCGGGCTGTGGCGCTGCGCCGTGAAACGATTGCGGCGCGACGCCGTAGGCAGGTGGAAGCGGCTGCGGAGGCTGCGGCCCACCGAGGTGTTGCGGGGGCGCGACCGCCGCCGCCCCAAAATGACCACGAGGATGCGGAGGCGAGACCGCGTGGGGGGGAGCCGCGGGGCCCACCTGGACCGCGAGCGCGCGGCCCGTTGCGGGGCAGAAGCGTGACTCGGGCGGATGAACCTGCCCGCAGAAGGGACACTGAATTCCCGTCATCGCCGGCTGGGTGGAGCTTATCACGATGACTCGGGGCGGAAGGAGCGGTCGGGCGGTCCGGCGGGTGCTCCCAGCATGCTAGCGTGTGGCGCTGGTCATGCGGGCTGCGAGCTACGTCCTGCCGTTCGAGAGGCCGGTCGTCGACCTGGTCGCGCGTATACGCGAGCTCCGCGAGATGGCGCGGGCCGACCGCACACTCGAGCCCGAGCTTCACCGGCTGGAGGAACGGGCGTCGAAGCTGGCCCGCGAGCTTTTTGCGGACCTGAAGCCCTGGCAGAAGGTCCAGCTCTCGAGACACCCGAATCGTCCGTACATGCTCGACTACGTCGCTCGATTGTTCGAGGATTTCGTCGAGCTTCACGGCGACCGTCGCTTCGGCGACGACCCGGCCATCGTGGCAGGCCTCGCGCGATTCGGCGGGCGCTCGATCGTCGTCGTCGGTCACCAGAAGGGGCGAAGCACCAAAGAGAAGGTCACGCGCAACTTCGGTCAGGCAAACCCGGAAGGGTACCGAAAGGCGCTCCGCATGTACGAGATGGCGAGCCGGTTCGGTCTCGCCATCGTGACATTGATCGACACTGCAGGCGCCTTTCCGGGCATAGGCGCGGAGGAACGCGGACAGAGCGAAGCGATCGGTGCATGTCTGGCGGCGATGTCACGAGCCCGAGTTCCCATCGTGGCCACGATCATCGGCGAGGGCGGAAGCGGCGGGGCACTGGCGCTGGGCGTGGCGAATCGAGTGCTCGTGCTCGAATACGGGACGTACAGCGTCATCTCTCCCGAAGGGTGCGCCTCCATTCTGTGGAAGGATGGGGCAAAGGCCGACGAAGCCGCGGTGCGGTTGAAGATGACGGCGCCCGATCTGTTGCGTCTTGGCGTCGTCGACCGGATCGTCGAGGAGCCGGCCGGCGGAGCTCACCAGGATCACGAAGCCGCGGCGCGGTTGGTCGGCAGCGCCATCGAGGGCGCACTGCGCGAGGTCGATGCGCTCGGAGGCCCCGAGGATTGGGTCGACCATCGCTATGCCCGGTTCCGGGCCATGGGCGCCCTGCTCGAATAGTCCGGACATTCCGTGAGTTCGGGCGCCATCGGTCGACGCCGCTGGGCCAGCGCTGGCGACGGCCGGTCTACGGTCGTCTCAAAAAGGCGCCTACCATGTCGGATGGAGTCGCCGAACGCGCCACTCCTCGCTAACATGACCCCCGCTTCGTGGGCGGGCTCCCGTGGGACCGCAAATTTCTTGACGCGACAAGGCATTTTGATGGACGCCTAGACGAACACGACAATCGGATGCGGCGGGCCCCACGCATGTCGCCCTGCAGCGACCGCAGAAGGCAGCGGAAGGACAATGGAGGCAGGTCAAACTATCGCCGGTAAGTACCGCCTGGTTCGCCCGCTCGGAGCGGGTGGGATGGCTTCGGTTTGGTCGGCCACGAACGTGTTCACCGAGCGCGGGTTCGCCATCAAGTTCATGTTGCCCCAGGTGGCTCGCACGCCCGAAGCGGCGCGGCGATTTCTGCTCGAGGCCAAGGTCAGCGGTCGGCTCAACCACCCGAACATCGTCGAAATGATCGATGTCGGACAGACCGAGGATGGGTCGCTCTTTCTCGTGATGGAGCTGCTCAGCGGTCAGTCGCTCGATGACGCCATCCGTCGCCGCGAGCGTCCCATGAAGGTGGGCGAGCTGACTCGCGCGATGCGCGACGTCGCCGCGGCGTTGGCCGAGGCGCATCGCATGGGGGTCATTCATCGCGACTTGAAGCCGACCAACGTGTTCCTCCACACCGACCGCGGGGGTCGTACCGTGCCGAAGCTCCTCGACTTCGGAGTGTCGAAGGTCTTGAAAGACGACGCGTGCGAGGGCGCGTTGACCGCGGTTGGAACGATTCTGGGCTCGCCATTCTACATGAGCCCGGAGCAGGCCATGGGGGCCGACGACGTCGACGGTCGCACGGATGTTTTTGCGTTCGGTTCGATCCTCTTCGAGGCCCTCACGGGGGAGAGGCCGTACGAGGCGTCCAATCTGAGCTCCCTGCTCATCGCGATCGCCACGACACCGCCCAAGGACATCGACGCCCATGCGCCTCAGATGCCGGAGCCGCTGAGGGCTCTCGTCCGAGACTGCTTGATCTGCGACAAGACGAAACGCATCGCGTCGTTCACCGAGGTTCTCGAGCGCCTCGACCCGCTCTTGGCGAGTCTCGAGAAGTCGGAGCTCGTGCTTCCCTCGCCGAAGATCGCGACGTCGCTCTCCGTCGATGGGTCACCGAGCCGAAAGAGCGATCCCCCGCGCCGGCGCACGAGCGATCGTCCCCCACCCCTGGCCAGTCTGGACGTCGGTGGCAGCTCTCCGCCGATCTCGATCCCGATGTCGGCGCCCATATTCGTGCCCGACCGATCGATGCGTCTCGGCGCGCCCATTTCTCGGCTGGGCCGAGCGCGGCCGTTGACACGCTCGGTGCTCGGCGTCCTGGCCGGTGCGGCCGCCATCGTGATCGTCGCGGGTTTCGTGCGCCATGAGGTTCCGACGATCCACGCGGTGTCGGGGGCTGCTGCGAGGCAGGGGTTGCCGGTTGCGATCGCCGCGACGGTGCCGGCGCCAGCCGCCTCGGCTCGAGACGAGTCCCTGCGCAACGTGCCCACCGTCTCGGTCGACGCGTTGCCGGTCGCGCCCCACGGCTCCGCCGCTCGCGCCAAGGGCACCGGGCGTTTGACGATCACGGCCAAGGGGGGCAAGTGCTGGATGACAATCGACGGAGCGTCTCGAGGCGCGACGCCGCTGCGCGCGATCGAGCTGACCGCCGGCATCCACCAGATCGACTGCTCCCGCCCTGGCGAGAGGGCTCGCACCGTGAGTGTCGCCATCAGCGAGGGCAACGACGCGTACTACCAGTTTTTGCCTCCCGAATGACGAGTGACCTGGCGCTGCAGCGTGCCATCGCCGACGCCTGTTTGAAC
>DASPUY010000221.1:0-25240 GCA_035622655.1 Polyangiaceae bacterium
CGACCGACCCCCCGCGCACCTACGTCGCCTTTGCAGGCGACACCCTCGTCGCGTCGGGGGACCTACGCACCGTCATCGTGCGAGCAATGAGGGGCATGGCCCTCCACGCCGTCGATGGAGTTCTGCTCTTCGATGACGAGACCGGACAGCAGCTCGAGGTGAGCCTGCAAGGCACGCCGGAGGAGGTGCTCCGCAGAACGATGCCCTCTGCGCCCCCTCGGGGAAGGGGGCGGCCAAAGCTAGGGGTGAAGTCGGGCGAGGTCACCCTGTTGCCACGCCAGTGGGACTGGCTCGAGCGACAGCCGCTTGGCATCTCGGCCACGTTGCGCAGACTCGTCGACGAGGCGCTCAAGCGCGAGCCGGACGAAGAGATCAGGCGCAACGCTCGCGAGGCGACGCATCGCTTCATGACCTCGATGGCGGGCAACCGGGCAGGGTATGAGGAGGCGCTCCGCGCGCTCTACAGGAAGGATCGCAAGGGCTTCGAGCGACGCCTGAGCCGGTGGCCCAAGGACGTGCGGAAGCATACGCTGAAGCTCGCGAGGGCGTCCTTCTGAGCGAGGACTACCGTTCACGGGCCGACGTTCGTGACCTGCCCCGCGACGAGAGCGCTGATCCAGTCGGTGAGGAGGACCGTGCCGCCGTCGGCGCCGGGCACCGTCTGGGTGTCGAAGTCTGCGGTGGACTCCAGCGTCGTGTGGCGAGTGCCCGAGAAGATGTAGGCGCCGAAGTTCGTGTTCGCGGCAAGCTGGGTGCGAATGTCTTGCAGGCCGGCGCTGAAGTCGTCGGCCGTCTCTTGAACGTACTCCGTGCAGTCCATCGCGCCGAAACCGAAGAACTCGGTGATCGTCCCGTCGTCGGTGGACTCGAGGAGGCCGAACGGCACGGCGGGATACGCCGTGACGGCGTGCTTCACGTAGTCGATGAGGTAGTGCCCGTCGTTCGAGCAGTCGCTCCCGCAGTCGGCGAGGATCGTCTGGTCGAGACTCCAGGTGCTGACCCAGGCCGACGATTCGCAGGGCGCGATGTAAGGCGCGTCCATGGGCGGGCCCGAGTCGTCGAGCAGGTAGACGGGCACGGACCCGAACGCCTTGGCCACGCGGAGGTAGTTCGCCGCCGCGCCGAAGCCGCCAGCGCTGATACCGGTCAGCAGCACCTGCGTCACTCCGGGGAACGTCGGCACGACGCGCGCGAGGTAATAGCCCAGGTTGCGGTAGCCGACGAAAACCTGGGTCTCGGGCCCTCCGTCGGCGCTGAGGACGCCCGCGACGGTGCCGTTCGGGTTGTCTCCGGCGTGGACGTCGCCCGTGCAGTACGGCACGTAGACGTAGCTCCAGTCCTTCACCGGGTTGGCGGGATCGGTGCGGCCGAAGATCCCCGGGTCCGTGCCGCCGACGCCGGCGTCACTCGTCAGCGCGAGGAAGCTCTGCTCGTCGAAGTGCGACGGGTTGTCCAAACAGGTGACTTCATTGAAACAGGCGCCCCCTCCCTCGAGGTAGATCATCAGCTGGGTGGCGCCGGGATGAACGTTGAGCGCGATGCCGGTCGTCGTTCCGTCGCGGCAGAAGGCGTCGTCGAAGGGCACCCACGTCCATGTGTCGGGCTGCGCGCCGGTGATCGGCGTCGTGTCCACCACGGCCGACCCGGCTGCGCCGTCCGGCGCGCTACCCGCTCCGTCGTCGGTCGCGCCGTCCGGCGCGCTACTGGCTCCATCGGCTGCTGGGGAGTCACCACCGTTGGGCAGCGCCTGCGTTCCGTCGATGCCGCCATCGATGACCAGCGTCGCCGGCGGCTCGTCGGAGGAGCTTCCACACCCGACCAGCGCCATCCAAGGCAAGATCCCGAGCGCCAAGCCCCTTCGATTCATGTCGTGCCCCGGTCTCCCTCGGCGCCCTTCGGGGCGGCGCGGCGTACGAATCTATCGGCTCCGCGGCGGCGAGTCACCCGGACCTCGCGCCCCCCCTTCCATAGACGCCGCGCCGGGTCGCATGTCTCACGGAAATCGACGCCATGTGCGGTCCGGCGTGTTCGAGCGGCGGTGAGCCGCTCCAAATGGCAGGGACACAGACCCTCACGAGGGCACGAGCAGAACCTTGCCGATCGCCCTGCGGTCGTGCAGGAAATGATGCGCGGCCGCCGCCTCGTCGAAGCGGAACGTCTTGGCGACGTGTGGCGCAATCGTACCAGCCTCGTACATCGCGATCAGCGACTCGAACTGTGGACGCAGGAGGTCGACCCGGTCGAACAGGTGCCCCATGTTGGTGCCGGCGACGGTCCTATTCTGGTCCATCAGCTTCATGGGGCTGAACTTCGGCACCTGGAGCAAGGCGCCCAGGGCATGCAGCAGGTTGCGACGCTTACCGGACGAGGCCGCCGAGAGCCCGAATGCGACGAGCCGGCCACACGGAGCGAGCAGGTCATACCCTTCGCGCCAGGACTTGCCGCCGACCGGGTCGAGCACGAGGTCCAGTCCACGATCCTGGACGACCTCGCGCACGGCCGCGACGTAATCTCCGGCGGAATCGATGGGGTGCTGGCAGCCCTGCTCGCGCAGGAAGGCGTGCTTGCTCGCGGATGCGGTGCCGAAGATGGTGCACCCGCGCGACCTGGCGATCTGGATGGCGGCAAGACCGACGCCGCCCGCGGCGGAGTGCACGAGGACGGCGGAGCCCGGTCGAAGCGCACCCGTGAAGATCATCATGTGATGCGCCGTGAGGTACACGACGGGCAGGGCGGCGCCCTCCTCGAACGTCATTCGCGACGGCATCTTGAACACCTGCGACGCCGCGACCACGAGAACGTCCGTGTATCCGCCGAACTTCGGCATCGCCAAGACGCGGTCGCCCTCGGCAAAGCCGGACGCGCCCGCGCCGACGCCGTCAACGACGCCGGCTACCTCGTAGCCGACGACGCACGGGGGCCTGGGCGCATCCGGATAGAGACCGACGCGCGCGAGCAGATCGGCGAAGTTGATGCCCACGGCGCGCACCCGTACGCGGACCTGCCCCGCCGAGGGCTCTGGATCCGGAGCCTCGCGCACCTCGAGTACCTCCGGCGGTCCCGTGCGCGTAATCCAGACTTGCCGCATCCAGCGCCCCTCTCCGTCCGCCCCCTGCTCCCGTCGCCCGACGGTCTGCCTGCCTTCGTCCGATGCCGCCCTCTACCACGTCGTTCCGCGGAACGCGCCTGGAGGCGCCGGCGCCCGCGGCGCGGTTCGTTAGCGTCCAGGCGGGAGCGGGCCCTGGGCGTGCGCCGTCCGCGCGGGACGGCGCGCTTCGTAGAGCGTATCTCGCCACGTGACGAGATCCCGGTATTCGCCCGCGAGGGCGTGGTGCGTCCAGGCGGATCGCGTGGCCGGGCCGATCCGCAGGAAGCGGTCGTGCACCGGAGAGATGCCTTGAAGGATCGAGGCGACAGCGATGTCCGCGTATGTGAAACCTTCGAGCAGATGGGCGCGCCCCCGAGCTCCGCGCGGACGGCGTCGAGCGCGGCGCGGATTACCCGTTCGTGCGTTTCGGTCGCGTCGAACCGCACCGCGTATTGGTCTGCCAGCGCGCGTGTGACATTTCGGGCTACCGGCCGCAGCAGGGGGCGCGCCACCGTGGGCACCAGGCGCGGCATGGCCTCGTCGAGAGCGTCAGGGCTTGCGATCGTCGCTGCAAGGATCAGTGCTCGGACCGACTGCAGCGCGTCGTCGGCTCGCTCAGCCCACGTTCGGATCTCCGCGGCCTGCTCCCTTGTGATGAGCTTCGAGCCTCTCCCCGTGCGATCGGCGTACGCTGCGATGTCCCAGGATTCCGTGAGCAGCTCGGTGCCCGCAAGCAGAACGGGAACGGTCGCCTTCGGCCTCGCCCTCCCGACGAGTCTGCGCAGTCGGCGCTCGCCAAGTCCCGGCGAGTGTTCGACGATCCGGTAGGCAATGCCGTGGTGATCGAGGGCCCACCGGGCGCGCTCCGACCAAGGCGAGACGTGCAGCGAGATGAGCGTCGGCGTCGCGGGCACGGCCCGCATTGTAGCAATCCGCATTGCAGCAACCGCATTGCAGCAACCTCGCGCCCTGCGATCGTCCCGGCGAACGGCTCGGGTGAAGGGATTTGCTCTTGTGCAATGAGCTGCCATTGCCAGGCGTGCTCGTTTGGGCGAGGAAGGTCCCGCGCTGGATCTGTCGGAGAGTGATCGCCATCTCCCGCGTCGCTCGATCCGGGGTACCAGAGCAGAGCTTCGAGATTCCGTACGAAGGGGTGTTGCTATGAATCGTACTCCTCGATTCCTGGGGCCTGCCGTTGTGCTCGCCGTTGCCTTGCCATCCCGAGCTTCGGCAAGCTCCAGCGGCCTCGATACGACCTTTGGAAGCGGCGGCACGGTGGCTTTCTCCCAGATTCAGCCGCAGGGGGAGGTCAGCGTCGCGATCCAGACGAACGGCGCAATTCTCGTGGCCGGCGCCGCGGCGAATCCGTCTGGGCAGGCGTTTGTGGTCCGGTTCACGTCGAGCGGCTCGGTCGACACTTCGTTCGCGGGCACGGGGTTCGAGTACCTTTCCTCGCTTGCCACCATCAACTCCATGGCGGTGCTTGCGAATGACCAGATCCTGGTAGCTGGCGTTTCTCTCGGGGGCGAGGCACTGATCGAGCGCTTCAACACGAACGGGACGCTCGATTCGACCTTCGGATCGAACGGAGCGACGGTCGCAACGGTCGGCACAACGGTCTTTGTGGTCCAGCCCAATGGTGCAATCGTGGTGGGTGGCTCCGTGGCGCTTCCGAAGCAGCCTGGTCAGAAATTCCAGAGCCCCGGTTTTGCAACCGAACGCTTCCTCGCAGACGGCGCCATCGACACGAGCTACGGCTCGGCGGGCATCGCCGCGTCGTCCATCGTGGGCTCTGTGACGGCTCTCGGGCTCGAGCCCAGCGGAAGCATCCTCGCGTTGGATGCCGAGCAGCTCGGCGACCCGGAGGCGACGGCGATCGTCGGTTTCAGCGCAAGCGGCACCCCCGAGACGGCGACGGTGACCGGGACCATATCGCCCATCGCCGTGAGCAACACGGCCGCCGGGGCGACCTTCCGGCCCGGCGGCGACGTCATTGTGGGTGGAGAAGCCCCGGGAGTCGGCACCAAGGGTCGCTTCGGGATCATCGAGCGGTACACGATCGCGGGCGTGCTCGACACGACGTTCGGGACGGCTTTCAACTGGGGTGCCGCAATCCCCAACGTGCAGAACGTTCCTTTCGTCGTGGGCCTCGAACCGGGCGGGCAGATCCTCGCCGCCGGAATCGCCAACCTGTCGAGCAGTCAATTCGTCTTCGGGTTCGGCGAATTCAACTCCAACGGCACCCCCGACAGCGCGTTTGCGAACGGCGGGCTCACGAACACCGAGATCGTCGGCAGTGACGAGGCTTTCAATCTCGCGGTCCAGCCGAATGGCATGGTCGTCGTCGTTGGATCCGAAACGCTCGCCAACGGCGGTCAAAACCAGCTCCTGCTAGCGCGCTACGTCGCGCCCTGAGGTCCAGACGGACGGGGGGTGAGCCGCCGCGACCCCGACCGTGCCAGTCTTTGCCGGACCATGACGGCAAGGTCGCGCCACCGAGGTGCGGCCCCGCTCTCGCGTGGTGACGTCTCGCGTGATGACGCGAGCGTTCCGCGCGCGCGAATCTCGCCGGCACGCAACCTGCTGACCTGTTCGCCGGAAACGCGTGCTCCTCCCGGGCGCACGCGCGTGCCCGACAGTCGCAGGGGAGCACGCATGACCTTCTCGTACCTTCGTCGTGGATTCTCGTTGATCGCGCCCGCGCTGGCCGTTGCACCGTTCCTGCTCGGTGCGGACGGCCAGGGCTGCGGGCCGGGAGCTCCGTTCAGCAGCGCACCCGAGAGCGGGAGCACCCCGCCGAGCAGCGGCTGCGACTGCCAGGGCTTCCCGCCCGTACTGCCCTGTCCGAGCGATGCCACTTCGGCATCTTCGTGCGTGACCCAAGCCGACGGCGGGTGCGGCTGGAGCTCCCCGGTGTGCGTCACCGTCGATGCGGGAAGTGCAGATGCGTGCGCGAGTGTGGCCTCGCCCTGCGCGCCATGCCCCTATGGGTCGACCGGAACCTCGATCGACGCAAATGGCTGCAGCACGTGCCCCATCTGCGCCCCGCCACCTGACTCCGGGGTCGTGTGCAATTGCCCCGCAATCCTCGTGGTGAAGTGTGCCGACGGCTCATCGCCTCCCGTCACGACCGGGCCTGCTCCCTGCGATTGCCAAGAGGTTGGCTCGTGTCCAGCCGAAGATGCCGGGGCCCTGCCCTGCAGCGGCGATGCGGATTGCCCGACGGGGTCGGCCTGCGGCTTCGCCGAGGCCGAGGCGTGCACGGCCACCCAGGGCCAGTGCTTTCCTCTGCCCGACGTCGAGTGCAACGCCGTCGCCCTCGGGTGTGCATGTGACGGGACCGAAGTCAACATCGTGTGCAACGGCCTACCGTCCGGCTACGCGCCCAAACCGCTTCTGCACACGGGCGCCTGCACCGACGGTGGGTGAGCGAGCTTTTCGGCGAATCAGCGATCCCGCTGCCGATCGTGGGGCATGGATGCGCTCACTTGAACGGGCGCGCTCGCCCTGACTCGGTTTTGATGCGTCCGCGCGGCGAGGATTCGACCGGTCACCGTATACCCCGTCGGCATCGCCACTGCGAGAAAGGCGCCCAGGATCGCGGGCGGTCCCGGGAGCGGGCTCAGCCCGCCCGATCGACCTTCTTCTTGGGCCAGCCGAAGCGCCCCATCTTCGTCCCCGGGTACCAGCTCCACTGCTCGACGATGCGCCCGCCACCGATGCGGAAGAGAGCGGTCCCCGACACCTCGATGGACTCGCCGTCGTGCGTCTTGCGGATCGTGTTGCGGACGGCGACGTACTCTGCATCCGCTCCGACGATCTCGAACGTCATTCGCGCGTCGGGGTGCGCCTGGTGGAAGCGCGGCGCGATCGAGCGCGAGGCGGCGGGACCGATGACGTCGGGTTGCGCGTGGTCGACGTACCGCGGATCGAGCACCTCGTCGGCGACGGTACCCTCGCCCGTGTTCCACATCTCGAAATAGCGTCTCACGAGCCGTGCGCCCGCCTCGGCCTCCGCCAGGGGGAGTTCGGCAACGAAGTGCCCGCTCTCTGGCCGTGCGCCCACATCGAAGCGCTCGAACAGCGCGCGTGGGCTGAGTGGCTCGGTCATGGAACCCTCCTCTCCGCCGCGGCGGTCGGCTAGAATCGGAACGATGCCTCCGATTCCAGTCTTATACGGAACCAGCCCTCCGTTTGTCAACCCGCGGCCCTCGGCCCCCCGGGCATGACGATGCGCCGACCCCTACGCGCCGACGCGGAACGCAATCGGCGGCGGCTGCTCGAGGTCGCGCAGGCGGTTTTCGCCGCCGAAGGGTTGGCCGTCCCCATCGACGAGATCGCACGGCGGGCCGGGCTCGGCGTTGGAACCCTCTACCGCCATTTCCCCACGAAGGAAGCTCTCTTCGCGGCCATCGTCATCGGGCGCATGCAGGCGCTCGTGGACGAAGCACGCGAGCGCCGGAATGCGGCGGACGCCGGGGAAGCCTTCTTCGCGATCCTCTCGCGCTTCGTGGAGGAGGGGGCCGTGAAAAAGGACTTCCTCGATGCGCTTGCGGACACGAGCGCTGACGTCGCGCGCGCCGTCGGCGCCCTCAAGGAGGACGTGCATGCGGCGTTCGAAGTCCTCCTCAAGCGCGCGCAGCGGGCAAAAGCGGTGCGACGCGACGTCGGCATCCGGGAGGTCATGGCGCTCGCCATGGGCGCACTGGCCGCATCCAAGCGCCTCAGCGTCGACGCGGACGGCCGACAGCGACTGCTGACCATCCTGCGCGACGGGCTGCGAGGGGCTGACGCTCCTGACGCTCCTGGGCAGGGTGCGGCCCCAGCCGGGCGCGGCCTACCCGTGGCCCGACGGCCGCGGCGTTCGCCCGCAAGGCGCTGAGCACCCACCCGGCGAGGCGCTCGAGTCGGTGCGCCCGCCACGGCTATCGCGGGCGTACGAGCAGCTGACCTCGCCCGGCAAGTGGCGACGGGCCGAGCGCGATGGATCACGCGTTGCAGCGCTCGCTCGATCATGGATGCATCCACGGGCACGAGGCGTTCGGACGCGCTCGTCTTGTTCGGGGCGACGGGCGATCTCGCCTACGAGCAGATCTTCCCCGCCCTGCACTCGATGGCGAAGCACGGTAGCCTGAGCATGCCCATCGTCGGCGTCGCCGGCCGGCGCTGGAGCGTCGACCAGCTGAGATCCCGTGCCGAGGAGAGCATCAAGGCTCACGGCTCTCTCGACTCGGGCGCATTTTCGAAACTGAGCGCCATGCTCCGGTACGTCAGCGGCGACTACAAGGACCCCTCGACGTTTGAAGCCCTCCGAAAGGAGCTCGGCCTCGCGGAGCGGCCGGCGTATTACCTCGCCATTCCGCCGTCGATGTTCGAGGTCGTCGTCGATCAGCTCGGCAAGTCCGGTTGTGCAAGGGGAGCGCGCATCATCGTCGAGAAACCGTTCGGCACGGATCTGGAGTCGGCACGCAGGCTCCACGCCGTCCTGCGCCGTGTTTTTGACGAGCCGTCGATTTTCCGGATCGACCATTTCTTGGGCAAGCAATCGGTTCTCAACCTGCTCTTCTTTCGCTTCGCCAACGCAATGCTCGAGCCCGTCTGGAACCGCGAGCACGTCGAGAGCCTGGAGATCACGATGGCCGAGACGTTCGGAGTCAAAGACCGGGGCGCGTTCTACGAGCAGACCGGCGCGGTGCGGGACGTCGTCGAGAACCATCTCTTCCAGGTCCTGAGCTACATGGCGATGGAGCCGCCGGTCAGCACGGATGCGGAGGCCGTGGCGGACGAGAAGGTCAAGGTCTTGCGCGCCATGCCCTCCATAGAAGCGGGTGAGGTCGTGCGCGGACAGTACCGAGGTTATCGCAGAGCCAGGGGCGTCGCGGGAGACTCCAATGTCGAGACGCTCGCGGTGCTGAGGCTTGCGGTGGACTCGTGGCGGTGGAGGGGTGTTCCCTTCTACATCCGCGCGGGCAAGTGCCTGCCCGTGACGTGCACCGAGGTGCTCGTGCGGTTTCGCCAGCCTCCGACGTTCTATGCTGACCTGCCCGCGAACCACTGGCGCTTCCGGCTCGGCCCCGACCCCACGATCGCCCTCGCCACGAACGTCCTCGCATCGGGGCCGAGCGCGACGGCTCACCGTACGGAAGTGCTGTGCGCCCACGAGTCTTCGTCCTCCGCCGACGAGCTGCTTCCGTACGAGCGAATCCTCACGGAGGCGATCGCGGGAGACCACGCGCTCTTCGCGCGCGAGGACTACGTGGAGGAGGCCTGGCGTATCGTGGACCCGATCCTCAAAGCGCCGTCCCCCGTGGAGGAGTACGAGCCGGGCACGTGGGGGCCTGCCGGCGGCACACCCAGAGTCTCGCCCCAAGGGGGGTGGCAGAGCCCCTCCTGTGATCCACACGCACAAGGTTTGCAACAATGACCGGGGTTCCTGAGTCGCCAACGAAGGTCGAGCCATGAAACTTTCCGAAGCACTCCAGCAAGCCGACGCCAGCAAGACCGCGCTGGGCCACTTCAATTTCTCGGAGCTCGTGACGCTCAAGGCGGCGGTCGGGGTCGCGCGCGACGTGGGCGTCCCGGTCGTAATGGGCGCCTCCGAGTCCGAGCGTGCCTTCTTCGGCGTGCACGAGATGGTGGCAATCGTCCGTAGCCTGCGCGAGCGGCTCGGCACCGCGATCTTCCTGAACGCCGATCACACCCACTCGCTCGCAAAGGCGGAAGAAGCGGCGCGCGCAGGCTTCGACTCCGTCGTGTTCGACGCGTCGAGCCTCTCATTCGAAAAGAACGTCGCCGAGACGCGCAGGGCCGTCTCCGCGACCAAGGCCATCAACCCCTTCCTCGTCGTCGAAGGGGAGATCGGGTACATCGGTTCGGGGTCTCAGATCCACGCCGCGTTCGAGCATCTGCCCCTGACGACCGCGGTGGAGGCGAGACAGTTCGTCGAGGAAACCCACGTCGACGTGCTCGCGCCTGCTGTCGGCACCATGCACGGCATGCTGCCCAGCATGCTTCACGGGGAAGCCCGCAAGCACCTCGATATCGGACGCATCGCGGAGATCAAGGCCGCGACGAAGCGGCCGCTGACTTTGCACGGCGCGTCCGGTACGGGTGACCTGGACCTGCATCGCGGCATCGCGGCCGGGATCACGATGGTACACATCAACACGGAGCTCCGCATCGCGTGGCGACACGGGCTCGAGGTCGCGCTTGCAGAGCGACCGGACGAGGTCGCGCCGTACAACCTGTTTGCGGAAGCCTCGGCGCGGGTGGGCGACGTCGTTCGAAGCAAGCTGATGGTCTTCTCGGGTCGTGAGACGGTGGGCGCGGGGGAGCACGCCCCGTCTCACCCTTGACGAAAGCAGAAGCGCCGTGGAGAAGCTCAGGGCGACGGAAAAGTTGCACCGCGAGGGCCAGAGTCTCTGGCTCGACAACATCACGCGCACGCTGCTCGACTCGGGCCAGATCGCCCGCTACGTCGAGCGCTACTCGGTGACGGGCCTGACCTCGAACCCGTCGATCTTCGACAAGGCGATCGAGTCGGGCGACTACGAGGGCGAAATCCGCGACCGGGCCGTGGAGGGACTCAAGGGTGAGCAGCTGTTCTTCGACCTTGCGATCGAGGATCTCCGGCGCGCCGCCGACGTGTTCCTGCCCATCCACGAGCGCAGCGACGGAGTGGACGGCTGGGTCTCGCTCGAAGTGTCTCCGCTGCTCGCCCACGACGCGAAAGGCACGATCGCGGCGGCAAAGGCGCTGCGCGAGCGCGGCGACCGGCCCAATCTGTTCATCAAGATCCCCGGCACGGCCGAAGGCCTCGTGGCAATCGAGGAGTGCGTTGCCGACGGCGTGCCCATCAACGTCACCCTGCTCTTCTCGGCCGACCAGTATCGCGCCGCCGCCGACGCCTACACTCGGGGCATCGAGCGGCGCATCGACGCCAGGCTGTGCCCGCGCGTCGGCTCCGTCGCGTCGGTCTTCATGTCGCGGTGGGACAAGATGGTCGACCCACTGGTGCCGCCGGCACTGCACAATCGCCTCGCGCTCGCCGTCGGGCGTGACGTCTACCGGGCGTACCGCCGCCTCATCGACTCCGATCGGTGGCAGCGCATCCAGAACGCAGGCGCGCGCGTGCAGCGTCTGTTGTGGGCGAGCACGAGCACGAAGGACCCGACGGCGCCCGACACATTTTACGTGCATGGCCTGTCCGCCCCGCTCACCGTGGATACGATGCCGGACAAGACTCTGCTCGCGTTCTTCGAGCACGGCGAGGTCGGCGAGCCGATGCCGGCCGACGGCGGCGACTGCGATGCCGTCTTGGCGCAGTTCGCCGCGGCGGGGGCCGACGTCGGTGCGCTGGCCGTGCGACTGCAAGACGAGGGCGTCGACGCATTCGTCACGTCCTGGAAGGACTTGCTGCGGCACCTCGACGAGCGGATGACGTCATGACGGCGTCGCTCGAGCGGCGCCCCGACGGCATGCAGTCGACCTTGCGCCTGGGGTTCGCCGAGCACGAGGAGAAGGGCGCATGAACCAGCGCGAGCTCGACAATTTGTGCATCAACACCATGCGATTCCTCGCCGTCGACATGGTGCAAAATGCCAACTCCGGCCATCCCGGCATGCCGCTTGACGCTGCACCGATGGCCTACGTACTGGCAACGCGCTTCGTACGGCGCAACCCGGCCGATCCTGCGTTTCTCGATCGCGACCGCTTCGTGTTGTCGTCGGGGCACGCATCCGCGCTTCTCTACGCGGTCATGCATCTCACCGGCTACGGCGAATTGACCCTCGAGCAGCTGAAACGGTTTCGCCAATGGCATAGCCTGACGCCCGGACATCCCGAGTTCCACCTGACACCCGGCGTCGAGGCGTCGACGGGACCCCTGGGTCAGGGCGTCTCGAACGCCATGGGTATGGCAATCGCCGAAGCACACCTCGCGGCACGCTACAACCGCCCCGGTCATGAGGTCTTCAACCACTTCACGTATGCGCTCGCGGGCGACGGCGACCTCATGGAAGGGGTGCAGGCCGAAGCGGCCTCCCTCGCGGGTCACATGCAGCTCGGCAAGCTCATCGTGCTCTACGATTCGAACGGCGTGACGCTCTCGGGCACGACCACGCTCACCTTCACCGAGGACGTCGCCAAGCGCTACGAGGCGTGTGGGTGGCACGTGCAGCAGGTTGCCGACGGCAACGATCTCGAGGCCATCGCGCGCGCGATCGAAGCCGCACGGGCGGCCCGGAGTCAACCGTCGCTCATCGTGGTCAAGACCGTCATTGCCTACGGCTCACCCGAGCTTGCAGGCTCGTGGCACGCCCACGGCAACCCCCTCGGAGCCGAGGAAGTCCGCAAGACCAAGCGCAACCTCGGCTGGCCCGAGCAGCCCCCCTTCTACGTGCCGCCCGAGGCGCTCGCGCACTTCCGCACGGCGCTGGAGCGGGGCAAGACGATGCAGGACGGCTGGAACCGCCGCTTCGCCGCGTACGCAAAGGAGTACCCCGAGCTCGCCGGCGAGATCACGCGCCGTTTCACGGGGCAACTCCCGCGCGGCTGGGACGAAGCGCTCCCGCAATTCCCCGCTGACACCAAGGGCATGGCCAGCCGCAAAGCCTCCGAGGCTGTCCTGCAATCGCTCGCCAGGACCGTCCCGGAGCTCGTCGGCGGGTCGGCGGACCTCGATCCGTCGACTTATACGTGGCTCAAGGAGGACGGTGACTTCGAGTCCCCTTCGCGACCGCGCGCAGGCGTGCAGGGCACCGTGGGGGGCGGCTGGGGCTACGCAGGCCGCAACATCCACTTCGGCGTGAGGGAGCACGCAATGGGCGCGGCCACCAATGGCCTCTCCTACCACGGGGGGTTCATCCCGTTCGGCGCCACGTTCCTCGTCTTCGCCGACTACATGCGGCCGCCGATCCGGCTCTCCGCCATCGCGGGTCTGGGGTCGATCTGGGTCTACACACACGACAGCATCGCCGTCGGCGAGGACGGGCCGACGCACGAGCCCGTGGAGCAGCTGGCGAGTCTACGCGCAATCCCGAACGTCACGGTGATCCGCCCCTGCGACGCCAACGAAACACGCGTGGCGTGGCAGATCGCGGTGGAGCGCCGCAATGGGCCGACGGTTCTCGTGCTTTCGCGTCAGAGCACGCCGACGCTCGACAGGACCACCCTGGCGCCCGCAGAGGGTCTGCGCCGCGGCGCCTACGTGCTGAACCCCGGTGAGGGCGACCCCGAGTTGATCCTCATCGCTACCGGAACCGAGGTGGCGCTCATCGTCAGCGCCGAGCCCGTTCTGCGTCGGTCGAGTGTGCGCGTACGGCTCGTGTCGATGCCGTCCTGGGAGCGATTCGCGGCGGAGAGCGACGCCTACCGCGAAAGCGTGCTCCCCCGGGCCGTCAAGGCGCGGCTCGCCGTCGAAGCCGCTGCTGCTCTTGGGTGGGCGCGCTGGGTCGGCGACGACGGGGACGTCTTGTCGGTCGACCACTTCGGGGCGTCCGCGCCCGGCGGGGTCGTCCTGAAGCAGTACGGCTTCTCGGTCGACCACGTGGTGGCGCGCGCGCTTGCGCTCGTCGGGAAGAAAGCATGACTGCCATCCGCCTGCTCATCGCGGACGTGGACGGCACGCTGGTGGCGCCGGACAAGACGCTGACGGCGCGCGCCTGCACCGCCGTCGCGCGGCTGCGCGAAGCGGGCGTCCACTTCGCGATCACGAGCGGCCGTCCCCCACGCGGAATGGCGATGCTCACCGAGCCGCTTACGCTCGATCAACCGATCGCCGCGTTCAACGGGGCGATGTTCGTGCAGCCCGACCTCGAGACGCTGCTCGAGCAGCACACCTTGCCGGTGGCGGTCGCGAGCGAGGTCCTCGACCATCTGCGCCTGGCCGGCTGCGACGTGTGGGTCTACCGCGGCGCCGGGTGGTTCGTTCGCAACGTCGACGCGCCGCACGTGGCACGGGAGCAGAGCACGGTGCAGTTTGCCCCGACGGTGGTCGACGACCTCCGGCGCGTCTTGGACGGCGCCGTCAAGATCGTCGGCGTGAGCGACGACCAGCCGCTCGTGGCTCGTTGCGAGGACGAGCTGCGCCGGCGCGTCGGCGGGCACGTCACCGCGGCACGTTCGCAGCCTTATTACCTCGACGTCACTCATCCGGACGCGAACAAGGGCTCAGTCGTCCGCTTCTTGGCCCGGCGCCTTGGGATCGCCCGGGAACAGATCGCGACCATCGGTGACATGCCGAACGATGTTCTCATGTTCGGCGTGGGAGGCGTGAGCATCGCCATGGGCAACGCGAGCCCCCAGGTCCAGCGCACGGCACGCTACGTCACGACGTCGAACGGCGACGAGGGCTTCGCCAACGCCGTTGATTGCTTCATCCTCGGCGAGCCCCGGCGCGCGTAGTAAATCCCTCGACGCGATGCACACCCGGGCGCGGCATGACAGCGCGATGGCAAACATACGTGTCGGTCTTCAAGGTTGGGGTTCGGAAGGGGATCTGCGCCCGCTCATCGCGCTCGCCGGGCGTCTCCGGAGCCAGCGAGTCCGCGTCATTGCGCCAGCGTGCCGCCGCCCTGGCGAAGGCAATCGCCGGCGGGGACGGAACGGGCACCGCGACAAGCCGGCTCGAGACCCTGGTGGGCGGGGTCACGAGGAGCTGACGGGGTTCGGCTCGACGGCTGTCCGAGTCGGGGATATCTATTGAGCCCTTCCTCGACGGACAACAAAACCCCAGTCAACCGTGGTCCCGTGCGATGCGCCCCCTGACCTTCATCGGAAGCGAGGCTTGCGGCCGCTGGGCGAACCGCGCGTGCTGGACGGTCGCGATGGCGCTGCTCGCGCTGCACTTCGTAGTCGTGCTCAGCAACGCAGTCAACGTCCCTTTCTGGGACGACTGGACGGCGCTTTTTCCGGGTGGCCTGGACGACCGCTTGAACTTCACCTGGCTCGTTGGCTTTCACGCCGCGCACCGAAACATCCCGACCAATCTATCGATCTGGCTCCTTTATCAAATAGGGCATTGGAACATCAGCACGCATATCGCGCTCAACTTCATCGTCTACATCGCCATGGTCGTGGTTTTTCTGGGCTTTCTCGAGCGAACCTACGCCGTCCCGATGGGCGTCGCTGCGATTCTGGCCGCCTCCGCGATCGCCGACGAAAGCCATCTCCACGCATTCAACGGCTGTTGGACCATTTTTCTCTTCGCATTCTTTGCGTCCGTCGAGCTCGCGCTCCGTACGGACCGTTGGGCCTGGGCGGCGCCCTTTTGCGCGACAGTGTCTTGCTATTCCATGTTCGGCGGCATGGTCGTCTCTTCCTTTTTCATCCCGCTGTCGCTGCTGCTCGCGCAGGCGCGGCCGTCACTTCGCCGAAGACACATCGCGCAAGCGGTGATCATGCTCGCATTCCTTGCTCTCTGGTTCGTCGGCTACCGCGCCGACGCGACCACGATGACATATCCCTGGCAATGGCGCTTTTGGGACCACTTCGCAAACCTCGTGGCGCTGGGGTTCGGCTACTCGCGCGTGGACGACGCTCCGGGGTTCGCGTACCTCGCGCTCATCGTGGTCCTCGGAGCCTCGTACGCCGTCGAGGGTCTGCGGAGCGGAGATGAGGAAGGGCGGGCGAGAACTTGGGCGCTGCTCGTCCTACTCCTTGGCTTGCTTTCGTCCCTCGCGACCATCAGCCTCGGTCGTGCATGGGCCGGAGCCGGCGGCGCGAAGAGCGGTCGTTACGGGGAGGTGGCGCTTTTTCTCGTTCCCATCACATGGGTGCTTTTCGGGCGCGCCCTCCGTCGCATCCGCCAGCCAAGCTGGGCGCATGCCCTCACGGCGGTCGCCGCCGCCCTGATCCTCCTGATGCCGGCGCGCGCAAACTTCGAATATGGGCGCATCTATGGCGCGCAACGGGAGCGACGGCTCGCCGGACTACGTTGTCTGCACGAGCACTATTATCGCGGTGGGGGACCGTACTGTGCGGATATCTATAACGATCCCAAGACGGCGCTTTTGCTCTTGCAGCGCGCTCGGGCACTCCGATTGAGCTTCGTCGCAGAGCATTCGCCCCTCTGAACCGGTGCGACGGCGGGAGCATTTCACTTCGACGGAAGATTTTCATTTACATTTCGGTTACTTACCCCGGCTCCGTTGCACGGCGGGTCGGCCTTACGGTAAGCAGTGGTCCACGCCTCGACCAGGGCGTGCGTGCGGACGACAAGGCGCAGGCGAAAATGAACACGCGGCTTCGCTCGAGGTACGTCGGGCCATGAGGGCACAATCGAGCTTCACGAGGGAAGTCGCCGTGATCGGTGGCGCCGGCCACGTGGGGTTGCCCCTGGCGCTCTCGTTCGCCGATCGCGGGCTGCGAACACTCATTTACGACGTCAACCGGGCATCAGTCGAGACAATCCGCTCGGGGCGAATGCCGTTCGCGGAGGAAGGCGCGCAAGAGATCCTCGGCCGCGTGCTGCACAGAACACTCGAAGTCGAGGATGCGCCTCAGGGCATCGCGACCTGCAAGTATCTCGTCATGATCATCGGCACTCCGGTGGACGAGCACCTCAACCCCACCTTCAACTCGATCCATCGGGCCATCGAGCAGTGCTCACCGTTCCTTCGGAACGGACAGGTGCTCGTGCTGCGGAGCACGGTGTTCCCGGGAATCACAGAACATATCCGTCGCCTCTTGCATGACAAGGGGATCCCGGTCGAAGTTGCGTTTTGCCCCGAGCGGGTGGCCCAGGGCCACAGCCTCCGAGAGTTTCGCGACCTGCCCCAGATCGTCAGCGCTTTCAATCCCGACGTGCTCGCCGAGGTCAAGGCTCTCTTCGGCGACATCGAGTACGTCGAGATGACTCCGCTGGAGGCGGAGCTCTGCAAGCTGATGACGAACGCCTGGCGATATCTTCAGTTTGCCGCGGTCAACCAGTTTTACATGATCGCCACTCAGCATGGTCTCGATTTCAGGCGCATCCTGCACGGCTGCCGATTCAAGTATCCGCGGATGGCGGGCATGCCTGGGCCGGGGTTCGCGGCGGGCCCCTGTCTCGTGAAAGACACGATGCAGCTTGCCGCCTTCAGCGCGAACAACTTCGTCTTGGGCCACGCGGCAATGCTCATCAACGAGGGCCTTCCGGCCCACGTCGTGCAGCTGGCCAAGCGCGAGGTGAGTCTCTCGGACGAGACCGTGGGCATCTTGGGCATGGCGTTCAAAGCCGAAAGCGACGACCCACGCGACTCCCTGTCCTACAAGCTTCGCAAGCTTCTCACCCTCGAGGCCAAACGCGTCCTTTGCACCGACCCGTTCGTCCGCGATCCTTCGTTCGTGCCGCTCGACGTGGTGCTGACCGAGGCGAGGGTCCTCGTGGTCGGGACTCCTCATGCTGCGTACAAGAAGCTAATTCTGCCGGCGTCGACGAAGCTCATCGATGCCTGGGACCATGTACAACGAATGACGGCGCAATGATGACCATGAAAATCCTGGTGACCGGATCGGCGGGCTTCATCGGCGGGTACCTGGTCGAGGAGCTTCTGGGACGCGGCTACGAGGTCGTCGGACTCGACAACTTTTCCAAGTACGGCAGGCTCGACAAGAGCTATTCGAATCATCCGCGGTATACGCTGATCGAGGGAGACGCGCGCAATGTCGGACTCTTGAGCGAGCTCGTGATGCCATGCGATCACTTCGTCGCGGGCGCCGCTCGAATCGGCGGGATTAGCTATTTCCACGAATTTGCCTACGACCTTCTGGCAGAGAACGAACGGATCATCGCAGCGAGCTTCGATGCGGCGCTCGCAGCGCGCAAGAACGGCAAGCTGAAGAAGATCACGATCTTGTCCAGCAGCATGGTGTTCGAGCGCGCGACGCAGTGGCCGACGCCCGAAGATCATGCGTGCCCACCCCCCGACAGCACCTATGGGTTCCAGAAGCTCGCTTGCGAGTACTTCGCCAAGGGCGCGTGGGAGCAGTACAAGCTGCCCTACACCATTTGCAGGCCATTCAACTGCGTCGGCGTGGGTGAGCGGCGGGCGCTCACGGACCGGGACATTCCGAGCGGCAACATCGAGCTGGCCATGAGCCACGTCGTTCCGGACCTCGTGCAGAAGATCGTACGCGGGCAGGATCCGTTGCACATTCTTGGCGCAGGCAACCAGGTGCGCTGCTACACGTACGGGGGCGACCTCGCGAAGGGAATCGCCGAGACGCTGGAGCACCCCGCGGCGGTCAACGAAGCCTTCAACCTGTCGACCCCGGTGGCGACGAGCGTGCTCGAACTGGCGCAGCTCATCTGGAACAAGGTCCACGGCAACTCCAAGCCATTTCGTTACGTCTCGGACCAGCCTTTCCCGTACGACGTGCAGAAGCGCATCCCGGACGTCACGAAGGCAAGGCGAGTGCTCGGTTTCGAAGCGAAAACGACCCTATCGGTGATGCTCGACGAAGTGATCCCGTGGGTCCGGCAGGAAATCGAACATGGCCGGCTCTGAGCCGGCCGACCCGACGGCCGAGGCATTGCGCTTCTCGATTGTCGTTCCCGTCTTCAACGAAGGAGCGAACATCGGGGCCTACTGCCGGGAGCTTTGCCGCTGGGCGCAGCCGCCCTACGAGCTTCTCGTGGTGTACGACTTCGACGAGGACGACACGCTGCCGGCGCTCTCGGCGTTGGCCCAGTCCGACAGGCCGTTCATCGTCAGGACCGTGAAAAACGAGCTGGGCCGCGGCGTCCGCAACGCGATCGAAACCGGCCTGCGCGCAGCCCGAGCCCCGGTGGTCGTGGTGAGCATGGCCGACCTCTCCGACGACCTCGCCAACCTGGCGGAGCTCGTGCGCCGGGCGGAGCTCGGAGCCGCGGTCGTTTGCGCGAGCCGCTACGCGCGCGGCGGGAAACAAATCGGAGGCCCGATGGTCAAGGCCCTCCTCAGTCGCGCCGCAGGCGTCTCGCTGCACCACCTCGCGGGACTACCGACGGCCGATCCGACCAACAGCTTCAAGGCGTACCGACGGGACTTCCTCGAGCGAACGACCATCGAGAGCACGGCGGGGTTCTGCCTCGCCCTCGAGCTCACCGTCAAAGCGCATTTCAGAGGCCTTCGCGTCGAAGAGGTGCCCGCAACTTGGAGGGATCGCGTGGCGGGCAAATCGAATTTTCGGCTCGTCAAATGGTTCCCTCACTATCTGCGCTGGTACCTGTGGGCGTTTCAGCAGCGATACCTCGGCGGCGGCTAGAGCGGCAGGGGGTCCGCGCTCACTGCGGGGTGCAGATGACCCCGTGGATCTCGCCTTCGAACGCCGTCACGTTGTCCACGATGACACCCGTCGAAAACAGGTGACCGGACCAATTCGCAAATTGACCGGTTCCCGACAGGGGTCGATACATCTCGACGAACAGCAATGCGGATTCGTCGAGCGCTCCCAGATCGTTGGACTCGAGGATGCTCCCGTCCTGGGTCGTGAGAGTGAAATGTCCCGAGTACGAGAGACTCGTCGCGGGCTCGACTCCCGGCATGCCCGCATTGGGCGCCGCATCGAGAGTCAGAAATGTCGTGGCTCCATCGAGCGGTCCTGCGCCCGAGACATGCCCCACGGTGCACAGACCGAGTGGGCTTGCGCAGTTCTCCGTCGTTTCCTGGGTAAAAATTCTGCCGTGCACGTCGATGCACCGATCGTCCGCGTGGACGGTTCGTGTCGTGCTCGCCACACCGGCCACAACGATGAGGGAAAGGACCGTGACAATGGGGATCACCTTCCACTGCATGGCGACGAATCTCCTTTCTACGGCGGGGTGCACTTGCATTCCCCCCGACGGTCCGCGTACACGGGCTCCGCGTCGAAACGGGGGCACCGTGGGAACAAAACGCCGACATTTGTGTGGCAACCATGGATGAGACCGCCTCGAAACGGAAATCGTTGCCGTGGCAATGATCCGTTCGCTCGAGTCACGCGATGCGACCGGGAGACGCCGCTCACCTGCCCCAGGAAGAACCTAATCCCGGTGCTTCGCGCCCGGTGCTCGCCACGTAGTCCCTGTAGCCACCTCCGTACGCGTGCACGCCCTCCGGGGTGAGCTCGAGCACCCGGTTCGACAGGGCCGCGAGGAACGCGCGATCGTGAGAGACGAAGAGCATCGTACCCTCGAAAGAGGAGAGGGCCTTCACGAGCATCTCCTTGGTCGCCATGTCGAGGTGGTTGGTGGGCTCGTCGAGCACGAGGAAGTTCGGGGGGTCGTAGAGCATCGTCGCGAGCACCAGGCGCGCCTTCTCGCCGCCCGACAGAATGCGGCAGGGTTTCTCGACGTCGTCACCCGAGAAGCCGAAGGCGCCCGCGAGGTTGAGCATCGTGCCCACCGTCGCAAAAGGGAAAGCGCCTTGCAGCACCTCGAGGACCGTCTTGCGCGCATCGAGCACCTCCATTGCGTGCTGCGCAAAATACCCGAGCTTCACGCTCGACCCGAGCGTCACCTTCCCGGCGTCCGGCGCCGTCTCGCCCGCAATCAGCTTGAGCAGTGTCGATTTGCCCGCGCCGTTCACGCCCATCACGCACCAGCGCTCCCTGCGGCGGATGAGCAGGTCGAGCCCGTCGTAAATACGCCTCGATCCGTATTCCTTGACGACCTTGTCGAGCTTGGCCACGTCCTCCCCTGACCGGGGCGCCGGCTTGAAGTCGAACTCGACGACCCGTCGTCGCTTCGGCGGCTCGACCCTCTCGATCTTCTCGAGCTTCTTCACACGCGACTGCACCTGCGCGGCGTGACTGGCCCTCGCCTTGAACCTCGCAATGAACGCCTCCTCTTTGGCGAGCATGGCCTGTTGCCGCGCGTACTGCGCCTGCTGCTGTGCGGCGGCTATATCGCGCTGCTTCTCGTAGAAGTCGTAGTTGCCCGAGTACGTCGTCAGGTCGCCGCCGTCGATGTCGACGATCTTCGTGACGAGGCGGTTCAACAGCTCGCGGTCGTGGGATGTCATGACCAGGGCCCCCTCGAAATCGCGCAGGAAGCGTTCCAGCCACAGGATCGACTCGATGTCGAGGTGGTTGGTGGGCTCGTCGAGGAGGAGGGCATCCGGACGCATGAGGAGGATGCGGGCCAGCGCGACGCGCATCTTCCAGCCGCCCGACAGCTGACCGACATCGAGCTCGACCGGGATCCCACCTCCGCGCGATGACGCTGACGACCCGCCGTCGACCTGGTCGCCGAATCCCAGGCCCGCCAGGATCTCCCGGGCACGCGACTCGAGCGCGTACCCTCCGAGCTCGTCGAACCGCGCTTGCGCCTGCCCGAAGCGCTCGACGAGCTCCTCGATCTCCGCGGCGCGCGACGGGTCGGCCATCGCGTGCTCCAGCGTGTGCAGCTGCCATGCTGCCTCCGAGACCTCCCCTGCCCCGGCCAGCGTCTCCTCGAGCACCGACCGGCCCTTCATCTCCCCGACGTCCTGGCCAAAGTATCCGACGGTCACGCCTCGATCGACGGCCACCTGTCCGCTGTCCGGGACCTCCTCGCCCACGATCATCCGAAAGATCGTCGATTTGCCCGAGCCGTTGGGCCCGATGAGGCCGACCTTTTCCCCCCGGTAGACGCCCATGGACGCGTCGAGAAAGAGGATCTGCCGGCCGTGCTGCTTGGAGATCGAGTCGAGGCGGATCACGCGGCTCGCTGGCTAACGCGGACGCGCGCGCCTGTCGATGACGAGTCGCGGCAGGGCGACCACTCGTTCAGGCCAGGCAGCCGATCGTGCCTCTCAGGGCTCGCGGGGCCGCGGAGCCGGAGCCACGCGCCGGATGAGCCACTCGGGGGCGTTGCGGAGCACCGGGCGTAGCCAGCGGAGCTGCCACGGAAATGTGTACGTCCGCTCGCGCCGCGCAATGGCGCCGACCATGAGCGCGACGGCCTCGTCCTGATCGATGACGAACGGCATTTTGGTGAGCATCGCAGTCATGGGCGTGCGCACGAACCCCGGACACAGGGCCATTGCGTGCACACCCGTACCGAACGGCTCCATCCGAAGCGCGCTCACGAACTCGATGACGCCGGCTTTCGACGCGCCGTACGCGGCTCGAAAGGGCATGCCCCGCTGGCCCGCGACCGAGGCGACAGCCGCGAGCACGCCGCGTCTCTGGGCGACCATCGTGGGCACGAAAGGTACGAGGGTATTGGTCACGCCGATCAGGTTGATGCGCAGCAGTCGTTCGATTGGCTCGGATTCGCCCGCGAGAATGCCGCTCGGGATACCGATACCCGCATTCGCGATGACCAGATCGACCGTGCCCGCCTTTTCGACGAAGCTGGCAATTGTTGTCCTCATCGCCCCGGTGTCCGCGACGTCGACTGCGTAAACGTGAGCGCGAGCGCCGCGGCCTTCGATCTCGGCCGCGAGCTCCCGGAGCAGCTGGCCGCGCCGCGCGCATACGCCGATGACCGCCGCCGGCCCCGCGTAATGAAGGGCGAGCCCGCGGCCCAGGCCGCTGCTCGCGCCGGTGATGAAAATCTTCATGGGCTCTCGCGCTCGTACCTCAGATGGCAGGCGGCCGCGACACGAACATCCATTCTTCTCGGTTGACCGGCCTGCGCGCGATGCCATCCTGCGACGCATGATCGTCGAGATCGCCCGGCTGAAGGCGAAACCAGGTGCTGGGGAGTCGCTGCGCGGAGGTTTGCGCGCAGCGCGGGCCGTCATCGCGCAGGCGGCAGGCTATCGCGGCAGCGTGTTTCATCGTGGGATCGAGGAGCCCGACTCCTTTCTCTTGCGGATCGAATGGGAAACGCTGGAGGCTCACACCGCCGGCTTTCGCCAGAGTCGGCTGTTTCCCGAGTGGCGGAGCCACTTCGCCGACTTCCTCGACGGCGCGCCGGACGTGAGGCACTACGAGGTCTTCGCCGAAGAGTGATGCCTCGCTCGCCCACTCGTCGAGCCGGGTCGCAAAAATCGGGCGACCGCCCCATCCGTCATGGCCGGTGCTAAGCGAAGATCATGAACGTCGCGTTTGTCGGTCTCGGGGTCATGGGGTATCGGATGGCAGGGCATCTGGCCCGGGCTGGTCATACCGTGACCGTCTACAATCGCACGTCGACGAAGGCCGCGGCATGGTGCGCGGAGTACGGAGGCACGTGCGCTTCGGCCCCCGCCCAGGCTGCAACTGGGGCAGCCGTCGTCTTCTGTTGCGTGGGCAATGACGACGACGTCCGTGCCGTGACGGTCGGGCCGGAAGGCGCGTTCCACGGGATGGCGAAAGGTGCGATCCTCGTCGACCATACGACGGCCTCCGCGGGCCTGGCTCGTGAGCTTGACGTCAGGGCGCGCGCCGCCGGTTTCGGCTTCCTCGACGCTCCGGTGTCCGGCGGTCAAGCTGGCGCGATCGCAGGCAAGCTGACGGTGTTCGTGGGGGGCGAAGAGGCAACGTTTCGTGTCGTCGAGCCAGTGGTCCGGGCCTATGGGCACGCCGTCACGCGGATGGGGGCCGCCGGCAGCGGGCAGCTCACGAAGATGGTGAATCAAATCTTGATTGCGGGCCTGCTCGAAGGGCTGGCCGAGGGGCTCCATTTCGCCGTTCGAGCCGGGCTCGATGCGAAGAAGGCGGCCGAGGTCATCTCGAAGGGAGCGGCGCAATCATGGCAGCTCGAGAACCGAGCCGCGACGATGATCGACGGAAAGTTCGATTTCGGCTTCGCGGTCGACTGGATGCGAAAGGATCTGGCGATATGCCTCTCCGAGGCTCGTCGCAACGAGGCGTCGCTCCCCGTCACGGCGCTGGTGGATCAGCTTTACCAGCGCGTGCAGGCGCGCGGTGGCGGTCGATGGGATACGTCGAGTCTCATCGACCTGCTCGCCAAACCGTAGATTCAGCGGCCAGACGTTACTTGGCGACCCTCATGACCGTGCCGGTATCGACCGAGCTGTAGTTGACCCAATAGATGCTCGTCGACGTCAGAAAGAGCGCCACCGGGTCGAGCTGCTGCCCGACCAAAGTGACCGGGGACGTGGAACCCGGTGCAAGCTTCATGATCGTACCGGTCCCGCTGGCCGCGCCAGGGTTGGTCCCATTGAGGTTCGTCCAGTAGACGCCCGTGCTGTCCACGGCGATCGCGAAGGGGCCGGGCTGCCCCGTGGCGACGGGGCTCGGCGTCCCTCCCGTCTTGGCAACCTGCATCACCACGTTTCCGATGTTGTCCGCCCAGTAGACGTTCGTCGAATACACCGCGATGCCGAGAGGCCCGCTCTGACCCATGGCAAGCGGAGTGGGGTCTGTGGCGGTCGTCGCGTTCTGCGCAATGGCCATGATGGCCCCGGCGTCCACGGTGCCGTGGGCATAGTCCGCCCAGTACACGTTGGTGGAGTCTACAGCGATGTACGAGGGGTCGTTCGAGTCCGACGCGAGGGTCGCGGGCGACGCCGCGCCCCCCACTGGAATCGACTGAATCAACGATCCATTCGCCCAGAAGACGGTCCCGTTCGCGAGTGCGATCGAGAAACCGGGCACCGACGCCAAGAGCGTGGGAGGGTCGGCACCTCCGATAGGAACCTTTTCGACGGAGGTTCCCGTCGTGAAGTAGATGTTGCTCGAGTCGTTGACGAGATACCCGGGAGTCGATTGCCCGGAGGCCAGCGTGACGACGGCCCCGAGACCGATGGGCTCCTCGTCAACCTCACCGCCGTTGTAATTCAGCCAGTAGAAGTTTTGCGAGTCCACGGCCACGCTTTC
Organism: Polyangiaceae bacterium; assembly: GCA_035622655.1. Lineage (GTDB taxonomy): Bacteria > Myxococcota_A > Polyangia > Polyangiales > Polyangiaceae > Palsa-1150. Next base: position 24,782 of record DASPUY010000221.1, read on the forward strand.
GGGGCCGTTTTGGCCCGAGACCAGCGTGACCGGCTGGCAGTAGCCCGGCGACGTGATGCCGCCGTCGCCGCCACATCCGGCGCCCTGGCAGCCATGCCCGCACGCGCCGCAGTTGTCGGGATCGCTCGTGAGGTTGACGCACCCGCCATCGCAATCGGTGAAATCGCTGGGGCACGTGCACACCCCGGCCGCGCACGATCCGCCGCTGCACCCCTGGCCGCAGCCGCCGCAGTTGGTCAGGCTCGTCTGGGTGTTGACGCAAACGTTCGTGCACAGCATCAGCCCCGGTCCGCACCCGCACGTTCCGCTGTTGCACGTCATGTTGTCGCCGGCCGCGCCGCACGCCAGGCCGTTGGCGACCGGGCCATTGTCCGTGCAGGTCTGCATTCCGGTCGCGCACGAGGTCGTGCCCGCATGGCAGGGATTCGGCGGGCTGCCGGGAGTGCAGCTCGCGTTGGC
>DASPUY010000222.1:0-6725 GCA_035622655.1 Polyangiaceae bacterium
GGCCGCGCGAATCTCCTGGGCCTGCAACCGACCGACGACGATCGAGCCCGTATCGACGCCGCGCTCCGGCGCCTGTCGGCGGGATTGAGGCTCTCCGCAATCGAGTCGCCGAGCCCATCGTGAGCACTCTCGTGAGCCCCGCCAAGGGCCTGGTAGGCTCGCCGTCATGACGACCTGCCTTTTCTGCAACATCGCCTCGAAGGCGACGCCGGCGCAAATCGTCTTGGAGAACGAGCACGTCGCGGCCTTTCGGGACATTCGTCCGATGGCTCCCGTCCACGTGCTCGTCGTTCCCAAGGCGCACCTTCCCGGCATCCACGACGCCGGGCCAGGCGACGCCGAAGTTCTCGGTCGCGTCCTCCTCGCGGCGCGGAACGTCGCGGAAAAGCTCGGCCTGGCGACGGGAGGCTACCGGCTGGTCATCAACCAGGGGCCGGACGCGGGACAGAGCGTGGCCCACCTGCACTGCCACGTCATCGGGGGGCGCGCAATGGCGTGGCCGCCGGGGTGAAGGCGGAGAGTCACTGGGTGCAGCAGACGGTCCAGGTCGGCGTTGCCGCGCTCACGCTTCCCGCGGGAGAGGCCGTGCCGCCGGAGCTGCAGCTGCCGGAGCTGGAGGTCATCACCGTGGTCATCATGCTGACCGTGGTCGGGAGGTTTTCATTGCACACGCCGGCGTCGAGGTTGGCCAGCATGTTGGGGGTACCTGGGCAGCCCGTGGAGCCGAATCCGCTGACTCCCACGAGCTGACACCCGGCATTCGCCGGCGTGCACGTGCAGTTGGTCGCGCTGCAGCTTCGCGTGTCGATGTAGTCGGTGACGCCGTAATACTGCGAGAGGAGAAGCGTATAGGATCCGGTGGTCGGGCACTGGACGTTGCCCTGTTTCCAGATGCAGAGAAAGAAGCCGGGCGGGGGGGCGGCGGCGCAGATTGAGTCCGAGGCGCACCCGGCATCGGTGAACACGGTACTGCCCGGCAGCCCGCAGGCCTCTCCCTGCCGGCTCCAGGTCGGTGTCGGATCGCTCGACATCGTGGACCCGGGTGCGCCGCAGGAGGGCGCCAATGCCGCCGGCGGGGTCGTCACGATCGCCGACCTTCCGCCCTGGGCACACACCGTCGTGCACGACCCGGGCACCGCGGATGCGGCGCATGCGTTCACGCACACGTTGTCGTCGTAGATGGTGATCGTCGGGCTCGAGCACCCCGCGTCCAGGGCTCCGCAACTGCACGCGCAGGTCGCAGCTTGCCACTCCAGCGACGAAAACTGAGTGAACGGATTGTACGTGTAGGGCGCTTCGCACGGCGGCGGCGCGGCGCCGTCGTAGGGGCCGTCGTAGAACGCGCCCGGACCGAACCATCCGCTGGGGGCCGGGGCTGCGCACGTCCCCGTGCACGGGGTCCCCGACTCCGCGTCCGGGCCGCCTTCCCCGGCCGCGTCGCTGACGGCCACGTCTTCTTCGATGACATCGGGGCTCTCGTTGCGGTCGACGGTCGAATCGATCGGCGAATCGGTCATCGAATCGATTCCGGCTTCCTGAGCGTCTTGCGCAACGATGGTGGAGTCCGCCTCGAGCCGAACGTCGCTCACGGCATCGACGGTCTGATCGGTCGGCTGGATGACGTCTTCCGAGTCAGGACACGTGGCGGTCTCCATGCACGTGGGGCTCATGCAACCGTCGATCAGCGCGGCGGTCGCGCCGATCGTCGCCACGGTGGCGCACGCTGCAAGAATGCGAGTCGTGAGGCGCATCAGCAAATCCCTTGGCAGCCGCTGCACGGCCACGTCCTCCGATGTATCCCCGCTGTCGTCATCGTCGTTTCGCGCGCTCGCCGGCCGCGCGGGCGTGCAGTCATCTCTGGACGACCCCGCAATATCGGGGTCGTCTCATCGCCCGCAAACGAACAATATACCAAAAGCGAGGAGAGTATCCCTCTCCGAGACTCGGCCCGAGAGCCGGTCCGGACTCGCCCGGGGCGCCCAGGTTTTGCTCGCCAAATCGCAGTCACGCTAGAATTCAGCAGAGACACATCGAGTCGCGACTGCGAGCCTTCGGGTAGTCCGACCGGCGATTCTCTGCGACACGCAATTCGGAGCCCACGCCGTCAGCGTGTGTGTAGGTCGGGGTCCGGGGAGTCCTGAGCTCGGCCGGGGCCGTCGAGCGAAGTCTGGCGTGGCGCGCGCGCCGGGGCCCGCTGCCGCGCGAAACAATCCGAAATGAAAGCAGGCATGCCGCTTCGGCTCGTGCGACGACCCGTTTCGACGCTCGGGAAGCGTTCAGCATGATCTCCGTGTCTTGCCGCCTGCGAAGCGCCTGCGAAGCGGAAGTCTATTTGGAAAATGATTTTTTCAAAAATTACCTGCTCCGATTGCTCACGGAAGCCGCGAAGCCCGAACCGAAGAGCCGTCAGCGCCTGCGCACTCGATCGATCGTCGACACGAGGTCGTCGATGCTGACCGGCTTGTGCAGGCAGGTGATGCCGGCGGGGGCGCGCATCCCGGAGAGCACGATCAACGGGACGCGGCGCAAGTCGATGTCCTCTCGGACGATCTGGAGCAGCTCCCATCCGCTCATCACGGGCATGGACAGGTCGAGGACGACCGCGCTCGGGTTCGAGCGCTGCATGATTGCGAGCGCTTGAGCCCCGTTCTCGGCGCATCGCACTTGGTACCCCTCGTGTTCGAGCACGGCCGTCAGGGTGTCGCGAAGATCGCGGTCGTCGTCGACGACGAGAACTGCCGCTGCAGGGGTCATCGGCCTTCTCTCTTTCAGCAATGAATTCCGGGTCGCCGCGGGAGAGCACGCAGCACGTTCGATGCCATCATTTCACCGGGATCGACGGCCAATTCGAGCCCGCGCGCCTCGAGTGTCGAGACACGTGAACTTGCGCGCCGGGCGCCGAAGCCGTACTTGGGCATGGATCGTCGAGAGCTCATGTCCAGTTCCGCCAGCCGAGCCGGTCGGCCCCTCATCGATGCCTTGCGCGCCGGGCCGTTGGTCCTCGACGGCGCGATGGGGACGCAGCTCTACGAGCGAGGCGTCCTTTACAGCGCCTGCTTCGAAGAGCTGAACGAGTCGCGCCCGGAGCTCGTGGCCAGCGTGCACGCGGATTACGTGCGCGCTGGCGCCCAGGTCGTCGAGTCGAACACCTTCGGGGCCAATGCGCTGAGGCTCGACAAGTTCGGGCTCTCGGCACGCGTTCGCGAGCTCAATGGGGCGGGCGTGCGTGTGGCGCGGGCGGCGGTCGGCCCGCAGGCCTACGTCATCGGGGCGATGGGGCCGAGTGGCTACTTTTTCGGCGAGGCCGGCGACGCGAGTACCGGCGATCTTGCCAAGGTCAAGGCGGTCTTCGTCGAGCAGGCGGTTGCGCTCTTGGAAGAGGGTGTGGACGCTCTGCTCGTGGAGACGTTGCGGCAAACGCCCGAGCTTCGCATCGCGGTCGAGGCGGCGGTCGCGTCATCCGAAGGGCGAGTGCCGGTCATCGCCAGCGCATCGCTGGACGAAAATCTGCGGATGGCAGAGGGGACCGATGCCGTGCAGGTGGCTCGTCTCGTACGCGAATGGGGGGCGAGCGTCGTCGGAGTCAACTGTTCGGAGGGACCGATGGCGGTTCTCGCCGCGGTCGAGAAGATGATCCCCATCGGGCTTCCGGTCCTGGCAGCCCCGAACGCGGGATTGCCGAGGCGCGTCGACGAGAGGATGGTCTACGTCTCGACCCCCGAGTATTTCGGCGTCTACGCGAGACGTATGTTCCGCCTCGGGGTGCGGCTCGTCGGTGGCTGCTGCGGGACGACCCCCGAGCACGTTCGGCGAATTGCGGCGGCGGCTCGCATGGCGGGAGCCGCTGCCGATCCGGATGGGAAAAGTGAAGCAGCGGTCGAGGAGGTCGGCAGAAGCGCCGAATCGAGCCCACCCGCGAAAGCATCCATCGTGGTGGGTTTTCCCGGTGCACTGCAAGCGCCGCCGATCGAGCAGCGCAGCAGCCTCGGAGCCAAGCTCGGGCAGCGCAAGTTCGTCGTCTCGGTCGAGGTGAACCCACCGGTCGGGCTCGATCCGACGCGCGCCATCGCCGCAGCGCGAATGCTCAAGGCCGGCGGGATCGACGTCGTCAACATCGCGGACGGAGCGCGTGCTCAGGCGCGAATGAGCAACCTGGCGCTTGCCGTGCGCGTCCAGCGCGAAGTGGGCGTGGAAGTCATCTTGCACGTTTGTGGTCGCGATCGAAACCTGCTCGGCACGCTGGCGCACCTGCTCGGCGCTCACGACTTGGGGGTGCGCAATCTGGTCGTCATCACCGGCGATCCCCCCAAGATGGGCGATTTTCCGGACGCCACGGCGGTCTACGACCTCGATTCGATCGGGATTCTGAAGCTCGCGACACGACTCAACCATGGGGTTGACCCCGGAGGAAAACCGCTCGGTGCGACCACGCGCTTTGTCCTCGCGACCGGCGCCGAGCCCGCTGCGCTGAACTACGAGCGCGAGATGGAGCGGCTGCGCCAGAAAAAAGCGGCGGGCGCGGAGCTCGTGATGACCCAGCCGGTGTACTCGCCCGAGGTGCTCGACCGCTTCCTCGACGACGTGGCTCCTCTCGAGCTACCCGTGCTCGTCGGGCTCCTGCCGCTGGCGAGCTTCCGGAACGCAGAGTTTTTGCACAACGAGGTTCCGGGCATGCAGGTCCCGGAAGCCATTCGCGAAAGGATGCGCCGGGCGGGAAGCGGGGCAGAGGCGCGCAAGGAGGGCGTGCGGATCGCGCGCGAGATGCTCGGCGCGCAGCGGCACCGCATTGCGGGGGCGTACGTCATGCCGCCGCTCGAGCGGTACGAGCTCGCGCTCGAGGTCGTGGATGGATTCCTGGATCCGTCATGAATGAAGCGCGACGGCGACTCGCCTGCGCTTTTGTCGTCGTCGTGATGCCCGTTTGGTGGGGATGTGGCCGGACGCAAGCCGGAGAAGGTCGGGCGCCGCTATCGGAGGGTGCTGCGCTTGCGTCCCACAGGGAAGGCTTTGTCGATGCGGCAGGCCGACCGGACCGTTCGAGCCCCGGAGCGGCCGTTGCGGCGACCCGGTGTCGCGCTTCCGAATCGGGCTTCGTCATCGAGGGCGAACGCCCCGTCCTCGCGGCGAGCGAAACTCGGGGTCCCTCGGACTCCGCCGCCGATCGCACACCCGGCCTCGGTGCGCCGAATGGCGGGGACGCCGTCGGCGAGGTGGAGATCGGCGATGCCCTCGCGGAGGTCGAAGGCTACGCCGTGAGCGTGATCCATCGAACGGCTGCCGGGCGGACGTGCTCGGTTGCGCATCTGGGCCCGGGCGGCAACGGACCGGTACGGCTGGTCGAGCTGGGCGCCACTCTCGGCGATGCGCCTCCGGCGCGTCTCGTCCGGCGAGGCACCGAACTTCTGGCGGCGGCGTATTCCGCCCCCGGCTCGGGCCGTGGGGGGGGGTTGACCCGCGAGCTGGCGCTGTACGCCGTGGGCGATGCGGGCACGGCGATCCGGACCGGCGCGGTCGCGCAGCAGCGCGACGACTCGCTCGCGTTCGACATCGCCTCGTCAGGCCGCAGCTTGCTCGTCGTCTGGGACGAAGCGGCGCCGGGCCCACGCGGCGTGATTCGGGCGGCGGTTTCCGCCGCCGGTTCCACTGCTTTCGGTTCGTCGCGCGACGTCTCGCCGACGGACCGCGACGCGGAGTCGCCGAGGCTCGTTTACAGTGACCATTTTGTCGTGTTCTGGCTGGCTCGTCGCCCGGAGCCATCGCTCGACGCCGCCCTCGCGCCGCCATCGGCTGAAGCCGTCGGCGAGGCGCGCGCTTACGGGTGGCTCGAATCGGAGGATCTCGATGATCGCGGCGTGCCCGTCGGCGTCCCTCGGCCGCTGACGTCCACGAGCGGTCACGTCTCGGCGTACGACGTCGCCGCTCTCGCAGACGGCAGCATCCTCGTCGTAGCTCGGGACGAGGGGGAAGCGGTCGAGGGGATCGGCGGTCGCTTGCTCCGCATACGAGTCGCCGTCGGGGGCGTCGATCCACCGCTCGCGTACGCCATCGACGGGCTCGGTTCCTGCGCACCCGTTCTCGTCGCGGGATCCCCGCCGTGGCTCTCGTGGGTCGGCCCGGGAGAGCATCTGCGCCTTTTGCCTCTCGACGAGACCGGAGCGCCTGCGGGTCCCTCGAGCGACGAGGACGCGATGAGCGACGGACGGCCGCTGCTCGCCTTGGGCCCGCGCGGCGACGGCATGCAGCCGTTGCTCGTCGCGTTTCCGTCGCGCGCCGATGGACAGCTGAGAAGGTTCGCGTGCACGCGTTGAGCCCGACGATCGCCCGGCGCGCGCCGCCGGGGAGCTTCCGTCCGTCGCCGCTTTCGACTAGCTTCGGCCCCGTGGCAGCCGCCGCCCGGCAAGGTCGTTCCCTCCGCCGGACGACGGCTTGCACCACCCGCATGGCGCGGGCCCATAGCTCAATCGGTCAGAGCCCCCGGCTCATAACCGGGTTGTTCCTGGTTCGAACCCAGGTGGGCCCACCGGGCCGGGTTCGCGTGCAGATCGACGGCGCGGCGCGGATGCGGTGTGGTCGCCGCTCGCCCGCGACGGGCCCCCTATCCGCCGCGGCCACGTCGCCGAAGGGGCGGGCCTGCGCTATGAAATCCAAACCGACTATTTGTTTTGGAGAGTGACGCATTGAGTATCCCCGACCACATACAGGCGCTCGAAAAACTTGCGCAGATC
>DASPUY010000223.1:0-15330 GCA_035622655.1 Polyangiaceae bacterium
GATCGTCGCGTCTCTCGGTGACGCGCTCGACGGGCTGGTCGCTCGACGGGGCAACACCGTTTCGGTCGCCGGAGCCCTTCTCGACGCGTCGGGCGATCGCTACCAGGAGTTCTTCTTTCTCGGGGGGCTGGCGGTCTACCTCCGGGAGTGCACCTTCGGTCTCGTCGCGACCCTTCTGGCGATCGCCGGCTCCTTCATGGTGAGCTACAGCAGCGCGAAGGCCGAGGCCCTGGGAGTCCCGGTGCCGCCGGGCGTGATGCGCCGCCCCGAGCGCGCAGTGTGCATGTGCGCGGCGACGGCGCTGATGACGCCGTGGGCGCTGCTGACGGGAAACGCGACGCTGCCGATCTGGGCCGCCGCGTTTCCGATGGTAGGCGCCGTATCGATCATCGCGGTGGTGGGCAACGCTTCCGCCGTGTGGCGCCTCCGGTCGTTGACGGAGCGAAAGCCCTCCGTTGCGCGCTTCCGGGCGTCCGCGCGCCTGGAGTCGAATGGCGTCGGCACGTCGGCCGAGGCCACGAACGGCGCGGTTCAGGCGCACGCGCTGCGTAGCCCCTGAATCATCCCCGGACGGCCCCCCGTTCGAGCCCTGCTCGCAGCCGCCTGCGGAGCGCGATGGGTGTCACCAGAGTCGTCACGACGACGACGGTCACGAGAGCAGAGTAATGCGCGGGGTCGAGCAGGGGGCGCCCGGCAGACCGAAGCGAGCTGCCGAGGTTTGCGAAGACCAGCGTGACTTCCCCCCGAGGCAGCATGCCGAGGGCGATCGCGATCCGGTCGGTCCCCCGCGGCGCCCCGAGCGCGCAGGCGAGCTTGCCGGCCATGGCGGCGGTCACGAGCGCCGCACCGAGGGTGAGCGCCGCAGGCTGGAAAAGGGCCCGGATATCGGCGCGCATCCCGACGAGGACGAAGAAGATCGGGACCAGCCAGGCGGAGATGGGTTCCATGCGCGCGACGAGCGACGGCTCGCCGCGCTGGACGAAACGGGAGGAGTGAAGCTCCTCGAGGACGAGGCCGGCCGTGAACGCTCCCACGATGGGGGACAGCCCCATCGCGTTGGACGCCCATGCGAACACGAAGCAAAACGATAGACCCGTCGCGAGAAGGGTGCCTGGAGCTTGCAGGCGAGAGGTGAGCGCGAACAGCCGAGGCGACAAGGCGACGCCAACCGCGATCGAAGCCCCGAGAAATGCGATTGTCTTGAGCGCTCCCCAGGCGACGCCGATCCATGCCACCCGGGCGCCGGCGTCCGCGCTCTGCGCCAGCTCGGTCAACACCGCGAGCACGAGCAACCCCAGGACGTCGTCGAGAACCGACGCGCCGAGGATCGTGTGGGCTGCGCGGGTGCTGGCCGCCCCCGCGTCCCTGAGAACGCGCGCGCTGATGCCGATGCTCGTGGCGGTGATCGCTCCGGCGACGAACCAGCGGACCGGTAAGCGGTCTCCGGGCGCGGCGAGCGCGGTTGCGACGACGCCGAACGCCAAGCTGCCGAGGGTCCCGAGCGCGGCCACGGCGGTCGCAGCTGCAGCGACGCTCGCGACGTCCCGGATTGTCGACCCGAGCCCGACCTCGAACAAAAGCACGAGGATTCCGAGGCGAGCGAGCATGTCGACGTAGGGATCGGTCCGCACCTCGACGAAGAAATGCAGCGGTATGGAGCCGAGGAGCACGCCCGCGAGGAGCTCACCGAGCACGGCGCTCTGGCCGAGACGCACCGCGACTTCGCCCCCCAGCTTGGCGGCCACCAGCAAGATTGCGACGGAGAGGCCCAGTCGCGATATGGCGTCGGCGGTGGCCGGGTCTGCGAGTGCCGTCGCGTGCATCGTGTCCGTGGCCGCAGTATGCGCCCAGTAGGCGAAAGAAAAGCGGCGTCGCGTGCCAAATCGGCGCGCACGTTGCTGGTCCGTTTCGGCGTCGTGTGCTAGCGTGGCTCGCGAAGTGAATCTACATTCACCTCCTGAAGCCGGATGGCGACAGGGTGAGCGTAGAGACTCGCGTCGATGGCCAGTACGCAAACCATTTCCGAGCGCGTCGTCGATTCTTCACAGGTCGAGCAGAAGGCGGCTCCCGCGTCCAGCCGGCGCAGGCCCTACGTCATCGTGCTGGTGCTCGTGGCGCTGAGCCTCGTCGCGTTTGGCGCCGCAGCGTGGCTCTCGCGTGGAAAGGAGAGCACCGACGACGCCCAGGTCGACGCCGATGCGGTCATCGTGTCGGCACGCGTCGGCGGAACGGTGCTCCACGTACACGTCGCCGACAACCAGGAAGTGAAAAAGGGCGACCTGCTCGTGGAGCTGGACCCCGCCGATCTTGCCGCGAGGGTCGCACAGGCCCAAGCGGGTCTCGTGGCGGCCCGGGCGCAGTCGGCTGCGGCGGACGCTCAGGTCGGTATCGTCGATGCGACCGCAAGAGGCGGCCTCTCGGCGGCGCGAGCCCAGCTCTCCGGATCCGCCGTTTCGGTCGCCAACGCCGACTCGCAGATCGCGGCCGCACGGGCGTCGCTCTCGCGCACGCAAGCCGAGGCGGGCAAGGCCGATGCGGACCTTCAGAGGGCCGAGGCCCTTCGCAAAGACGAAGCGATTCCCCAGGCGCAGCTCGACGCGTATCGGTCCGGCGCAGAGGCGGCGCGCGCGCAGGTTGCGCAGGCCGAGGCGCTCCTCGCGGCGACGCTCGACACGAGGCGCACGGCTCAGAGCCAGATCGCGGAAGCCCAGGGCCATGTACAGCAGAGCACGCCGGTCGAGGCGCAGCTCGACGCGGCCCGGGCGAACGCCGATCTGGCCCGGGCAAACGTCCAGGCCGCCGAAGCGACGCTCGCCCTCGCGCGGCTACAGCTCTCGTACACGCGCATCGAATCGCCGGTCGACGGTCACCTCTCGCGGCTCGCCATGCACGAAGGTCAGCTCGTGCAGACCGGCCAGCAGGTCGTCACGGTCGTTCCGAACGCGACGTACGTGATCGCCAACTACAAGGAGACGCAGGTGGGCGCGATGCGGCCTGGACAGCGCGCCGAGATCACCATCGACGCATTCCCGGGGCGGACGTTCGTGGGCAAGGTCGAGAGCGCTTCCCCCGGCACGGGGGCACGGTTCTCGCTGCTGCCCGCGGACAACGCGACGGGCAACTTCGTGAAAGTCGTCCAGCGCGTACCGGTCAGAATCGGTTGGGTCGATGTACCGCCGGACGTTCAGCTGGCCGCCGGGCTCTCCGCGGACGTGACGGTTTCGACTCGCTGAAAGACACTTCGCCCGCGAGGAGAGCGACGGAAGGATCATGAGACGAGGGAGCGCGGCGCTGTGGATGGCGCCTGTCTTCGGGTTGGTCGCCGCCGTGACCCCCAGCGCACGAGCGCAGCTCGCGTCACCGCCGACTGCTTCGGAGGGCGGAGCGGATCTTTCCAGCCGCTCGCCGAGCGGGCCCGCTGCCGCGGCCGCTCCCGAAAGCCGGCCGATGACCGTGGACGAATGCGTCGCGCTCGCTCTCGACCACAACCCCGACGCCCTGTCGTCCGACTTCGACGTGGCCAGCGCCGACGCGGCCCGCGCCGGCGTTCGCGGTCAGTTCGGCCCGAAGTTGCAGGCGGATGGGACGGTCCAGCAGTACACGAGCCCGTACGCCCTTCAGTTTGCGAGCCTTGGAAGCTTCACCGTCCGCGATGCTTTCACGTGGACGTTCGGAGCGACGATGACGCAACCGTTGACGCCGCTCTGGTCCACTCTCGAGCAATACAAGGCGCAGGCGTTCGGAGTCGACATCGCGGCCATCAAGCGCATCGAAACGAGACGTCAAGTCAGCTTCGACGTCGTGCAGTCGTATTACCGCCTCCTCGAGTCCGAACGGTTGGCAGAGGTCGCGGAAGCGTCCGTCACCCAGCTCGAGGCGGAGAAAAGGCAGGCGCAGTCGAACTTCGCCAACGGGGTCATTGCCAAGAACGACTTGCTCCGGGCGGACCTCGCCCTGGCGAACGCGCGCCAGCGGTCGATCCAGCAGTCCGGCGCAGTGGTCCTGGCGCGGGCCCAGCTGGCACAGTCGATGGGGCTGGCCCCCGCGCAGGGGGTCGAGGCCGTTCCCTTCAGCGGCGCTCCGCCGGTCATCGACGAGGTCTCTCTCGCTGCCGCCGAGGCCCACGCGCTTGCGCGCCGTCCCGAGGTCCGTGAGCTCGCGCGCAGCATCGACCAGGCGGAGGCGGGTGTGCGGTACGCGAGGACGAAGCTTCTGCCGCAGCTGAACGTAGTAGGAAACTACACGCATACGGCGGGGTCTCCATTCGTGCAGGTCAACGCGGCGTACGTCGGACTCGTCGGTTCCTGGGACGTCTGGGACTGGGGCACGACGGAGAGCGCAATCGCGCAGGCCGACGCACAGCTTCACCAGGCGCGTCTCGCCCGGCGCAAGGTCGAGGACCAGGTCCGCGTCGAAGCACGGCAGGCATTCGTGAACGCGCAGACCGCGCGCGACGCGCTCGACGTCGCAAAGGTCGCCGTTTCGCAGGCCGAGGAGAATTTCCGAATCGTGACGAAGAAGTTCGAGAACGCCGCGGCGACGTCGTTCGACGTGGTGGACGCGGAGGCGCTCTTGACGCAAGCGCGTGGACAGGTGGAGACGGCGCTCTACGACTACCTCATCGCGCGAGCGGCCCTGCAGCGGGCCACCGGCGCCGTCCTGCCGGGTGGCGAGTGAGACGCTTCCCCCGCCGGACGGCTGTCGCGCGAGCCACGCCGCTCTAGGACGGCACGGCGGCGGCGGCTTTCGGACGGGGGACGCGGCGCTCTCGCGAATGGCTGCGTCGCCATCGCTCGAGCGCCAGATAGACGACCGGCGTCGTATACAGCGAGAGCGCCTGAGAAGCGATGAGCCCGCCCACGATGGCGACGCCCAGAGGTCGGCGGAATTCGGAACCGAGCCCGTGCCCGAACGCGAGAGGCAGTGCTCCGAACAGGGCGGCGCACGTCGTCATCAGGATGGGTCGGAAACGGAGCAGGCCCGCGCGCAGGATCGCGTCCTCCGGCGCGGTGCCGTCCCTTCGCTGGGACTCGATCGCGAAATCGACCATCAGGATGGCATTCTTTTTGACGATCCCGATGAGAAGCAGCAGGCCGACGATTGCGATGACGTCGAGCTGTCCGCCCGTCAAGAGTAGCGCGAGAAGTGCCCCGATCCCTGCCGACGGAATCGTCGACAGGATCGTGATCGGGTGCACGTAGCTCTCGTACAGGACGCCGAGGACGATGTAGACGGTGACGAGGGCGGCGGCCACGAGCAACGGTTCGTTGGCGAACGATGCCTTGAACGCCTGCGCCGTCCCCTGAAATGCCGCGAGCAGGCTCGGAGGCACGTGCATCGATCGCTCGGCGCGTTCGATGGCCTGGACGGCGTCGCCGAGCGCCGCGCCGGTGGCGAGGTTGAACGAAATCGTGACGGATGGGAACTGCCCTTGATGGTTCACCGACAGCGCGGTCATGCTCGGAGAGGCGCGCGCGATCGCCGACAATGGGACGGCGCCACCCGTGATCGGGCTGCGAACGTAGATCCCGTCGAGGGCGGTCGGATCGCTGCGGTAGGGCTGCGTGACCTCGAGCACGACGTGATACTCGTTGAGTTGCGTGAACGTGGTCGCGACGAACTCCTGGCCGAAGGCGTCGTAGAGCGCGGAGTCCACGGCCTGAGCCGTGATTCCGAGACGTGCGGCCGTGTCGCGATCGATCGTCACGTCGAGTTGCAGGCCCGAATTCTGCTGATCGGTGGATGCGTCCTTGACCTGCGGGAGCTTGCGGACCGCATCGAAGACGCGTGGCGCCCACGTTCGCAGCTCGTCGAGATTCGCGTCCTGCACCGTGTACTGATACTGCGTCCGGCTCAAGCGACCCCCGACGCTGACGTCCTGCCGCGACTGCATGTACGTGTTGATTCCAGCGATCTTCGAGAGCTTGCTCCGAAGCCGCGCCAGCACCTGATCGGCGGTCAAGTTGCGGGGCGGCAAGGGCTTCAGAGTAATGAACGCCGATCCCGTGTTGCTCGTGCCGAGGCCCCCCGAGCCGATGAACGCGACGTAATGATCGACGTCCGGATCTTCGCTCAGGATCCGATTGACCTGCGTCTGCAGCGCGAACATTCGCGGATACGACACGTCCTGTCCGGCTTCGGTGGCGGCCATGAGCAAGCCGGTGTCCTGCTGGGGAAAGAGCCCCGGAGGAACGATGAAGAAGAGAGCGAAGTTGACGGCGACCGTTGCCAGCGTGACGACGAGCATCGCCACCCGGTGCCGGAGCGCCCACCTGAGCCCGCGCTCGTAGAACGCCAGCGCAGCGTCGAACGCCCGCTCCGACCAGCGATACAGCCTGCCGTGCTCGATGCGCGATTCGTCGCGTAGGATCCGGGAGCACATCATCGGAGTCAGTGTCAGCGAGACGAGCGCCGAAGTGGCGACGGCGATGCTGAGCGTGACCGCGAATTCGCGGAACAGGCGCCCGACGATGCCGCCCATCAGCAGGATCGGGACGAAGACCGCGAGCAGAGAGATCGTGATGGATACGATCGTGAATCCGATCTCCTCCGCGCCGATGAGCGCCGCGCGCATCGGCGACTCGCCGCGCTCCATGGCGCGCATGATGTTCTCGGTCACGACGATCGCATCGTCGACGACGAAGCCGGTCGAGATCGTCAGCGCCATGAGCGACAGGTTGTCGATGCTGTAGCCGAGCAGCCACATGACCCCGAACGTCCCTATCAGGGACATCGGAACCGCCACGGCGGGAATGAACGTGGCCGAGCCGGACCGCAAAAACGCGAATACCACCGCGACCACGAGAGCCACGCTGATGGCGAGCGTCCGCTGCACGTCGAGCACGGAGGCGCGAATCGTCTGCGTCCGGTCGCTGCTCACCTGCATGTCGATGGCCGGCGAGACGGACCGCATGAGGTTCGGCAGGAGCTTCATCACCCTTTCGTTCGTCTCGATGATGTTTGCATCGGGCTGCTTTCGGATGATCAGCAAGACGGCGCGCTCGACGTCCGCCCAGCCGGCCACGCGCTCGTTCTCGACGCTCTCGAAGACATGCGCGATGTCACCGAGATGAGCCGTGTCGCCGGCGACGCCGGTTGCGACGATGAGAGGCCTGTAGTCCTTGGGCTCGAGCGCCTGATCGTTCGCCTCGATCGAGGCGGCCTGGGTCTGGCCGGACAGCGTGCCCTTGGCCTCATCGACCGTGGTCGCCCCGATCGCATTGCGGACGGCGTCGGTTCCGACACCCATGCTCGCGAGCGTCTCGGGGTCGACCTGAACGCGGACCGCGGGTTGCTGTCCGCCTCCGACGAATACCTGCCCGACCCCATGGACCTGGGAGATCTTCTGCGCGAGGATCGTGTTCGCGGCGTCGAAGACCTGCGCGAGCGGCAGCGTCTTGCTCGTGAGCGCGATGATGAGGATCGGAGCGTCTGCCGGGTTCACCTTGCGGTACGTCGGCTTGAGGGGGAGGTCGGGCGGCAGCTCGCCTCCCGCCGCTGCGATGGCCGCCTGCACGTCGCGAGCCGCCGCATCCACATTTCGGTCGAGATCGAACTGAAGCGTGATCGACGCGCTGCCGAGCGTGCTCGTGGACGTCATCTCGGTCAACCCCGCGATGCGCCCGAAACGACGTTCGAGAGGCGTCGCGACCGAGGATGCCATCGTCTCTGGGCTCGCGCCCGGAAGCTGCGCCTGGACCTGGATGGTGGGGAAATCGACCCGCGGGAGCGGAGCGACGGGAAGGCGCGAGTAGGCGAGGATCCCGGCCATGAGGATGGCGGCCGCGAGCAGCGAGGTGGCGACCGGGCGCCGGATGAACGGAGAGGACAGACTCACTCGGCCGCCTCCGCCGCGACCGGCTGACGGCCCGTCACCCGCGCGAGCCATCGGCCGAGCCGGTCCATGTAGAGGTAGATGACCGGCGTGGTGTAGAGCGTGAGAACCTGCGAGATGAGCAGTCCCCCGACGATCGTGATGCCGAGCGGGCGCCGGAGCTCCGAGCCCATGCCGGTTCCGAGAGCAAGCGGAAGACCGCCGAGCAGGGCGGCCATCGTCGTCATCATGATGGGCCGGAAGCGCAGAAGGCATGCTTCATGGATCGCCTCTTGCGGCGACTTGCCATGCTGGCGCTCGGCTTCGAGCGCGAAGTCGATCATCATGATCGCGTTCTTCTTGACGATCCCGATGAGGAGAATGATGCCGATGAGAGCGATGACGCTGAAATCCGTCCTGCACACGTAGAGGGCGAGGAGGGCGCCGACGCCCGCGGAGGGTAAGGTCGACAAGATCGTGATCGGGTGGATGTAGCTTTCATAGAGGACCCCCAGCACGATGTAGACCGTGATGAGCGCAGCCAGAATCAGGACTGGCTCGCTTGCGAGCGACTGATTGAACGCCTGCGCGGTTCCGACGAACTCCGCGTGGATGCTCTGCGGGAGACCAATGCGATCCTGACCCTTGTGGATCGCGTTCACCGCGTTCCCGAGGGACTCACCCGGGGCGAGGTTGAAAGAAATCGTCACTGACGGGAACTGCCCCTGATGGTTGATCGCGAGCGGCGCCGTGGTCGTCGTCCAGCGCACCATCGAGCTGAGCGGCGTCGGGGTGCCGTTCGCCGATCGTACGAACAGCCGATCGAGGGCTTGCGCGTTGCGTGCGAGCTCCGGTTTCACCTCGAGAATGACGCGGTACAGATTGAGCTGCGTGAAGATGATCGACACCTGGCGCTGTCCGAAGGCGTCGTAGAGCGTGTCGTCGATGACCTGAGGCGAGATGCCCAGGCGTGAGGCGGTGTCCCGGTCGATCGCGAGGGACACCTGCAGGCCCGATTCCTCCTGATCGCTGGTCACGTCCCGGAGCACGGGCTCCTTGCGCAGCTCCGCGACGAGCCTCGGTGCCCAGCTCCAGAGCTCGTCCGCGTTGGCGTCCTCCATCGTGTACTGGAACTGGGTGCGGCTGACTCGACTGTCGATCTGGAGGTCCTGCACTGCCTGCAAATAGGACGTGAGCCCGTCGATTCGTGCGAGCTTGGGCTGCAACCGCGCGATGATCGCCTCGACGTCGGACGTGCGTTGCCCGATCGGCTTGAGCGTGATCGAGAGGCGTCCGCTGTTGGTCGTGGGATTGGTGCCGTCGGAGCCGATGAACGACGCGATGCTCGAGACGTCCGGATCGCCGGCGACCGCATCGGCCGCGGTGCGCTGCAGGTCCATCATCTTGGGGAACGACACATCGGGCGACGCCTCGGTCACGCCGAGGATCGAGCCGGTGTCCTGCTGCGGAAAAAACCCCTTGGGAACGTCGATCGCCAGGAGGATCGTCACGACGAGCGTGGCGATCGTCACGATCAGCGTCGCCAGCTTATTTCGAAGAACGACCTTCAGCCCGCGATCGTAGAATCCGATCGCGCTGTCGAACGCGCTCTCCGACCAGCGGTAGAGCTTGCTCCGCTCTTCCGCCTTCGGTTCGGGGCGAAGCAGGTGGGCGCACATCATCGCCGTCAACGTCAGCGAGAGCACGGCCGAGACGGCGATGGACGCGGCGAGCGTCACCGCGAACTCGCGGAACAGACGTCCGATGAGGCCGCCCATGAACAGCAGCGGAATGAGCACGGCGACGAGAGACACCGTCAGCGAAACGATCGTGAAGCCGATCTGCCCGGCTCCCTTGAGGGCCGCCGCGAAGGGCTTTTCGCCTTCTTCGATGTAGCGGGCGATGTTCTCGATCATGACGATCGCGTCGTCGACGACGAATCCGGTGGCGATCGTCAGCGCCATCAGCGAAAGGTTGTTCAGGCTGTAGCCCACCATGTACATCACGCCGAACGTTCCGATCAGCGAGAGGGGCACGGCAATGCTCGGAATGACCGTCGCTCGTAGACTTCGCAAGAAGAGGAAGATGACCGCAACGACGAGGCCGACGGTGATCACCAGCGTCCGCTCCACGTCTTCGACCGAGGCACGTACGGTCTCGGTGCGGTCGCTCAACACTTTCACGTCGAGGCCCTGCGGCAGCGACGCCTGAAGCTTGGGGAGCAGCGCCTTGACGCGGTCGGCGACCTGAATCACGTTGGCTCCAGGCTGCCGCTGGACGTTGAGAATGATCGCGCGTTTGCCGTTCGCCCAGCCCGCGAGCTGCGCGTTCTCGACGCCGTCGACCACGGTCGAAACGTCCTGGAGGCGCACGGGGGCGCCGTTGGCATAGGCGATGACGAGCGGCTTGAAGCCGTCGGCCTTGTAGAGTTGGTCGTTGGTGGCGAGCGCGTAGTCCTGGCGCGGTCCGTCCAGGTTTCCCTTCGGCTGGTTGATGTTCGCAGACATCAGGGCCTGACGAACGTCTTCGAGCGACAGCGTCGTTCCCGCGAGGGCCTCGGGATCGACCTGCACGCGCACTGCGGGCTTCTGGCCGCCGTTGATCGTTACGAGCCCGACGCCGGACACCTGCGAGATTTTCTGGGCGAGAATCGAGTCGGCGTAGTCGTCGACCTCTTCGAGGGGCAGGACATCGGAGCTGATGGCGAGGATGAGGATCGGCTGGTCGGCGGGATTGCTCTTGGAATAGGTAGGCGGAGTCGGTAGCTGCGTGGGCAGGAGGCTCGAGGCGGCGTTGATCGCGGCCTGGACGTCTTGCTGAGCGGCGTCGATGTTGCGATCGAGGTCGAACTGCAGCGTGACCTGCGAGTATCCGAAGCTCGAGACGCTCGTCATCTGTGCGAGCGAGGGCATTTGCCCGAACTGGCGCTCGAGCGGAGTCGTGACCGCCGATGCCATCGTGTTTGCGCTCCCACCCGGCAGGTATGTCGATACGACGATCGTGGGGTAGTCGACCTGGGGAAGCGCCGAGACGGGAAGCTGCGTGAACGCGACGATGCCCGACAGCAGCAGGCCCACCATCAGCAACGTCGTGGCTACCGGCCGCCGGATGAACGGCTCGGAGACGCCGGCGCTCATGGGCTGCTGCCGCCCGGCCCCACTTGTGCCGAGCTCGCCGAAGGCGTGGCGGCGGCGGTCGTCTGGGCGCTCGCGGGCTTGGCCAGGACCTTCGCCCCGGGCCGGAGCTGCGCCTGGCCCTCGACGACGACCGCGTCGCCGATGTTCACACCCTTGGACACGACGGCAATCTCGCCCTGGGTCAGGGCGACTTGGACCGGGCGCACCGTGGCCGTCGAATCGGGCCCGACGACGTAGACGAACGTGCCCTGAGGGCCGCGCTGCAACGCGGCCGTGGGGACGACCACGACGCTGCGGAGCGTCGTCAAGTAAAGACGGGCCTTCACGAACTCGTTCGGCCAGAGAATGCTCTGGGGATTGGGGAATATGGCCTTGAGCCGCAGCGTCGCCGTCGAGGAGTTGATCTGGTTGTCGATGACGGAGAGCTGCCCGGTTGCCAGCCGTGTCATGCCGTCGCGGCTGAACGCGTCGACGGAGAGCGGTCCTCCAGCGGACATGGCCTGCGAGATGCCCGTCAAGTCGTCCTCCGGCAAGGTGAAGATGAGGGCGATCGGGTCGAGCTGTGTAACGACGACCAGACCGGTCGTATCGGTCGCGTGGACGACGTTGCCCGGATCCACCAGGCGCACGCCGACGACGCCGTCGATGGGCGACGTGATGCGCGCATAGTCGAGGTTCAGCTTGGCCGACTCGATGGACGCCACGTCGGTTTTCACCTGTCCATCGAGCTGGGCGACGGTGGCGGCTTGATCGGTGTACTGCTGGACGGCGATGAGGTTCTGCTGGCTGAGGGTCTTGTAGCGGTCGGCGTTGAGCTGCCCATTCTTGAGCTGCGCTTGGTCGCGTTCGAGCGCGGCCTGCGCCGACAGGAGCTGGATCTGAAATGGACGCGGGTCGATCTGGATGAGGACCTCTCCGGCCTTGACCTTCTGACCCTCGCGGAAGAAGACCTTGTCGATGCGACCGTCGACCTGTGTCTTGACCGTGACAGTGTAATAGGCCGTGACATTGCCCAGGCCTTCCCGCCAGATGGGCACGTCGCGCGACATGGCTGGCGAAGTGAGCACGGGCGTGACGTGCTCGGCGGCGGCCCGCGCTGCGGCCTCGGCCTGGGCGGCGTTGGCCTTGGATCGAGCCTTGACGGCCCAGGTCGCTCCGCAGACCAGGATGACCAGCAGCGCGACGAGCGTGACGCGCGTCCAGGGCGAAGTTCGGGCGGGCGGGACGTCGTCGAGGCGCGGGGGAACGGCGGTCATCGGATCGTCGTGGATCATGTTCTTCCCAGTGCGGCGAGAAGTTGAGCCCGCGCCGTGGCGAGGGAGTAGCGCGCCTGAACCAATTGCGCCGCGGCGGCGGTGTAGGCGACCTGCGCGTCGTCGAGCTCGATGATGCTGCCCACCCCGGTGGCGTAGCGCTGCTCGGCGAGACGGAGTTGCTCGCGGGCGTTCGTCACTGCGTCTTGCGCCGCGCCGATGGTTGCCTTTGCCGCGCGGACCGCGAGCTGTGCCGAGTCGACACCGAAGCGGACCTGCAGGTCCTCGAGGGCCTGCTGTCCCGCGATGTTCGCGAGGGCGGCCTCGGCCGACCGCACCTGACCGTGGGTTAGGCCGCCCTGGAATATCGGCCAAGACAGAAGCACCCCGACGCTCCAGAAGGGTTGAAGTCCGTTGAGTGCGGTTCCCTCCTCGGCGACGCTGCCTACGGCCGAAAGGGTCGGGCCGTACGCTCCCTTGGTCGCGCTGATCGTCGATTCCTGCGCCTCGCGCTGCTTGGCCAGGGTGGCCATCTCCGGCCGTGCCGCGAGCGCCTTTGCGACGAGTGTGTCCAGGGGCTGCTCTTCGTCTTCGACCGGCGGAACGATCTCGTCGCCGACGTCGTAGTCCGTGCCCTCGCGGAGGCCGACGGCTTGATTGAGCTGCGCCTTGGCCGTCTCGTAGTTGTTGCGTGCGGTGATGAGCTGCACCTCGGCGTTTGCGACGGCAGCACGCTGCTGGGCGAGCGCGATTTGGGGTTGCGTCCCGACCTGGACCATCCCCTGGACCTGCGTCAGATGGGTCTCCTGGTCTTGCAGCGTCTCGAGCGCGACCGCGACCAGATCCTTGTCCGCGCGTGCCGTGAAGTAAGCGCTCCGCACGGACAGCAGAACCTGCAGCAGCGTGGTTCTCTCCGCGAAGCGCTGGGAATCGAGGGTCTCGCTCGCGGAGCGGTAACGTCCCGGCGTCTGACCGAAGTCGTAAATGAGCTGGGTTGCACTGAGGCCGAAATCCCAGAAACCCGTGGGGCTCGTCAGCGTGATCGTGGTGCCGCCCCCCGCCACGTTGGTGGAGGACTGGGTCGTGGACCCCGTCGTCGACGTCGTCGACGCGGACCCGCTGCTGCTGCTGGCGCTCCCGGCGCTTGTCTGGACGCTCGTGGGTCGCACGGAATTGCCGTACGTGTACTCGCCGATCGCCGTGATTTGCGGGAGAAACCCCGAGCGTGCCTGCTCGACCGTGCCGGCTGCCGACTCGATCTGCGCGTGCGCGATCAGCATTTGGGGTTGCCGCGTTACGGCAAAACGCTCCAGCTGCTGCAGCGTGAGCACACGACCTCGCGGCGCCGGCGCGGCCGCCGGGCTTCCTGCGAGGCTCTCCGGAGGGCCCGGAGGCAAGGTCGTCGCCTCGGCAGTGGCGTCCGAACGCTGCGCGGGTGCCCCGGCCCCCGGGGAAGCCGTGGGAGAAACGGGCCCCGATTGCGCCTGGGTCGAGCAGGTCGCGAAGAGCATTGCGGTGTAGACGACCATCGCGGCCAAAGAGCAGGGAAATCGCATGGCGAATGCCGGCGAGCATACGATGCGTCGATGGCTCATGGTGGCTTCGCGGCAAGCGACGAACGGTGACAAACGGCTGACGAGGCCCCTCGGGCAGACGACCGGCAGCGGCGCACGACGCGCGCCGCCATAGTAGGCTTGTTTCATGGTGCTGCAGAGTGCCCGGACCTCTTTGCCGGCAGCCGCCGTCGGGCGAGCGGCCGAGATGCCGGCAATGTTCCATCCGGTGGCCCGGAGCGTCCGCTCGCGTCGCGCGCTGGGCGCGCTCGTCGTGGCATCCCTCATGCTCTTGCAGGTGGCCAAGGATCTCGTGTCCGGGCGTGAGACCGCGCGCATCCTCGCGCAGCTCCTGTTCATGGCCTTCGAGCTGCCGGTCCTGATGCTCGCCCTGTCCGCGACTTTCGAATGGTCGGTGCGGCGTCGAATGAGGGCAGCACAGGGGCTGGCGGCGGGAGTTGCGATTGCCACGTCGATCGGCTGCGTCTTCGGCGTGCTGTACGGCGTCGTGATGCTGCACGTGCCGTCGCTGAGATTTCATTTTCCGAGCGGGGTCAATCCGAACGGCGTCATCTTCCCACGCTCGGTCCTGTTCGGAGTCGTCAATGCGCAGCTTTATTTCGGCATCTGGACACTCGGGTTCGTTTATCCCTTCGCCGTCGAGAGCGCCGGCGTGCGCGCCCTCGAGGCGCAGCATCTGCGGACGCAGGCCGAGCTCGCGACTCTTCGTTCGCACCTCGAGCCGCATTTCCTTCTCAACACGTTGAACGCGATCGCGGGCCTCGTGACGGAGGACCCTGGGGAGGCGCGGCGACTGCTCGTGTGTCTCGGCGAGCTGCTGCGCGACGCCGTGCAGGAGACGAGCGAGCTTCAACGGCTCGACAAGCAGATCGCCTGGCTGCGGCGGTACGCTCAGATCCTCGAGGCGCGCCACCACGGGGTCCTACGCTTCCGCTGGGACGTCGCACCCGAGTGCGCCCACGCGCTCATTCCGAGGCTTCTCCTCCAGCCGCTCGTCGAGAACGCCGTGAAACACGGCGCGCTGCGCCGGGCTGACGGGGACGGCGAGGTCCGTATCAGCGCTTCGCGCGGCCCGGACGGCCGGCTCATCTGCACGGTCGAGGACAACGGCCCCGGGATGCCCGATGCGCAAGTGCGGGCAGGTGCGTTCGGTCTGCAGTCCGTTCGGCGACGTCTGGAGCTCGAAACGCTCGACGCGTCGCTACGCTTCGAGTCGTGCAGCGACGGCACGCGATCGATCGTCGAGATAGCCGCGCCCAAAGAATGAAGTCGAAGGAGCACAAGGATGGTTGCCACGTCGCCCCTGCGCGCGCTCGTCGTCGAGGACGAATGGCCCGCGCGAAACTACCTGGTCGAGCTTTTGGAGGCTTCGCGATTGGCCCAAGTGGTAGGGGCAGTCGGCGGCGTCGACGAAGCGCGTCAAGCGCTTTCGAGTGACGCCCCCGGGGTCGACGTCGTGTTCGTCGACGTAGCGCTCGGAATCTCGTCTTCCGAGGAAGGGGGTCTCACCCTGGTGCGCGAGGCTGCCGCCCGGCCCGGAGCACCGATGTTCG
>DASPUY010000224.1:0-3494 GCA_035622655.1 Polyangiaceae bacterium
GCACCCGAAGCAGAAACACTCGCTCGGCAACGCTGCTGGCGACGACCTCGACTCAGCGTCCCGCCCCGAGTGCCGGCCACGCGCCGGAGGAGGGAGATCGTCATGCAAAGTACGAATGGCTCTAGTCCGAGAGGGCCGCTCCCCTAGCTGGCTGTTCCGCGTGCACGGCGGGGCGGTCCCCTCGTAACTCGAAGCGAGGTAGAGCGTCGCGATCGGGCGCGCGGTGAGCCAGGGCGAAGAATCCGGCACTGAATGCGGCCCCCAGTGGGGTCGCCGCACTGCATCACGCTCCGGATTCGCGCCGCGCAGAACGCCCTGTCTGGAACTGGGCCAGGCGGTCCGGGTGGACCGAATTCGCCACCCGGGCCGCTTTTTTCTCATCCGACACGGGAGTGCGGCGTTCAGCGTTGACACGTCTGCAGCCCGAGCGGTAGGCGTCGGGCCCTGCGACTGCGGGACTAGCTCAGTTGGTAGAGCGTCGGCTTCCCAAGCCGAAGGTCGCGGGTTCGAGACCCGTGTCCCGCTCATAATTGCTAGAAAGCTAAGCTACTTCAGTGGGTTAGCGACGAGGACGTGTCGGCGTTGTCCGCCAGTTGCCCGCTGAGGGCGTCGATGACGGCGACCTTGTCGGCCGCTGCGGCGTGCAGATAACCGGCCGTGGTCTCGAGGTCGCCGTGCCCCATGAGGTCGCGCACTGCAACGACGTTCGCTCCGGCGCGCACGGCGTGCGTTCCAAATGCGTGCCGCAGGCTATGGAAGCTCCACGTCGGCGCGACGCCGAGTCGGCTCTGCAAGGCGACGAACGTCTTGTAGAGCTTTTGGCGGCTTGGCGGGCCGCCTGTCTCGTCGACGACGATGAAGTCGTCGGGCTGCTTGCCTTGGACGGCTTGCTCCAGGACCTCCCGAAGCAACGCCGCCATGGGCACGGGCCGCTCGTCCTTGCCCTTCGTCGTCGAGAGCTCGGTGTGTGAAAACGCGTGGCGGATCTTCACGTCGTTGGCCTCGAAGTCGATGTCCTTGACGCGAATCGCCCTCGCCTCGCCACTGCGCTGCGTGCCGAAGTACGCAAGCACGATCGCGGTGCGCAGCCAGCCGTGGGCACCGCGGATGCACCGAGCAACGACCGAAAGCGGCGGCGCCCCGGGCAGTCTCCGCGGTTGACGCCGAACGGCTGGAAGCACGGGCATCCGATCGATGGCGCCCAGCTCCACGGCCAGCTTGAGAACGACCCGCATCATGATGAGGTGCTGCCGCGGGTTCACTCCCCTGCCCCGCACTGCGGCGTCGAGCTGGCGGAACTCGCGCGCGCCGAGCTCGTTGACTCGGTGGGTGCCGAGGGCCGCGATGACGCCCTCCTTCCAGAGGAGCCGCCCGTACCGCTCCCGTGTGGCCGGCGTGTAGGCCGGCATTGCGAGCGGCACGAAGTGGTCGCGTACGAACTCCTCGAACGTCGGCGCCGCTGGGGTGGCGTCGACCGTGCCATATTCGACCGCGTGTCGCTTCAGGCGTTCGGCCTCGGCACGGGCGGCCGTCCAAGTCTGCACGCTGGCATCCCGACGGCACCGTTGCTCGCGGCCGTCCTTGTCGCGGTATCGAAAGTCAATGACCAGGATCTTCTTCCCGCGCCGCTGAACGGCACGGACGCCGGATCGATTCTTTTCGCCCATGAGAAAACTCCTCTCCGGGCGGTCGCTCACGCGCGACCCGTTCACTATACGCGACAGGACGCGACACGACGCAACCGCGCGCTAGGTCGGGAACCGCACGCGCCAGGTCCGTCCGAACTTCATCGCCACGACCCCGTCGCCGAGGTGGCAGCGCCCGTCCGGCGCAACGCCGCGTCGGCAGCGAGCGCGGAGCGCCTGAACGGTCATGCCGAGGCGTGGCGCCGCATCGTCGAGGCTTTGGTAGGCGTGGGCGGGGCGGTAAACGGTGCGGGGCCTGCGCTTGCTATGGTTGGCGTTCATCGTCGGGGGAGTCGTCGGTGCTCTCTCGTCCGTCATGATTGGGTGTCCTTTCGTGTGACCGGCGCACGGGCCGGAACCAAAGTGAGGGTGGGTTTCGCTTCGCTTGCGGGCGTTGCCCCGGTCGGAGCCGTCACAGGCGTCACGTGCGCGGAATTGCTGGCGCTTTTCGCCGGACCAATCGCCGTCACAGGCGGGGCGTGTGACGCTCTCGGCGCCGTCCGATTTGCGAGGGGTTCCGCGGATGTGACGGCCGTGACGGGTCCAGCCGGGAGGTAGCGCGCCCAAGCGTCGACGAAGTCCTGGCGGTGGTAACCCTTCGCCGTCGTCCCTTCGTCGAGGCGGATCGTCTTCGATTTGATCCCGAACCGTCGCAGCAGCTTGCCGAGGTGATTCGAGGTGAGCGGCTGTCCCTTGCTGACCTCTGCCCACGGCCTCCCTTCGAGTCTGGCCAAATCCGCGATGAGAGTCTTCGTCGAGAGGCGGTCCGCCGTCCGTGCATCGAAGGTGGACCGAACATCGCCGAGCAACGTTTCGCCGAGCGTCGCTCCGTCTTCGTCGTCGCGTTCTCCCGACAGTACGAGCGCCGCTCTGCGGGCCTTGTCACTCCAGGGCTCGCCGGCCACGTCGGCAATTGCGAAGAGCGCCTCCCAGTTGTCCGCGGCCCGATCGTTCAAGTCATCGGGCGCGATCGGCCTCGAATCGCGGAGCGCGCCGGTTTCGTCAAGCGCCCAGCGCTCGCACTTGCGGCGCAGGGGTCGGATGGCGTCCCGTTCCGCACGACGAAAGCGGCTCACTCGCTCGCTCGACTTCTTTCGGTTCATCGGGATGACGATCGACCGGTCCATTAGGGTGTCGGGAAGCTTCCCGATCCCGGCGATCGCTACGGGCGCCCAAACGCGAAAGGCCCGCACTTCCAAGTCATCGCCGACGACTCGGATGACCATGCCACTGCGATCGTGTCCTGCGTTCAGAACGCCGCGGAGCTCGTCGTTCTGACCGAGGAATGTATCCGCCTCATCGATCAGGAGAGTAGGCGCCTGCGCCTCGATGACTCGGAAGACCGCCGAGGGCGACGCGTTCGCTGTCGAAAGAGGGCGACGAACGAGTGCATCGAGTAACTTCAGGAGCGTGGATTTTCCGCACCGCTTCTCCGGGGACACAGCCGCGAGGCGCGGGGTTATCTGCGCGGCGTCGAATGCGTGGGTGTGCAGGATCCAGAGTGCCAGCGCCGTCGCGGCGCCTGGCGGCAGCACCACGTAAAGCGCGAAGGTCTTCACCAGCTCGGCAAGAAGGTCGGCCGTCGAGACGCGCTCGGGCCATGGGTTCGCCTCCTCGAACGGAAGCGATCTTCCCTGCCCTCCCCGGGCTTCTCCGCCGGTACTTGCCCGCGGAAGGTGCGCATCCACGAGCTTTGCTGCTGCCTTCGCCACCCCGGTTGCCTCGACCCGCCGGATGGCCTCTTCCCGCACGAGGGCTAGGGTGGGGCCGTCCGCACCGAGAACGAGCCTCGAGAGCTCGGCGAGACGC
>DASPUY010000225.1:0-4923 GCA_035622655.1 Polyangiaceae bacterium
ACGGCTTGCCGTCGAGGCTCTTGGGCGAGGTTTTGCGCTGCGTGGCGATGAGCCGTGCCTGCTCGTCCGCAGTCAGATCTTGTACGAAGTCCTCTCGGATCCCCTTCGCGCTCAGCAGCAGAGAGCCGTCCGGCGTCGAGGTAATTTCCGCGCGGCCCGGTGGCAAGCCCTTGCTCATGTCATCGATCGACTGATTCGCGTCGGGGGCGAACGCGGCCCCGTAGACGAGCCCCTGCACCTTCGGATCGTTGCCCGCCTTGGTGATCACGACACCTCCGTAAGAGTGCCCGACGAGCAGCACGGGACCTTCCTGCGCGCCGATCGCACCCTTAACTGCCGCCCAGTCTTCCTCGAATGACGTCAGCGGCATTTCGATGGCTTTCACGCCATAGCCCTTGGCGAGGAGCAAGGAAATCACTTTCGACCAGCTCGAGCCGTCGGTGATCTGACCCGGAAATTTCGGACGACTTGGGATCCACAAATTTGACATGCTTCGGGGGCCTCCGCGAGCAAGGAGGCACGCCCATGAAGAAGTCGAAGTTCACGGAGGCCCAGGTGGCCGCAGCCCTTCGCGAGTGCGCGAGCGGTACGCCCGTCGGCCAGGTCGCCCGCAAGCTCGGCGTGAGCGAGCAGACGCTCTACGTCTGGAAGCGCCGGTATCGCGCGTCTATCGGATGACCTTCAACGAGCGCATCTGGCGGATGTGGAGAGACGCCCCCGGGATTCAACCAGCGTTTCGAAGGCCAGCTCAGCGTCGATGGCCGATCCATTTGAAGCGCGTTGGGAAAAGTCCACCGACGGCGAGACCTGGGAGCACGACTTCGACCTGAAGTACGTGAAGACGAGTTGAAGGGGGCAGGAGAAGCCGCGAACATGGTCGGCGATCTATTCGCTGGGATCCGGGTCACGGACTATGCGGAGGCCCTGGCGTGGTACGAACGCCTCTTCGGCTCGACGCCGTCGGCTTTCACGGTGAGCTTCAGTTCGGGCAAGAACGACCTCGCATTGGCAGGTCACTCGCTGGACGCCCTTGTAAGCACGACATGCGTGGCCTTCGGCGTCGGGACGTGTTCGGAGACTCGATAGCCCAACCCGAGCAGGTCGATCCCCGCGAGCAGGCTCTCGCCAGTTCCGAGCAAGACGGGCGGGATGGCGAGGTGCATCTCGTCCACGAGGCCCGCCTGGAGGAACTGTCGGATCGTGGCGACGCCGCCGCCGAGCCGCACATCTTGATCCCTGGCGGCGTCACGGGCGAGTGCGAGCACCTCGCCGATGCCTCCGGTGACGAAGTGAAACGTGGTGCCGCCGTCCATCGCGACCGAGGGGCGTGAGCGTCGTCACGAATGCCGAGGGCCCGGCAATCAAGAAACGTGAGGGATGGGAGTCAGAAGGGCGAATCGCGCTCTTCGGCCTCGCGCAAGACGTCGTCGACGACCCGCCTGTAGCCCCGGAGGGCGTCGCGGAGGCGGTCGGCGCGGCGCAGGACGGCGCTGGCGCGGCGGCGGACTGGGGGATGCTCGGTGGGAGGGGGGGCATCGACGAGGGGATGCTCGACGCAGAGGGCGCGTTCGAGTGCGATGAGGGCGGCGTCGACGAGCTCGAGGACGATGAGCTCGGGGGCGAAGAGGAGTCGGTCGGCGGGGGTCATCGCTTCTTGCCTGCCGGCGCGGGTTTGGCCTTGGGGGGTTGAGCGAAGACGTCGAGGAAGAGTTTTTCATCGAGCTTGGCGAGCTCTCGGTCGGCGGCGACGGCGAGCAGCTCGTCGGCGAGATTCATGAGTACGCGGTAGTTTCCGGCGGCGTGGTCGGCGAGGGTGGCGCGCAGCTCGCTGGTCATGAGCGACGGACAGCCCGCGGCGGTGAGCAGATGGTCGAGGCAGGCGAGCAGCTCGTCGCGCGAGGCGTAGTCGAGGGTGAGCCTGCGGCGGATGCGCGAACCGAGTGGCAAGAGCTCCGAGGAGCGCAGCCGCTCGGGCAGTCGGGCGTCTCCGGCGAAGACGACGCAGAGCAGCTGCTTGGAATCGAGGTCTTTGCTGGCCAGAATGCGAAGCTCACAGAGCACGGTGGTGAGGGCCTCCTGGGCCTCGTCGATGATGAGCACGGGGCGGCATCGGCTCTGGGAGATGTGATCGGCCCATCGCGCGCGCAGGGCTTTGAAACCGGCCCAGCGGTTGTGAGCGGCGAGCGGGACGCCGAAGAGGTCTCCGAGCTCGCGGTAGAAGTCCATGGTGCGGCTCTGCGGATGCTCGACGGTGCCGACCAGGACGTCGGGGAGGGCGCGCAGGCGCTCGGCGAGAAGCCGCAGCGCGACGCTCTTGCCGGTGCCGGGGTCGCCGGTGAGCATGGCGAAGCCGCCGTCGGCGATGCCGAGCTCGACGCGCCGGACGAAGCTGTCGACGGCGGGGGTGGTGAAGAGGGCTTCGGGGGGAACGTCGGGTCGGAAGGGATGGAACTTGAGGCCATAGAGGGAAAGCAGCTTGGTGGTCATGCGGGCTCCTGATCGTCGTCGTCGTGGTCGGATTCGTGAGGCAGGTAGGCGGGGGGCAGGCCGGTGGCGGCGTACTCGGCCATCAGCGCGCGCAGGTGCGGGGCGATGCCGACCGGGCGCTGGGGCTCGGAAGGCGCGGCGGGTCCGACGACGCGTCGAACGCGCTCGGCGTTGCGGGCCTTGTCGAGGGGCAAGAGGGTGGCCAGGTGATCTCCCGAACGCGGGTCGACCAGGTCGACGCCGGAGAGGTCCCAGCGCGCGACGCGCAGGCGCAATTGCAAGAGGGTGCGGTAGGCGGAGGGCACTTCGAAGCGAATGCCGTCGACGGTGACGGTGCCGTCGCTGCGGCGCTGCTTGCGCGACAGCTCGGTCCGGAACGCGCGACGCAAGGCGTCCGACCCGGGCGATTGGCGACCGACGCTGGGGCCGCGGAGGTACCGCTCGAGGGGGGACTCTCCGATTTCGGAGTGGACCTTGCGCTGGTATTCCTCCTCGACCCAGGCCTGGGTGGCTGTGTTGAGCAGGTCGAGGGTGAGATTCGGCTCGCCCTCGAGCATGGGCAAAAGGCGTCCTTCGATCTGTCCCCAGAAGGATTCCTGTTTTCCGTTTTGCTCGGGCGAGTACGGCAGCGTCGTATGGTGCACGACGCCGAGGCGCTCGAGCCCCTCGGCCGTCTCGGCGGCGAGCATGGCGGAGCCGTTGTCGGTCAAAAGCGCGCGCGGCAGCGCGCGTTTCTGGAACGCCTGCGACAGGCCGTGCACGAGCGCCTCGGCGGTTTCGTCGAGATACCATTGGGCGTGGCAACAGAGCCGCGAGCGATCGTCCATGACGCCGAGCAGCTGGGCGGTGTGCCACTGGCCATCGGCGTCGAGTACGGGGCGCGAGCCCTGGTGGAAGTCCAGGTGCCAGAGGCCGTGGACATGGGTGACCTCGTACGAGCGCGTCTCGCGCGCCGCGAACGGCTCGGCGCCTTGGGCGTCGCGGTGGGAACGCTTGCGAGCACGCAGCAGCCCCAGGCTCCTCATGAACCGGCAGAGAGTCGGGTAGCTGGGGACGGGACCCAGACGCGGGTCTTCGCGCGCCAGCGCCAGCAGGTTGTCGTAATGGAGCTGAAAGCTCCAGCGGGGGTGATCCCGATGCTGGCGTGCGACGGCTTCGGCCAGCGCGGGGGCGATGCTCGGGTGAGTCCCGGCGTGGCCGTGGACTCTGCGTGCGAGGGCTGCGAACGGGTCGTCGGCGGCGCGGGCGATGTACAGCCAGCGCTCGATGGTCTTGAACGAGAACCGGATCGATTCGCCCGTGGTCGGGTGTTTCCAAGCCGTGGCGGCGAGCTGCTCGATGCGGCCTTTGAGCTCGCCGGCATCGGCGGGGGCGGCGAGCAACGGCCCGACGATCTGAAAGCGCAGACGGGCCCATCGCACGCGCGCCGAGGGCGCGTGGTCCTTGTCGATCATAGGGATCGCGGTCGGCCGTAGGGCCAGCCGCTACGGCGACGACCCTACGCGAGCGCGAGAAAACGCGGGTAGCGCCATCTTCTGCGCGAACGCGCGGGTGCGCCCGGGGTCATGCAAGGCCCCGCAGAAATCGCGATCCGTCGGGCGAACTGTCGGTGCTGATCGGGGCGAGCCACGCGAGCAGTCGCCGCAGCCGTGCCGCTGGGCCCCCGGCGAGCCGATCCAGGATCGAGAGCGGCAGCGTCGTCCGCGATGGCGCGGGCACCATCCGAGCGGACAGCTGCAGGAACGACGCGCTGCTCGTGAACGGTCCGCGCCACCAGCGCAGCCAGCGGCGCGCGGTGCGCGCGGGCACCCCGCTGCGGCGCGTGGCCTCGCGAACGACCGCCGTGGCGAGCGCCACCACGCTCGCGAGGATCACCACCGCGCCGACGTACACGCGCCGGCCAAGGAACCGAACCGACGGCGGGGTCGCCCGATGCCGGCATCCCTCTCGACCGCAACAGAGGCTGAAACGCCGGGTAAATACCTCCGCCGCCGGGGCCAGCAGGCCCCCCCTTGCCTTGCGCGGGTAATCGCCTCGATAGAGCGGGCCGCCGCAGTTGCCGCACGGCTCGGCCGACGCCCTCTCCACGATCGCGGCGTCGATCGCCGTCAGCCCCTTAAAAAACTCGATTCCAAGCTCGATCCCATCGAACATATCCACCTCCGGTCCTGTCAACTCGGAGGCGAGCCCCTCGGAACAACTTGTTGCAAGTTTTCTGAGGGGCCGCGTTTGTCCGCCCCTCAGCAATCTTGATTGCGACCCCTCCTGGGGCCCTCAGGATGCGTGACGCTGCTCACCTACCGCGGTCACACCTTGGCTCTCGCGTGCGCACGCATGGGCACCACCCTGGTGCACGCCAAACCGTACGATGCGCCGGCTCGCGGCAAGATGGAGCGTTTCTGGCGCACGCTGCGCCAGAGATGCCTGGACTTCACG
>DASPUY010000226.1:0-35953 GCA_035622655.1 Polyangiaceae bacterium
TTTTCTCCCGACGCCGCATTCTGCCCATTCGACGGCGTTCGGTTGGCGCCTGCGTCCTTCGACCCGCTCGCCGATCCGCTCATCGGCACGACCATCGACGGACGCTACGAGCCGGTCGAGATGATCGGTGAAGGCGGCATGGGACGCGTCTACAGGGTGCGCCATGTCTCTCTCGAGCGTACGTTCGCAATGAAAGTCCTTCGCCGCGAGCTTGCGATCGACGACGAGCTCGCGATGCGGTTCGTTCGAGAGGCGAAGGCGACCGCCGCCATCAAACATCCCAACATCGTTCAAATTACGGATTTCGGAGTGCTTTCGAACAGCGTCCCCTATTTCGTGATGGAGCTGCTCGTGGGTCGGACGCTCCGCGGCGTCCTGCGAAAGGGGCCGATCCCGAGGCGGCATGCCCTGCCGATCCTGCGACAGCTGGCCAGCGGTCTGGACGCCGCGCATCAGGCCGGCATCATTCACCGGGACTTGAAGCCGGAGAACGTTTTCTTGACGGACGCCGAGTCCGTTACGCGGCTGGTCGATTTCGGCGCGTCCAGGATCGTCGGGGCGAGTCGAATGACGCGCGGCGGAGTCGTCTTCGGTACGCCGTACTACATGTCTCCCGAACAAGCGGCAGGGCTGGACGTCGATTGCCGCGCGGACGTCTATTCGCTGGGGGTGATCATGTACGAGACGCTGACGGGCCGGCGCCCGTTCGAGGGTGACTCGTACATGGGCGTGCTGGCCGCGCACATGTTCGATCAACCCCCACGGCCGAGTCAGGTGAATCCCACGACCGGCGATCTCGGACCCCTCGACGGGATCGTCCTTCGCTGCATGGCGAAAGCGCCCGAAAACCGATTCGCATCGATGCAGGAGGTCCTTGGAGAGCTCGATCGGGCGTGCGCGGCGGTCGAGACGGGCCCGGAGAGGCTGGGCCGCACGGCGCATCCTTCCGCTTGGCTCGACGGCTCCAGCTCGAGCGCCCGCTCGAGGTCCGGCGCACTCGTCCCCCGCCGTCTGGGCGGCTCGCTGCTGCGGTCGAGCCGCAAGCGACGGCCCTCGACCGCGGGCTGGATCGCCCTCGGGGTGATGGCGGTCGTCGTCCTCGGAGCCGTGGCTCGCTGGAGGGCCACCAGCCGCAGTACCTCGCCCGGAGGGGAACCGGACGTCGCCGGCTCGGTAGGGGGCGCTTCCGAGCGTTCCCAGGTCGAAGCGCCGTCGCCTCCTCGCTCGGCAAAGCCTGTACCCCCGACGCCCGGGAGTCCTCTGCGGGAATTCCCGCCGCAAGCGTCGCAGGTCGCGGCTGCGCCTCCGCCAAACTCGCCGCTGCCGGCGCCGTCGCCCGCAACCGGCGCCTCGGTGGCGCCTCCCGGCGGCGTTTCCCCGGCCGCCGCGGCGCCGGCGAGCGGGAGCACGTTGCGCTTCCGACGCCCAACCGACTCGGCGGCTCAGGAAGGACGACGATCCGGCAGGGTCCTCGACGATATCGGTGACCCGTTCACCGGGCGCCCTTGAGGCGCAGCCGTTTCCATGGCCGAGACCCGGATGGCAGGCCGCTTGACACTGCTGGGATGGGCCAACCATGCTCTAACAAGTCGTGGCCAAGCAGAAACTGCTTCTCGTCGACGCCGATCCCCGCAGCGTCCGCGTTCTCGAAGTCAGCCTGAAGAAGGCGGGCTACAGCGTGACTACCGCGGTCGATGGTCTGGACGCGCTGGCAAAGATCGAATCGCTCACCCCAGACCTCGTGCTCAGCGACACGCGACTGCCAAAGCTCGATGGCTATACGCTCGTCCGCAAGCTCAAGGAACGGATCGAATGGTCGATGATCCCGATCGTCTTTCTGACCAGCCAGAAATCGATCGAGGACAAGATCCGAGGGCTCGAGCTCGGCGTCGAGGACTACCTCACGAAGCCCATTTTCGTGCGCGAGCTGATTGCGCGCGTCAACCTGCTGCTCACGCGCAGAACACAAGAGAACATCGCCACGAACAAGGCCGGCATGTCCGGTCGGACGCGCTTCAGCGGCTCCACCCAGGATCTTGCCGTCGTCGATCTGCTGCAGACGTTCGAAGTATCGCGCAAAAGCGGTGTCGTCCATCTCCGAAGCGGCGGAGCGCAGGAGGCGCGGATCTACTTCCGCGATGGCAAAGTCGTCGACGCAGAGCTCGGACGCTTGCGGGGGGAAGAGGCCATCTATCGCGCTCTCATCTGGAACGAAGCGCTCTTCGAAGTCGAGTTCAAGCCGATCGCGAATGACGACGTCATCGGCGGCTCCACGCAAGCCATCCTGATGGAAGGCATGAGGCGGGTCGACGAGTGGGGCCGGCTTTGCGAGCAGCTGCCGCCCCTGTCGACCGTGTTCCACATCGATCACGAGCAGTTGCTCGAGCGGCTCAACGAGATACCGGACGAACTCAACGGAATTCTCCGCCTTTTCGACTCCCAACGATCGCTGTCCGACGTGGTCGACGATTCCCCATTCGAGGATCTGTCGACGCTATCGACGATCACCAAGCTTTACTTCGAGGGGCTGCTCGTGCCGATGCCCGAGTCGCCGGAGGGCCCGGCCGACCGCGCAGTCGCGATCCCAGAGGATGAGCGGGTGGAGCCCGTGGCGGAGCGCGATGTCGCAAGACCCCTTCAGCCGTCCAGCGGCGACATGGCGGTCGTGCCTGCGTCCGATCCGTCGACGTTCAGGCCGTCGCCGTCTGCCGACCTCCCTTCTGGACCGGCTGCGCCCGCCGCAATCGCCGTCGACAGCCGAGCTTGGGTCGTTCAGGGGGCGCCGACACCGGTGTTTACCAACGGTGCGCCCGAGCCGCCTGCAAAGGCCGACGAGCCCGTTGCGCTCTCGCAAGGCGCGGAGACACCCGCGGCCGCAATGCCCCAGGCAAAGCTCGTCACCTGGCAGGAAGGGCACGATACCGAGCAAGTTCCGGCGGACGGCGGGAGCCCGGCGCCGGAGGCGTCGGACGATTCTGAGGCAGCAGCCAATCTCGTCGAGTCCCGCGTCGAACCCGTAGACGAAGACTGGCCGGAGATTCCCCGGCGTGTCGGCGCCCGCGCAAAGTGGACCGTTTTGGCCGCCGTCATCGGCCTCGCGGCCGTCATTTGCGTCGTCGCCGGCTTGCGCATTGTTCACTCTCCGGCCGCGCATTCGGATGGGTCGGCGGCGGCCTCCAATCTCGCGCCGAGGGCGCAAGCCACGGCGGCCGCAAGCTCCCCTCCGTCGATTTCGAGGACGCCTCCCGAGGCCGCAGGGCACCCGTCAACGGGCCCCGACGCACCGGGGTCTTCGGTTGCAGCGGCCGAGAATCCATCGATTGAACCGTCCGTTCCCGGCCGGAGTCGTGCCGCGGACGAAGCTTCGAGAGGCGCGCCGGCCATCGGGGTCTCGCCCGGACCCGGCCGGGCCGTCGCAGAGCCGCCGCTCGGTGCGCCCGCGGAGTCGACCGAGTCCCTCGTCGGGCAAGCACAGCGCGCGCTGGCGGTGGGCGCAACGGCTCGCGCCTTGACCCTCGCACGCCAGGCGGTGCGTGAGGCTCCACAGGACGCGGACGCGTGGCTCACGCTGGGTGCGGCGTTCCAGGCCGCCGGCGACACGGCATCGGCGCGCGAGGCTTACCGCGATTGCGTCGGGCAGGCACACACGGTGAACGTCAGCGACTGTCGCGTGCTCGGCGGGCGATGATCCGTGGATCGAGGCGCGAGTACGCGAGGTCGACCGCCAAGTTGGTCGCGACCACGGCGAGGGACGCTGCAATCACGGAGGCGCAAAGCACGGGTCCGTCTCGGTCGAGCGCCGCGCGCACGCTCAACTCACCGAGACCCGGCCAGCGAAACACGGTCTCGGTGACGACGGCGCCGCCGAGCAACGCCCCCAGGTCGAGCCCGGCAGCCGTCAGGATCGGTACCAGCGCGTTCCTGAATGCGTGAACGATCACGACGCGCCAGACGGGCGCACCTTTGGCGCGCGCCGTACGTATCCAATCGAGCCTCATGAGCACGAGCATCTCGTCACGGATCAGTCGCGTGTAGTAAGCGGCGCCGTAAATGCCGAGCGTCAGCGCCGGCAGAACGAGGCATCGCGCGTGCTCGCCGAGTGTTGCCCCGAACCCGTCGAACGGAAGCCAACGCAGACCGCGGGCAAAGAGCGTTTGGAGTACGATTGCAATCAGGAACGTCGGCGCGCTGACGCCCAGCAGACTGGCTCCTACCAGCAGTCGATCCACGGCGGAACCCGGTCGCAGCGCCGCCGCCGTTCCAATCGAGGCTCCAAGTACGAGCTGTACCGCGACGGCGGCGAGCCCCAGCGCGACGGTGCGTGGCAGCCTCGTGGAGACGAGGTCGACGACCGGGAGCCCCATCTGGAAGCTCTTCCCGAAGTCGACATGCAATGCCCGCGGACCGACGGCCACCACGATCGCGCACGTCGCGTGGGCGGGGTCCGAGCGGTCGATCGGTCGACGCCCGAGGTGGACGAGGCGTTGCCAGAAACGCGCATAACGGACAATGGGCGGCTTATCGAGGCCGAGTCGATCGCGGATGCGCGCCACGTCTGCGGGTCGCGCTTGCAGGCCCGCGACCATGCGGGCCGGGTCGCCGGGCAGAAGCTCGTTCAGCGCAAACGTGATCGAGACGACCGTCCAGGCGGTGATGATGCTCCATCCGAGCCGGCGCGCCAGGTAGGTCATCGGATCGCTCCGCGCAGCAAGCGAGCGAATCCGGCGTCAGACACCCGGTCGATCCAGGCGCGCGTGGCCTCGAGCGGCCAGACAGGGTGCGGCGTCAGGTCGCGAACGTACGGCTGACGCACGTAGAAGCGGTGATAACCGTAGGCGAACGCCCACGGAGCCTCGTCGCACAGGATGGTGTCGGCTTCGCGGTAAAGGTCGCGCCTCCGCTCCGGATCGAGCTCGCGATGGGCCTCTGCGACGAGATGATCGACCCTGCCGTTCGAGTAAAACGCGACGTTGTGACCGGCCTCCGGAATCGCGCCGGTCGTGAACAATGGATCGAAGAACGAGCTCGGATCGGGGTAATCCATTTCCCAGGCGCCCTGCGACAGCGCGGCTGCGCCAGGCCGCTCTTGCAGCGTCAGGAATGCTTGCCAGCTCATGAGTCGGAGCTCGATGCGAAGTCCGATTCGCGCAAGCTGCTCCTGCAGGAGCTGCGCGGTGAAGACCAGAAGGCCTCGATCGTACAGGGGGTAGACGATTGGCGTCGGCCAGCCTCCCTGACCCGTCGCCGGATCGTAGGGGTAGCCGGCCTTGCGCATGTGCTCGAGCGCGGCCGCGTAATCGTACCGTTGACCCGCGACGTTCGCATCGTAGCCGGGGACGCCGGGCGGGATCAGCTGGGTGAGAACCGTCATGTATCCGGGCGCGAGAAGACGATAGTGTTCGCGATCGATCGCAGCGGCGACGGCACGTCGGACCTCGACGTTGTCGAACGGGGCCATTCGGGTATTCATCGACTCGCCGTAGACTCGCTTGTCCGCGTCGACGCCCGCCAAGCGTTTCCAACGAGCGTCGGCCGCGAACCGTCGCTGGTCGGACTGCGTGAGATCGCGCAGAACGTCGAGCTCTCCTTCCGAGAAGCGAAAGCGCTGCGCGACGAGCTGCATGTTGAATGACCATTCGACGCCGTCCAGAAATGGCAGACCGGGTCGGAAATAGGCGTCGTGGCGGACGAGGCGAAGAAGAGTGCCCGGTTGCCACTCGGCAAACTTGAAGGGGCCTGCGCCGCAGGGCGTCCAGTCGTCCCTGTAACGGTCCCCGGCGGACCGGCATACGGGCCGCAGCGTGTGCATCGTCATCATCGGCAGGAACGTCGCGTCCGGCTCGTCCAGATGAAACGAGACGATGTACCGCCCTTCGACCGACACGCCCGCCAAGTGGTCGGTCAGATCGGAGGCAAATGCTCGGTACCCCGTGATTCCAGCGAAGTAGCTCGCGTTGGGGTTCGGCGTCGTTCGGTGCAACGCCCGCTCGACCGAACGTTTGACGTCGTCGGCGACGAGCTCCGAGCCGTCGTGCATCGTGACGCCCTGCCGAAGGACGAAGCGGTACGTTCGCCCTCCGTCCGCGATCTCCCAGTGG
Organism: Polyangiaceae bacterium; assembly: GCA_035622655.1. GTDB lineage: Bacteria > Myxococcota_A > Polyangia > Polyangiales > Polyangiaceae > Palsa-1150. The sequence goes on from DASPUY010000226.1 coordinate 6,099, forward strand.
TCCGCGAGATCCGCCACGAGATGCCCCCGATCGTCGAAGTCGACGAGACCCGCGAAGAGCAGGTGCTGAGGTTCGGCGGACAGACCGTCGCTCGGTCCGGCGGGATCGAGATTGCGGATGTCTTGGAACGACGCGAGGTGGAGTATGCCACCGCGGCGCGCAGGCGCGTCCTCGTTCGAATCGCCGGGAATGGGCGCCGGCGCGGCCTGGTTGCAGCCCAGCGGGAGCGAGCCGAGCGCCGACACGGCGCAGACGGCGCACACGCCCGCCAAGGCATCAAACCTCCGCGGCCGGATCGAGGGCATCGCGCAGGCCGTCGCCAACCATGTTGAAAGCCCAGACGGCGAGAACGATCGCTGCCGCCGGCGCCACCACGAGCCATGGCGCCGACGTGAGATCCTCCTGGCCTTCGAGCAGCATGCGACCCCAGGTCGGTGTCGGCGGCGAGATTCCGACCCCCAGGTAGCCGAGGACGCTTTCGGCCACGATCATCTGCGCGACCTGCACCGTTGCACTGACGATGAGCGTTCCGCTGACGTTGGGTAATACGTGCCGGACAATCAGCGCGAAGTTCGACTGGCCCAGGGCGCGCGATGCCTCGACGTAGTCGAGTGATCGAACCTGCAAGGTCTTGGCGCGCAACATGCGGGCGATTCCCAGCCATCCGGTCGCGCCCAACGTCAAGATCACAGTGGCCGCAGTCGTCCGCTCGAACGCGGCTCCGATGGCCAGAATGAGGAGAAGAAACGGAAAGGCCAGCATCACGTCGACCAAACGCATCAACCATCCGTCCAGGTCGATTCGCGGGCCTCTCGTTCGGCCAGACGCGACGAGCAACACGATCGCAATGGCCACCGCCCACGCGATCAACGGCCTCCCCAACGCCGCTGCGCTTGCAATCGCCATGGCACCGACGAATAGTGGCCAGGGCACGACCGTCCCGACGCCCTCGACCCAGCCGGCCACGACCCCGACGAGCGAACCGAGGAGGATGGCGATCGTCGTCGACGTCACCGCCACGACCAGCGAGAAGCGCGCGCCCCACGCCAGGCGAGCGAAGACGTCGCGAAAGAGGCGATCGGCGCCGAGAGGGAACGCAGCGCACGGTCCGATGGGCGTTTGCCGATCCGTGATGCCGTGGACAAAGTCGCTTTCGAGGGGTCCGTGGCGCGCGACCATGGGTCCGACGACGGCAAACGTGACGAGAGCGAGGACCAACGCGCCTCCCGCAGTGGCCGACGGGCTCCTCCGCAAACGACTCCAGACTCTCGCGTGCATCGCGTCAGGCGCTCTCTCCGTCGGTCAAAAATGCGGTCACTGCGGCCGCAAACGCAGCGGGACACTCTTCCGCCGGGGAGGCGCCGCAATCGAAGACGTCGAAACGCGCGCCACGGAGCTCACGGGCCAGTCGTCGCCCGTGCTCGACCGGCGAGCTGCGGTTCGTGCGTCCCCAGGCGACGAGCGCGGGTGTGGTCACCCGGGGGACCGTTGCGGTGAGGGGACGCGTGTCGAGCATGGCTCGCATCGTCGCGAACGCCGCCTCCCGAGCGGCCGGGGAATCGAAGAATTCGAACAGGTGATCGATCCGCCGAACGGGAGCTTCGTTGGGACCGTGGGCCCGTGTGAGAAATCGACTCCGGAAGAGGGCGCGCCCGAACAGTTGTTTGAAGACGACCGGTCCGAGCACGGGAACGGCGGCGACGCGCGAGAGTGGATCCAATCTGGGCGGATACACGAGGGGGTTCACGAGAACGAGCTTGTCGACGAGATGGGCGTGCGATGCGGCAACTCTCAAGGCCACGGCCCCCCCCATGGCATGCCCGCACAGCGAGACGCGCACGAGCCCGACTGCGGCACAGAGATCTACCAGCGACTCCGAGAAAGCGTCGAAGTCGTACCGGTACTTGTTCGGCGGCGGCTTCTCGCTCTCGCCGAAGCCCGGCAGATCGGGCGCGATGACCCGGAACCGCTCCGAAAGGCGAGGGAGCACGTCGTCCCACGCGACGCGGCTCGCCAGGTAGTCGTGTACCAGCACCAGGGGAGGTCCGCCTCCTGCTTCGACGAACCGAATGCGAGCGCCGCGTGCTGCAACGTCTCGTGTGACCGGTTGGCGTGGGTCGCGGCGCTCCAGCATGCGTACGGCGCCCCGAACATAGGCCGCTGGGGACGGGCGTCGCAAGGCGCGCCCCCGCAGGGCCGCCCGGCGTCGACGGCGGGCCCGGGAACGCCTTCGAACGAGCGGTTGAGCATACCCGCGGTGGCGATGCCCAAAGCGACAGGGTGGCGAGAGGCGGTGACATTGACTGTCACGGCCACGATCTAACCGCGCGAAACGAGTTCCATAATGGAAAAGCGCAAAAAAAAGCAAGATGATGGATTGACCCCGATCTTTCCAGTGCTTTAGGGTGCTTAGCGACTCAAGCGATCGTGCGGCGGCTTTCGCCCCGATACCCCCGCCGCAGCACGCGCGCTCTCTCGCCCAATTGGGCAAGAGCACCCCGAACGCGAGCCATGGAGAGGTAGCCGGGGGGGGCGGTTCGATGTGGGCGCCTCTAGCCCGGCGTCGAACCGCACGGGAGCAGTTTGTCGACCGACGCGCCCGGAGGAGCCGAGCATGGAGCCCAACGACGATCCGAAGGACACGATGCAGACGACGCCAGCGTACGTCGAGACGGATGGTGCGCTTGCCCTCCAGACCGGGGCGGGCGAGTTACCCGCTCCCGTCACACGGGAGCAGCGTCGCTCCAGGCGCAAGCGCGCGATCCGCGCCAAGACCATCAGCGTCAAGCGCATGACCAAGCGAGAGCTCGAGCTCGGTCGACTGCTCTACCCGGAGACCGACGACGCGCGGCGGCCTGGGACGCGCGAGGAATGCGCGGGGGGCGAGCGTCCGTGTCCCTTCGTTTCCTGCAAGCACCATCTGTATCTGGACGTGTCGGCGCGCACCGGTGCTATCAAGCTCAACTTCCCCGATCTGGACGTGTGGGAAATGTCCGAGACGTGCGCGCTGGACATCGCGGATCGCGGGGGCACGACCCTCGAGGAAGTCGGCGCCATCATGAACCTGACGCGAGAGCGGATTCGCCAGGTCGAGGTCAAGGGGCTGGCGAAGCTGGCTGCGCTGCGCGACATGATGCACCTGCGCGATTACGTCGACGAAGGGCCGATCGGCAAGCGGCGGCTGCCGGTCATCGCAGCGGAGCCGGAAGAAGACAAGAGCGAAATGGGTGACGACGACGAGGACGGCTTCGACGAAGAGCCCGACGAGTATTCGTTCGAAGCGAGCGAAGTCGGTTGAGCCGGACCGCGGCTCGCGGCGAGAGTTTCGTCTGCGATTTCCCCTCATCCTGCGGTGGATCGCGGGCCATTGACCTCAACGGCAGGGCAGGCTAACCGCCGGCCCGATGCCGATTCGTACCGCTCTCGCGTCCGTATCCGACAAATCGGGTTTGATCCCTTTCGCGCGCGCGTTGGCACAGCACGGTGTCCACTGGCTCTCCAGCGGTGGAACGGCGAAGGCGCTCGCGGCGGAGGGGATTTCGGTCGAGCCCGTCGAGACCTACACGGGTTCGCCAGAGGTCATGGATGGACGTGTCAAGACGCTCCACCCTCGAGTCCATGGGGGCATCCTGTCGCGCGGCGCGCGGGACGCGGGCGATCTGCAGCGACTGGGCGGACGCGAAATCGACCTCGTGGTCGTCAACTTGTATCCCTTCGAGCGGGTCGCCGCCGACGCAAGCTCGACTCACGACCAAGTCATAGAGAATATCGACATCGGTGGGCCGTCGATGGTTCGATCCGCGGCCAAGAATCACGAGCGCGTGACGGTCGTCTGTGATCCCGCGGACTACCCGGTCGTCCTCGAGGAGATCCAACGCCTGGGCGACACGACTCTTGCCACACGTGCCGCGCTGGCCGCCAAGGCATTCGCCCACACGGCCGCCTACGATGCCGCGATCACCGGGTATCTTTCGTCACGCGGCCCGGAGAGTTCCCCGGGCTCCGATGGAGCCCGGATCCGGTTCCCCGGCTATCTGGTGCTGCCTTTCCAGCGCGCATACGGACTGCGATACGGGGAGAACCCGCACCAGGCAGGTGCGTTCTACGTCGAGCGCCATCCGCCGCCGGGATCGATCGCCGCGGCCGAGAGCCTCGGGGCCGGAGGCAAGGAGCTGAGCTTCAACAACCTGGTCGACGCGGACGCGGCACTCGACGCCGTTCGGGAGTTCGATCGACCGGCGGCCGTGGTCGTCAAGCACACCAATCCGTGCGGCGTGGCGACCGCGGCTTCGATCCCTGATGCCTACAGGCTCGCCCGCGACGCCGACGCGCTGAGCGCTTATGGAGGAATCGTCGCGCTCAACCGCGAAGTCGACGAGCCGACCGCGCAGCTCCTTGCGGAGACGTTCTTGGAGTGCGTCGTCGCCCCGTCGTTTGCGCCCGCCGCCCTCCAGATCCTGAAAGCGAAGAAGAACCTGCGGTTGCTCGCGACCCGCGACTGGCTTCCGTCGGACCACGCCGCGCTCACGTACAAGCGCGTCGGTGGCGGGCTGGTGGCTCAGGATCGCGACGCTACGGGGGCCGGCGAGGTCGCGAAGGGCAGGGTGGTGACACGACGTTCTCCCACCCCCGAGGAGATTCGATCTCTGGAGCTCGCGTGGCGGGTCTGCAAGCACGTCAAATCGAACGCAATCGTTCTGGCGCGCGGCGACGTGACAGTCGGCATCGGCGCCGGACAGATGTCGCGCGTGGTCTCGGTGCAGATCGCGTGCGAAAAGGCAGGCGACCAGGCTCGCGGAAGCGTCATGGCGTCGGACGCCTTCTTTCCTTTTGCCGATGGAATCGAGACGGCCGCGCGCGCTGGCACCGTCGCGGTTGCTCAGCCCGGTGGAAGCGTCCGTGACCCCGAGGTCATCGCGGCCGCCGATGCGCACGGACTGGCGATGGTCTTCACCGGCGTCCGCCACTTCCGGCATTGAACTACGTCCCCGCCACCGGGGATCGCGCTTCAGGGAAACGCGCGGTTGGGGAAGTCCTTCTTGTACTTCTCCTTGTACGTATCATGGCACTGCTTGCATGCGGCCTTCACCGCCGCCGCGTCCGATTTCGCCGCCGCTGCGGACCCCGACTTCGCGAAGGTGGCCCACTGGGGATAGTCGCCGCTCGGCGGGGGCTTGCTCGCAACCAAGTCGAAGTTGGTCTTGAGAGTGGCAAAATCCTGCCCGGCGAGCGCGGTTCCCATGTTCGCTTTCATCCACTGGCCGAGAGGAGTCGCCGGTCCAGCGGCCGAAGCGATTCCACCGGCAAGGGCGAGGGCGGCGGTGAGCGGAAAGGCGGTACGGAGCACCCGGTTAATCATGCTTTTCCTTTGACGTTGGGAGATTCGAAAACATTCCACACGACACTTGTCCGCGCGACGAACAGGAAACGGAAACGGGACGTCAGGGGACCGCGATCGCTGTGTTCGACGGCAGCGCTCGTCTTGGTAGCGCAGTTTATCTCCGCAAGCAATGCGTGAAAGTTGGGTGTGCGTCTCGCGCACCGACCAACATCCTATTTGGAGCTGCGCGCCTTGCTTCGAACCCAAGCGGCGAGCAGATTGACGTCTTCGGCATCGAGCGTCTCGTCGAAGCGCGGCATGTGACCCTTGCGCTCAGGTTTGAGGGCCTCGGCGCGATATGTCGTGTTCGTCCCTGGATTGGCAATCTGTGCGCGGACCCATGCCGTGCTTCCCCACCCGGACAATTCGGGTCCGATGCTGTCATCGTCGTCCGTCTGCCCCCGGAACCTGTGACAACTCGTGCACGCCACGGAGATGAGTTTGGCTCCGGCGGGATCGTGTTGTGGATCGCTCACCTCGGCGGCCTCGTTTCCGAGAAACGTGGCGATGGCGAGTCGGTTCGGTTCTGCCATTGGATGAAAAGTTTTGGCTGCCTGCGGATCGGTGGGGGGATGGACGAGAGACAGCATTTCTCCCTTGTACGGTGTCCTGCCGAACTTGTGAGGATCGTCGGGGTTGTCCATCATCGCAAGAACCCACTGCGGGGTCCCCCACCCGGTCAAGTCCGGCGCTGTCGCCTTCGCAGCCTCGGGACCCAGCTCGCCCAGACGATGGCAGCTCGCGCAATGCTCCTGGAACAGCGCCGTTCCACGCGTCTCGGGATCCCGACGTAGCATCGCGAGAGGACCATCCGGGGGAATGCCCTTCTTGGCCAGGGAGATGGATGCCTCGGCCCGGCGCGTCGCGAGCGCCCGCGCCTTCTGGAATGGCACGTCGCGCGCGTCGGCTCGCACCGAGATGGCCGTGAGGATCACGACGCCTGCGCCTATGGCGAAGAGCGGAGCGAGGTACCGGAGACGCGGACCGAGCGCGCGTGAGGGCACCGAGTCCCATATGGGCAGAAGAGCGAGGTACAGGCCCGCCACGCCGGGAACCACGATCGAGCCGACCACCTCCAGCGGGCCGGGAAAGTATTTGAGCATCTGAAACAGAGATAGAAAATACCACTCAGGGCGAGCCGGGTAATCGCTCGCCGGGTCGGCGGGCGCGTCGAGCGGCGCACCGTGCTCGCGCAACGCGAGACCAAGGACGATTGCCAGCATGAGCAGAACACCGCCGACGTCCTTGGCAAGTTGGACCGGGAAAAAAGTGTCGACCTTCTTCAGATCGGCCGACGCTCCGGGAGTCACGCCGTGCTTGCGAAATAGCACCAGGTGGCCGGCCAACAGGGCCACCAGCAACGCCGGAAGGATGGCGATATGGAGCGTGTAGAAGCGAGTCAGCGTCATGCTCCCGTACTCGGGTCCCCCCTGGAGGATGCGCTGGACGGTCTTTCCGACGATCGGAACGGTGCCGGCAATGTTGGTTGCGACCCGTGTCGCCCAGTAACCTTTCTGGTCCCAGGGCAAGAGATATCCCGTCAGCCCGAATCCCACCGTGATGCCCAAGAGGCCCAATCCCAGCCACCAGTTCACTTCGCGCGGCGCCTTGTAGGCCCCGAACAGCGCGACCTGCAGGACGTGCAGACCGACGACCACGATCATGGCGTGGGCACCGAAGTGGTGCAGGCCCCGCACCAGCCACCCGGCGTAGACCGCAAACGTGAAATGCTCGACGCTGGCCCACGCCGTCGTGGCCGAGGGCGCGTAGTAGGCCATCATGGCCCACCCGGTGATCGCCTGCAGCGCAATGCAGCCGACCAGCACGCTGCCGAAGATGTACGCCCAGCGCGCTCCGCCGGGCACGGGCTCCTCCAGCGCTTCCTTCAGGAGCTCGCGGTATCCGATGCGTGTGTCGAGCCAGTCGCCCAGTCGATCCAACCAGCTCATCCGATCTCCTCGCGCTCGGGAACACCCTGACGAAACTTCTTGAACTGAACCTCGACGATTCGATCGGCGCCATCGCCCACGATACGCGTTTCAAGAGAATCCATGTCGCGTGGTGCGGGTCCTGCGACGCGCTTACCGGTGATATCGAAGGCCGAAGTGTGACATGGACAACCGAATCCGTTTTCGCTTTTTTCGACACCGCAGCCCAAATGAGGGCACGTGACCGAGAGAGCGCGAACGTGGTCCCCTTCGCGAAGAAGCCACACGGCGCCGAGATTCTCTTTGGCGTAGCGCGTGAACGCATCGGTCATGTCGGAGATGACGCCCGCACGTCTCGGCTCATTTTCCTTGAGATCCGATAGTCGCGCGACACGGATCCACTTCTCGCCTCCGCCCGATTTCGTCAGTGCGGGCGCGAGCGCCACGGCCACGGAAGGCGCCGCGGCCCCGCCGACGAAAATAACCGATCCAACGGCGACAATTACCTTCAATGCCACACGTCTGTCGCTGCTCGAATCGTCACCCGAATGCTCCATGTGGGGCTCCTCAATTTGACAACCCGCGAACCTGTACAACAAAGGGCGTTTGTCGCGCAATCGTATCTTCCGCAGCGAAGGATCGCGATTCGCACGGGTTCGCGGTGCGGCCGCGCCCGAGCCTTGCTCCGCCTCGACTCGCCGACGCGTCGCTGACACTCGCTCCTCGGGCGCTCCGCGGGAGTCCCGGACAGTAGTTCACGTCGAGGGGGCGCCGCTGCCCCTCGAGCTCCCGGGCAATGGCTCCGAGGGCAAGCGGCTGCCACCCCATCGACCCCCATGACCCTTCCAGCCGGAACGAGAGCCGGGCGGGGCCGGGGCGAGTTTTGGAGTACCGCGCGCTTCCGGTCCCCCCCCGGGGCGGACGAGGAGGCGGTTCAGGCGCGGCCGACGGCGATCGAAGCGACCTGCGGGATCAGCTCCGCGTCGGAAGGTGGCGGCGCCGGCGTGATCCTCCCCGACGACCGTCCGAGATAGCGGTCGACGGCATGCTCGATTCGAGCCGCGGCGGCCTCGGGGCTCTCGCGCTCCACCTGCAAGACCAAGTGGTTCACGCGGTAACCCCACACCCGCTCGTGCTCCACGTCCACCGCGATCGTGTGCGCGGGGTCGCGCACCTCGAGAAACGATGGGCCGTTGCGCAGATGAAGCAAACCGACCGCGAGCTTCCCCGGCACGTAGGTGCCGATACCGCGCCAGCCCTCGATGACCGCGTGATCGAAGTGACCCTCGCGCGGCCGCGCGCGGACGGCCTTCACGTGTGTCAACGGAATACGAAGGCTGCGCCGCAACGCGTGCAGCGCGTTCCATCCGCGGAACCGCACGACCAGATCACTCCTGGTGAGTTCGATTGTCGCCATGCTCGCCCTTCTTTCTCTATGCTCGGCGCGATGTGGGCGCCGAGTCGGTCCCGTCGGTGCGGGGGCACGTTTCGTTTCGAGGCAAAGACGATCCTGACGGCCGAGTCGGAGACGATGAGCGGCACCGCCCGGAGACGAGCCATTCCATGCTTCGTTCGTGCACGGCCTCCGCTGTCCCCCAGATTGCGGAAATTTCTTCCCGTGCCCAATCATTGGGTGGATGAACGAATCCACCCAATGCGGAATGACCGGACCCATTAAGGAAACTGGCCAACGTTTGTGGCTAGTACCGCTTGTATGGATTCGTCAGGCTGATTCAGGCTGATTGGCCTCAATGGGCGCCAATGTCCATACGAGCACCACTCGATTCCTGTCGTGAAGAAATTTATGACCGCGGCGTGGGCTTGGGTCGCGCCCGCGCCGGGCCGGTCGTGCAGTAGGTCTGCAAGATTGGCGCAATCTCGGCGCCGTAGCTCGGACGTTGGGCTTGCTTCCCCCATCCAGGGCCCGCATCTACTATGCCGGTCTGATGCCCCGATTCGAAGGATTCGCGGACGCGGACGGGCGGTTCTTCAAGGCGCTCGCAAAACACAACGAGAAGAACTGGTTCAGCGCGCACAAGGCGGAATTCGAGGAGGGGTGGAACGCGCCGATGAAGCTTCTCCTGTCGGACGTGAAGCAGAAGATCGACCACGCGTATCCCCATTGCGATCTGGACGAACCGAAGGTCTTTCGCATCTTCCGCGACGTCCGCTTCTCGAAGGACAAGGCGCCGTACAAGACGCATATCGGCGGCTACATTCCCCTCCGGCGCGGCGGCCGCAAGGCCACCGACTTGCCCATGGCGCTTTACTTCCATGCTGGCGCGACCGAGATGTTCGGCGCAGCCGGCCACTACATGATGCAGCCGGAGGGGCTCGCGCGTTTCCGTGCCGCGGTTGCGGCGTCCTCCAGCGGAGCCGAGCTCGATCGCATCCTCCGGAAGCTGGCGTTCAAGGGCTTCGTCACGGGCTCACACGAGGAATTGAAACGGGTCCCCAAAGGGTACGATCCCGATCACTCCAGGGCCCATCTGCTGAAGCGCAAAGGTCTGGTGGTCACCTTCCCCGACCTGCCGAAAGGGCTCGCTGCGAAGAGCGCGCTCACGAAGTGGGTAACGGATGCGTGCAAGACGGCGGCGCCGCTCGTCGAGTGGCTAGCGTTCGCGACGGCGTGAGCGATGTCGATCCACGTTTATCAGTATCCGAAATGCAGCACGTGCCGAAAGGCGCTGGCCTGGCTCGATGCGCACGGACTGACGTACACGAAGAGCGACCTCGTGCTCCACCCAATCGGGCTCGCCAAGCTCGAAGACATCCATCGTCGATCGGCGCTGCCGATCGCCAAGCTGTTCAACACGTCGGGAGAGAGCTACCGCGCGGGCGGGTTCAGAGATCGCTTGCCGGCGTTGACGATCCAGGCAGCGCTTCTGGCACTCTCGAAAGATGGCAAGCTCGTCAAGCGGCCTATCGTCGACGCAGGGAAGATCGTGCTCGTCGGATTCGACGAGGACGTCTACGCGCGGCAGTTGACCTGAACCCAGAAAAAATCCGCGACTGCGCGGGGAGCCGTGTCACCGCACGTGCGCGAAGATCGCCGTGAGCTCGTGAGGCGGCGTCACCTCGAGCTGCTGGTAGCTGCACTCGGCGGGTGCCTTGTCGGTCCGCCAGCGTCGAAACTGGGCAGTGTGCCGAAAACGCATGCCCTGCATATGATCGTAGGCGACCTGTGCGACGAGCTCGGGACGAAGCGGTTCCCACGACAGATCCTTGCCTTGGCTCCAGCGGCTTTTCCCGCCGGGTACGCGGTGGCCCGACGAGCCGGTCGTGTCCTGGGCGGCTTGTGCCCAGGCGCTCCAGGGGTGATGATCCAGCGCACCGCTGCGGTAAGGCGTCAGGGTGGCGAGTAGCTCGCGGCGCTTGGGCATGGCGAAGCTCGCGCAGACTCCGACGTGTTGCAACGCCCCCTGGCGGTCGTACAGCCCGAGCAGAAGAGAGCCAATCTCGCCAGATGCCGCGCTCTTGTGCCACCGGAAGCCGGCAACGACACAATCGCACTCCCGTTCGTGTTTGACCTTGAGCATCACGCGCGCGTTCGGCTCGTAAAATCCGGCGGAAGCCTTGGCCATCACACCGTCCAGGCCGGGGCCCTCGAATCGATGAAACCAGTCTTCGGCGAGCGGCCGCTCGGTGGTGGCAGGCGTGAGGTGAACCGGCGGTCGCGCTTGCGCGAGGGCCGCCTCGAGTCGCGTACGCCGCTCGTGGAAGGGCGAAGCTCTCAGGTCGAGCTCGTCAAGGCAAAGCAGATCCCAGAAGACGATGGACGACGGGCAGTCCCTCGCGAGAAGCGCAACGCGGGAGGCCGCGGGGTGGATGCGCAGCTGGAGCGCCTCGAAATCGAGCGCGCCGGCGCGCGCGACGACGATTTCGCCGTCGAGCACGCAGCGCGGCGGCACCGCCTTCGCCAGAGATTGGATGAGCTCGGGGAAGTAGCGATTCAAGCTCTTTTCGTCGCGACTTTGCAGAAGCCACTCGTCGCCGTCGCGGAAGACGAGCACCCGAAATCCGTCCCACTTGGGCTCGAAGATCCACCCGTCGCCGGCGGGCAGCTCGCTGACGCGTTTCGCGAGCATCGGGCGAAGTGGAGGGCGAATGGGCAATTGCATGCACGTCCCAGCCGTCGAGAGTCCCAAAGAAGGCCGGCGTCGAGGTCTGCCACGATGCCGAGCGAAACGACCCTTGAGCTTAGCTCCCCACCGCGGGCACGTGTCGAGCGGACCGACGGAGGCTCGAGCGCCAAACCCCCCTTATCCGCGGCGCCGGGAGCGCGTAGGATGCAATCATGGCGATGAAGAAGAGGACGAGAAATGCATCAGGCGCGACAGCAAAGCGCCGTCCCGCCGCCCCCGCGCGTCGTGCAGGCGCCTCGGCCCCTCCGAAGAAGCGTGGCGTTTCGAAGCCGCGCGGCGGACCGCAGGCCACGAGAGCCGCGGCAAAGTCGACTCCGAAGCGGCCCAGCGCAGCGCGCGACGCGAAAGGCGCAGTGGCGCGCGGCGCGAAACGGGCGGCCGGCGTCAAGAAGAAGGCGACGAAGAGCGCGGGAACGGGAAGCGCGAAACGCCGACCGGTTGCGGCCCAGGCGAAGGGCGTCCGCGCAGCGGCGGCTCGCCGGACCCAGCCCGCCGTCCGGCGTCGCGACGCCGCAGGACACATCGATCCCGACTACGCGGCCGACCTCATGGCCCAGCGCGGCGTGAGCGATCGGGACGACACCCCGACGGGATTCATCGAGCAGCCGCGCTCCGATGACGATCTCGCCGAAAATCTCGGGGAAGAGTTCGTCGAATCCGCGACGTCGGGAGAGAACCAGGAGGAGGAGGTTCTCGACCAGGAGGTTCCCGAGGAGCGTGGGGGTCCGTTCGTGGAATCCACGGCAGGGACCGAGTTCGCATGGGGAACCGACGCGTCCAACCCGAAAGGCGCAAAGCGCGAGCCCTTCCCGACCACGTGAGTCATGCAGGGACGGGTCCCCGCCATCGCGTGGGATCATTCGTCGAGCGTTCAAAACTTGGCCCGGGGATCGTCGTCGTGGCACCTGGAAACCACGATGGCGGGTATGACCGAGGGCTGCAGCGTTTGCGGGAAGCGGTTCGACGTCCAGTTCCGCTACCAGATGGAAGAACGCGACGGGGGATTCGCGTTCTATTGCTCGCACGAATGCCACGGGAGGGCGGTTCGCGGCGAGACGACGGGAGGCGCCGTCTGCGCCGCTTGCCGCACCCGTTTTCGTGTCGAGCTCGTGTGCCAGGTCGTCCGGATCCGCGGCGAGCTGCATCACGCATGCTCCGACGAATGCCGCAAGCAGATCCTCGCAGAAGCCGACGGTGTGAGGCTGGGCGCGGCCGAGTCCGCGTCCGGATCCGTCGCTGCGCCGACGCCGGAACTGTCGCGCCCGTCCGACGTGCGCTCGCCAGGGAAACCTGGGGAGCAACCTGGGGAACCGACTGCGCCGACCGCCAGGCGCCAGATTCACGCGCCATCGAGGCTCGCCGTCTTCAACCACAAGGGAGGCACTGGCAAGACCACGACCTCCGTCAGCCTCGCAGCCGGCCTGGCGGCCCGGGGTCTTCGGGTGCTCCTGGTGGACACCGACTCGCAGGGGAACGTCAGTGTTTCCCTCGGGGCCAAGGCTGAAAAAACCCTCTATCACGTGCTCGTCATGGGCGTGCGCCCGGCCGACGCCGCGGTGTGCGTGCGTCCAAACTTGGATTTGATCGCAGCGAACGAGACCCTGGCGGCGGCCGAGCTCTACCTGGCCGGACGTCAGAATCGCGACCGCATCTTGCGCGATCGATTGTCCCCCGCATTCGATTCCTACGACGTCGTTCTGCTGGACTGTTCGCCGTCGCTTTCGCTCATGAACCAGAACGCTCTCACCACCTCCGACGGTATCCTCGTGCCCGTCGCGTGCGATTTCCTCTCGCTCGTCGGGGTGCGCCAAGTCGTCAAGACCGTCAAGAACGTCAATGCGCTTCTGCACCATCCGGTGCAGATTCATGGTGTCCTACCGACGTTCTATGATGCGCGGGCGCGCATCTGCCGAGACTCGATCGACGCGCTGAAGGCGCACTTCGGAGATCGCGTCTTGCCACCGATCCGGCAGGCGATACGGATCAAAGAGGCGCCGGCGCAGGGCAAGACGATCTTCGAGTTTGCCCCGGATTCGAATGCCTCCGAGGACTACGAGCGGATCGTCGACCTGCTCGTCGACGGCCCGCGGGGCGAGCTGAAACGGGCCGTGGGAACCTGAGAGGGAGCGAGGGCACGCAATGGCGGCACGAGAGGCAGATCCAGGGATCGGTTCGGCGCGCGTGCTCGACGCGGACGAGGTCGAGGGCGTGCTCAGCGGTGCGTTCTACTCCGCCGAACCGCGAACGATCCGGCCTCCGAGAAAGACTGGGCCGAAGCCGGAGCACTACAAGGTGATCTGCATCTCCCTCTACACGAGGGATCTGCAGCGGCTCGACGGTTTCGTCGAGGAGCTCAAGGCACGCGGACTGACCAAGGCCAACCGCAGCGCGCTCATTCGAGTGGCGCTCGAGCAACTGGACCTCGACAGGGTGCCGCGAGGTCTTTGACCGAGCGACAGGGAGTTCGCTTTCCTAGCGACTCCCAGAACTCCGTCATATCGGCAGGCAGCGGGGCTTCGATCACGAGGCGTGCGTCCGTGATGGGGTGGGAGAGCTCGAGCCGAGCCGCATGCAGGGCGTGGCGAGACATCTCCAGGCGCTCGAGATCTTCGTCCGTGAGCTCGTCGTCTGCTGCCCGAGCAAAAGCGGACTCGTCCGGTCCGTACAACTTGTCGCCCACGACTGGCGCTCCCAGGGTTGCCAGGTGGACGCGGATCTGGTGCTGACGCCCGGTTTCGAGGCCACATCGCACCCATGCGTAGGCGCGCTCATCCGAGACACGCCGGACGGAGACCACCTCGACGCGCGTCGCCGCGTAGAGCGCTCCAGGCCCGTCGCGAACTCGCATCTTGACGCGCAGAGGGTGAGCGGAATCGAGCTCCAGACCGCGCTCGTACCGAAATACCTTCGCACCGTCGCCGCGATCCGGCACGCCCCATGTCAGTGCCACGTACGTCTTCTCCACGCGGCGCGCCTCGATTTGTTTCTTGAGCCGCCTGTCGCACTCGGGGGTCTTCGAAATGACGATCACTCCGCTCGTCTCGCGATCGAGACGATGACCGAGCGACAGAAAGCGACACTCGGGACGTTCGGCCTGGAGCAGCTTGATGAGCGTGTTCTTGTGATGTCGAGCGGTGGGGTGAACGGCAAGAAGGGGGGGTTTGGAAACGGCGAGGAGATGCTCGTCCTCCCAGAGAACCTGAATAGGGATGGGCTCCAGCCGTTCGTCCCAGGGCGGGCGCCAGAGCAGAACGAGCTGTCCCGGGCGGACGCGGTCGTTCACCTTCAGGCGACGCCCTGCTTCGTCGTACGCGCTCGCACGAACGATCGCTTGCGCGCGGGTGCGGCTCGTCCGGTGAAGCTGACCCTGGACGAAGACATCCACGCGTTGACCCGACCGCTCGGGCTGCACTCGAAACACCGAAACGACGGCCCCGTCGGCCACGTCCGCCGGACGGACGAAGCGGCATTCTGAGACTCGTAACCGGGACATGGCCGGGCGTCATGATGACGCGTCGGCGGCCGCGCGGCGAGGGCAACCCGTGCTAGAAGCCCGCGTCCGATGGAGATCGCGTTCGTCACCACAGAGCTGGCTCCCTTCGTGAAGGTCGGAGGGCTCGCGGACGTCTCCGCAGCGCTGCCGAAGGCGCTGCGCGCGCTCGGGCATTCGGTCACCGTCATTCTGCCTCGCTTTCCTTCGCTCGAGGCACAAGGACTGCTTCTTGCGAGACGCCTGACCCCGCGTCGCTTCACGCTCGGGGACAGAGAGCTCGAGGCAACGCTTTTCGACGGTCGATTGGCGTCGCAGGTCGACCTCGTCGTCGTCGACGTGCCGGGTCTCTTCGACCGCGGCGGCGTTTACGGAGAGCACGGCGAGGACTACGCCGACAACGCTTTGCGCTTCGCCGCGTTCTCGAAGGCGACTGCGGAGTTGCTCTGCGATCGGGCGGCCGCGGGGCAGCCGTTCGACGTCGTTCATTGCAACGATTGGCCCACCGCGCTGTTGCCTACTTACCTGCGCGGCAGCGCCGGCGAGGTCCCGGCGGTCTCCGCAACCCGCCTGATCCTCACCATCCACAACGTCGCGCATCAAGGGATCTTTCCGCGAGAGGATCTTCCGTCGACCGGGCTGGGTTGGGGTGCGTTCCACATCGATGGGCTGGAGTTCTACGGCCGCATCAATCTTCTCAAGTTGGGGATACTCACGGCGGATGCGGTGACGACCGTCAGCTCGCGCTATGCGTTGGAAATCCAGACACCAGAGCATGGATCGGGGCTGGATGGGGTGCTCAGGGCGCGCAGCGAGTCGCTTGTCGGAATCACCAACGGCATCGATTGCGCAGTATGGAATCCGGCGACGGACCCTGCGCTCGTCGCCCGTTACGATGCCGAGAATTTCTCGAGCAAGGTTCGATCGAAAGGAGCGCTTCAGAAGGAGATCGGACTTCCCGTCGACATCGATGTCCCGATGGTGGCCTTCGTGGGGCGGCTGGTCGAGCAGAAGGGAGTGGACCTCGTGGTCAGCGCCCTCCCGAGGCTCTTGCGTTCGAGCGCCGCGCAAGTCGTCATCGCGGGCGAGGGCGGCTCGGACATTGCCTCGAGGGTCGACGCGGCGGTCGCGCGGTCGGGCGGCCGTGCTTGCTTTGTGCGTGCGGCCAGCGAGCCGGTCGCCCACCGAATCTTCGCGGCCGCAGACGTCGTTCTCGTCCCGAGCCGCGAGGAGCCGTGTGGGCTGGTTCAGATGTACGCACAGCGCTACGGCGCCGTGCCGGTTGCACATGCCACCGGAGGTCTCATCGATACGATTGTCGATTGCGACGCGAAGCTCGAGACGGGCACGGGCTTTCTGTTCGACGAGCCGTCGCCCGGACCGCTGCTCGGAGCGATCGAGCGTTCCCTGGGCGCCCGAACGCTCCCGCGCTGGCCAGCGCTCGTACGCCGCGTGATGCGCCTCGATCGAGGGTGGGATCGACCCGCACGTCGCTACGAGCAGGTCTATCGCGGCTCGAGGCCGGCGTGATCTCGCCTCGAACCGTCTGCAACGGCCCGCAGCGCCTGTGCGAGCCACGATGCGCGAAGAGCCACACGGCTGCCGATCACCGTCTGGTGAACTACCGTCAGGATGACGAGCGCCCCCCCGCGACGTCCCCCCAGGGCCCCCGCCGCAACGGCGCCTGCCAGCACGGCGGATAGCGACGCGACTTGCCGCCACGTGTAACCCCACGCGGTGGACCAGGCGCTTCGCCGTAGGGCGTGAAAGGCCAGCGACGCGGCCCCGAAAGCGCCCATGCGAAACCGGACCGCCGCGGCGCGCGCGAGATCGTGGACGACCGCCAGCGCGCCGAGGAGCGGTGCGAACGGCAGCAGCACCATCGCCTCGATCAAGTCGGCTCCCGCTTCGCTCGAGGCTTCACGGACGCAGAGGTCGACGACCTTGGCAGAAACCCAGGCGGCGCCTACCGTCGCGCCTTGCGCCAATAGAGCCACTCCCAGCAAGACTGCAAGCGCCGGGAACGCGCGCACCGAGCGCGCCGCGGCGTACGCGACCGTGCACCGGCCGCTCGTCCGACTGACCATAGCCACCATCAGCGCGGCCATCGGCAGCAAGCCGATGACGGCGGCGAAGACGAGCGCGATCGAGGTGAGGCACAGCTCCGCGCCGATCGCGTGAGAGTCGCGCGAAAGGAGCACGAGCAGCGGATGGCCGCCGGCATCCCAAAGCGTCGCATCACCCCGGGGATCCGCGCCGAACGCGCGGCTCACGACGCACGCCGCCGGCAAGGCGACGACCAGCCCCAGCACGGCCTGCCCCCCCCACATTGCGGCGATCGCTCCCGGGCTGCGTCGCGCGCGCACCTGCGTCACGGACTGACCGCCTGAACGGCAAGCTGCATCCAGTACGTGATCCGCTCGAGGGTCAGCAGGGCAAATCGCGAGGAGCCGGGGCTCGAAGCGCGATTGTTCTCGAGATTGGCATCGACCAGCACTCGATCGTCCGGATCCACGACAGCGGAGGCGAGCGGAACCGGCTCCTGCCACGGAATTCGCAGGGACTCACCCTCGCCGTTCCAGTGTTCGCGTCTCGTCGACCCGCTGGCATCGCGCAGCTCGATGTCGACCGGAAACCCGATCGTCCCCCGCCGACGGAGCAGCACGCTTCCTTCCCACGAGTCGGCGTTCCGACGGGTTCTCGTTTCGCGCTTGCCGTCGCGATCGAAGACCCCGGCGACCTCCTGAGCGCGCCGCGACGAGACAATCGCGACGACGTAGTCGACCCACCCCTCGTCGAACAGGGCCGCACGCAGCGTAGCCGCCGGCCGTTCTCCAAGGACCTCGGCGAAGACGCCCAGAAGGTCCATCGGTCCCGGGTGCTCGAATCGGTAACGTCGGGCGTAAACCCCCAGCGCTTTCGCGATGGCGTCCGGGCCGTACGTGCGGGCCATCGTTGCCAGGACGGCGGCGGTGCGCGCGTAAACGAGCCGAGCGTAGTTGTCGCCCGTCGAAAAGGCCGCCGCCGGCTGCGCCACCGGCTCGTCGTGCACCGCAGGCTCGCCTTCGATCGCCTGGAGGGCCGCGTCGCTGATGCGTAGCCCCATCCAATCGAGCGCGGAACCGTCCCCGCGCCACTGCTGCATGACATCGGTCTCGACGTATTGGTTGACGCCTTCGTCGAGAAACGGCCACGCGGCCTCGTTGGTCGCGACGAGCCCATAGAACCATTGATGACCGAGCTCGTGGACCGTCACGATCTCCGGCACGTGGATGGGCGAAGGAGTCCACCATGGTCCCTCGGTCGTGATGAGCGTCGGGTACTCCATGCCGCCCGCTTCGCTCGCGTCCTCCTGTGGGTGTACGACCGTGAGGACGGAATACGGATACCGACCATAGTGCTGCGAGTCGTACGGCAGGGCGAAACGTATGGCGGTCAGGTCGCGCTCGGCAACGCCGTCGAAGCCGGGCGGGAAGAGAATCCGCACGTCCACTCCATCAATTCGCTCGGAGCGCGTGCGGCACCGGTCCCACGCCGCCCACGCGAAGTCGTGAATGTCGCCCTGGACGTGCCTTTCCACGCGTCGCACGCCGTCGATGCGACTCTCCACCACCGGTCCGGTGGCGCCGACGATGAAATTCGACGGAACGTCGAGCGTGACGTCGTACGCGCCGAAGTCCGCGTAAAACTCCGAGAGGTGATGAAACGCGAAGTGCGCCCACGTTCCGTCCGCCTCGAGGCGCGCGATCTTCGGAAACCACTGGCCGACCATGTGAAAGCTCCCCCGGTATCCGGTTCGTTCGATGATCGGCGGAAGCTTGTCGTCGAACTCGACGTCGAGATCGATCGCTTCACCAGGCGCGACGACGCGATGAAGCGGGACCCGAGCGTCCGTTTCGTCGTCGTCGCCGGGCCGACGAAGCTCGAGCGTCGAGAGCAGATCCGTCGCGCTTCCATCGCTCTCGACGATCGAAAGTCGATTCAAATCGATCCATCCCCAGTCCGACGGCTCGATGCTTCCGCGTCCACCGACGCGCTCGCGCAGATAGGCCGAGCGCTCGTTCTTGAACGCGTTCAGGTAGAGGTGGATCCACAGCTCGTCTTGCGGGCGGCGGCTGACGTTGCGCCAGTGAATCCGCCCTTGTCCGTGGACGGTGTGCGCACCGGCGTCAAGCGTCGCGCGAAACGTGTAGTCGACGACGTCGTCGGCGTGCTGTCGGAGCATCGAATCCTGGCCGGAGTCGGGCGCGTCGGCGCCGACCGAGCGCTCTTTCGATTGAAGCTCGCCGGGCTCAGGCGCCTCGATCCGCGCACGGACACGGCCGGCGCTCGTCGTGAACACCGCCGTGAGAAGCAAAGGGAGCCATGGGCGCACCGGCGCATCATCCGCCTGCCAGCGCGCGAACGGCAAGCGAGCCGCATGCTCGGCCCGCGAAATGCTAACAATGCGGACGACGGTTGGATGCGCGCCAACGGGATCATCGCTCGCGCGCTGGACGGAACCGGGATCGACCTCGTGGCGTCCTGCGGGATTGCTGCATACGACACGCGGGCGCCCGCGGCGCTGCGATCTTCTGCGCTGCTGCCCGGCGCGCGCGGGCTCGTGGTCGTCGCGAGCGCCGGGCCCGCTCTCTGGCGCCGTTTCCGCGCACGAATGGACGCCCGGCCCGAGCTCTGGGAAGCGCCGCACCCCTACGACGCCTTCGTGGCCGAGACCCTCTCGCGGGCCGACGACCGGCTCGGCGCCGCGGGCATCCGCCATCTGCGCTTCGATGCGGCGTTCGGGGCGCCGCTGCGCGTCGACTTCGTGAAGCTCGCGCAGCTGGTCGGCCTGGGCGCCCCAGCCCCATTTCCATTGCTCATTCACCCCCTGCACGGCCCATGGTGGGCCCTGCGTGGCGCCTGGCTGGTCGATGCGGAAGTCGATCCCCCAGCGGTCCTCTGCAGCCCGTGCGATGGGTGTGCGGCGCCTTGCATCGGTGGTCGGCAGAACGCAAGCACCGGCGCATTTCGTGCGTCCCCCGAGGTGCGTGGTCGCTGCGTCGTGGGCCAGGTGTCTCGCTACGACGCAGAGCAGATCGCGTATCACGAGAACCGGGCCGAAACCGCGATCCGCCTGAGAGGCGCCTTCCGCGGTTGACGGCGGCCCCTGCCAGTCGCCTCAGAACAAGCCCAGCTGGCGACTCGGCCGCCGGAAAGTGGCAGCCGCCTCACCGGCTTCCGTCTCGTAGCCCAGCTGGCGGGCCATTCGGTCGAACAAGGTCGCGATCGCCTCCGCATAAGGCCCTTCACCCGTCCCTCGCAATTCGAAGCGAGCGTCGTAGAGCTTGCCCCCGCGCGTCTCGCGGATGCGCCTCAGCACCCGGTCGGCTCGCAGCGGAAGGGCCGCCCGCAGGCGAGCCTCGAAGACAACTTTCACCGCGCCGGGCAAGCGGAGCAGGACCCGGCCCGCGCGCGTCGCTCCCGCGTCGCGCGCAACCCGAAGCACGTCCGCCATTTCCTCGTCGTTCAACCCCGGGATGATGGGGGCAACCATGACTCCGACACGGATGCCTGCACCGGCAAGGCGCTCGATCGTCCGAACGCGCCGGGCAGGCGGAGTCACGAAAGGCTCGATCGCCCGTGCGGTCGTTTCTTGCCAGAAAGGAACGCTGATCATGACCGACAGCTGCGAGACCCGCCCGAGCTCCTGAAGAACGTCCACGTCGCGCTCGATGAGCGGCGATTTCGTGATGATCACGGCTGGATTGCGGTATTCCGCGCACACTTCGAGGCAGCCTCGAGTCAGTCGGTAACTGGCTTCGAGCGGCTGATAGCAGTCGGTCACCCCACTGAACGCAACCCGATCGCCCCGCCACTTCGGTGCGTCGAATGCCTTGCGAAGAAGCTCCGGCGCGCGCTTCTTGACGACGATCTTTCTCTCGAAATCAGTCCCGGCGCCGAAGCTCAAATACTCGTGCGACGGGCGCGCATAGCAGTAGGCGCACGCGTGAAAGCAACCTCGGTACGGGTTCACACTCCAGTCGAAGCCAACGTCGGGGCTGTCATTGTGTGCGAGGATCCCCCGGGATGCGTCTTCGTACACTTCGAGCTCCGCGTACGGGCGCTCGCCCTCGAGGTACTCGACGTCCGTCGAAGCCCATGGGTTCGGAGGATTGGTCAGCGGCTGAAGCGGGGCAGGCACGGACCGCGAAGCAGTACGTAGATCTGAACTTAAGTTCAGTCAAGCGCCGCCTCAATCCACGACGGAATCCCTGAGCAGCCGCTCGGCCTGTGCCTGGCGCCACGAGGCGAGCTTCAGGGCGAGGTCGGGACGCTTGGCCGCAAGAATGGCGACCGCGAAAAGAGCCGCGTTGCCCGCCCCGGCCTTGCCGACCGCGAAGGTCGCGACGGGGATTCCCTTGGGCATCTGGACGATGGCCAGTAGCGAATCGAGCCCGAGCAAGTGACCCGACGGGATCGGTACGCCGAGCACCGGGAGGGTGGTCTTTGCTGCGATCACGCCGGGCAGATGCGCGGCGCCGCCTGCTCCCGCGATGAAGACCTCGATCCCGCGGCCCGGCGCAGCCCCGACGTACTCGAAAAGTGCGTCTGGGGTTCGATGGGCGCTGAGGACCCGCACCTCGTGGGCGACGCCGAACTCCGTGAGGGCGTCGCGGGCTGGTTGCATGATCTCCAGATCGCTCTTGCTGCCCATGAGAATCGAAACCAGCATGAGCTCGTTCAACTTTTCTTGGGGCCGAACACGAAGCGCAATTTGCCGTCGGTTTGGTCGACCGTGACGTGACCGCCCTGCTCCAGGGCGCCGAACAGGAGCTCGTCACCCAACGGGCTTTTGACTTCCTCTTGGATCACGCGTGCAAGCGGCCGGGCGCCGTTGTCGGGATCGTACCCGGCTTTGGCAAGGTACTCGGTGGCGGCCTCGGTCAGCTCGATCGTCACGCCTCGCACCGCGAGCTGCTCACCGAGCTCGCGGACGAACTTGGCCACGATGCTGCGCATCACTCCGGGGTCGAGCGGACGGAACGCGATTTTCGCGTCGAGCCTGTTGCGGAACTCCGGGCTGAAGAGCTGCTTGTACTCCCGATCGACGTTGGGCCTCTCCCGATCGCCGCCGTCGGCGCCACCGAAGCCGACCGCACGCCTCTGCAGATCGCGGACTCCGATGTTGCTCGTCATCAGAAGGATGACGTGGCGAAAGTCCGTCTGCTTGCCGTTATGGTCGGTCAGACGGCCATGATCCATGACCTGCAGCAGAATGTTGAAGACTTGCGGGTGTGCCTTCTCGATCTCGTCCAAGAGCAGGACCGCATGAGGCGTCTTCGCGATCGCGTCCGTGAGAAGCCCCCCCTGATCGAACCCGACGTATCCCGGGGGCGCACCAATGAGGCGCGACACCGTGTGCGCCTCCATGTACTCGCTCATGTCGAAGCGATGGAACGCGATGCCCATCACTTTCGCCAGCTGCTTGGCCACCTCGGTCTTTCCGACCCCGGTCGGTCCGGTCAAAAGAAAGGACCCGATGGGTTTTTCGGGGGCGCGCAGCCCCGCACGGGACAGCTTGATGGCCGAAACCAGCTCGCGGATCGCCGAATCCTGGCCGTAGACGACGGCCTTGAGCTCGGCCTCGAGGCTCTTCAATCGTTCCCGATCGCTGGTCGACACTTCCCGCGGTGGAATCTGCGCCATGCGCGCGAGGACCAGCTCGACATCGCTGACGTCGACGACGGGGACTTCGTTCCCCGGGCCCACGGACGAGGCGAGTTTCTTTGCCGCCCCCGTCTCGTCGATCAAATCGATCGCCTTGTCGGGCAACTTTCGGTCGTGCAGATACTTGGCTCCAAGCTCGGCGGCGGCGCGCAGCGCATCGTCCGAGTACCGGACGGTGTGGAAATCCTCGTATTGCTTGCGAAGCCCCTCGAGAATCTTGACGGTATCTTCGACGCTCGGCTCGTTGACCTCGACGCGCTGGAATCGGCGAGCGAGCGCCCGATCCTTCTCGAAATGCTGGCGATATTCCTGGAACGTCGTCGATCCCAAGCAACGGAGGCGGCCGCTTGCGAGAGCGGGCTTGAGCAGATTGCTCGCGTCCATGCTCCCGCCGGTCGTCGCGCCTGCGCCGACGATGGTGTGAATCTCGTCGATGAAGAGGATTGCGTTGTCCAGCTTCTGCAATGCCTTCAGCACCGCCTTGACCCGCTCCTCGAAATCGCCCCGGTACCGTGTTCCGGCGAGCATTGCCCCCATGTCGAGCGCATAGACGGTCGCCTTGAGAAGAGACTTTGGAACCGCTCCCCGCTGGATCTTGAGCGCGAGACCCTCGGCGATCGCCGTCTTTCCGACTCCCGCGTCCCCCACCAGCAAGGGGTTGTTCTTCTTGCGTCGTGCAAGAATCTGGATGATGCGGGCCACCTCGTTCTCCCGGCCGACGAGCGGATCGATGCGAGATGTTCGAGCCTCCTCGTTGAGGTTGACCGTGTACGCCTTGAGGGGGTCCTTGGCGGTGCGCGCTCCTTCGCCGTCGGCATCGACGCCGGCGGTCTTGCCCGCCGCGCTCTGCTCGTCGTCGAGCTTCGACACGCCGTGAGAGACGTACGAGACCACGTCGAGACGCGTGACACCCTGCTCCTCCAGAAGCGTGACCGCGTACGAGTCGCGCTCGGAGTAGATGGCGATCAGCACGTTTGCGCCCGTCACCTCTTCCTTTCCGCTCGAGCGGACGTGGGCAAGCGCGCGCTGAAGTGCTCGCTGCACGCCGACGGACGGGTTGGGAGAGTCGGCAGTCGAGCCCTCGAGGCGCTCGACGTTCTCGGTGAGATACCGATCGAGCCGCTTTTTCAGGACGCCGGGGTCCCCGCCCGCGTGTCGAATGACCGTCGCGGTCGCCTCGTCCAGGAGCAGCGCATAGAGCAGGTGCTCGACCGTGAAGTACTCGTGCCGCCTCCGCGCCGCGTCGTTGGCGGCGACGTTCAGGGCGATCTCGACCTCGGGGCTTATCCTCATCCGTTCGTCTCACTCGGGCTCGGTGGTCAGAAGAAGCGGGTGCCCTCGGCCGCGAGCGTCGCGCGTGACCTCGGCCACTTTCGTTTCTGCCACGTCCCGCGGATAAATGCCCGCGACGGCGCTGCCCTTTTTATGCACAGTCAGCATGATGTGCAGCGCTTCGGTCTCGTTCTTGTGGAAGAAGCGGCGGAGGATCTCGATGACGTATTCCATCGTCGTGTAGTCGTCGTTGTGGAAAATCACCTTGTACCGCCGCGGAGTGGCCGTCTTCCGACGTTCTTCGACGTCGGTCTCTTCGCCCCGCCTGGGATCACGAGGTTCCGCTGCCATCACCCACCCAGGACAATAACGCCGACGTCCTTCCGTCTCCACAGTCGCACCAAGCGCTGCCTCCGAAAGCGAGAATTGGCGGTCGGGGCGGCTGGAGGGCGCCCGTCCTCTGCCGCGGGCGCCCGTCCTCTGCCGGTCGACGGCCACGTCCGCCCAGAACTAAGATGAGCCCCTCGGCCATGGGCGCCCCGACGATCACCCGCGATCGCGTCGAAGCGCTCGTTCGCGCCACGCTTTCGCTGCACGACGCGTCCCTCCGATCGCACTACGTGGCCACCACCGCGCGGTCTTGGCCGATCGAGACGCTCGCCCGCGCCCTCGACTGTCTTTGCGAGCGCGCCGAGCGGGCGGAGGCGCCGGCGCGCGAGGTCCTCGTCGCCGTGGTCGATGCGCTGAACGAGCACGAGATGGCCGAGGTCGTCCAACGGCTTCGAGAGGAGGCGGTCGGCGCATCGTTGCTGGCGCTCGAGCGCCTCATCCGCCATCCTTCGCGCGCAGTGAGCGTCGGACCGTCCGAGGAGCGCAGCCGCTCTTGCGATGACGTCGTTCGGGCGGACGGCGGGGGTCGGTCGCTCACGCTGGGGCAGCGCAAATGGCTTTCGAGGCGGCCCGATCGCCACGTCATCGAGCAGCTGCTGCGCGATCCCCATCCCGTCGTCGTCGCAGGATGCTTGCAAAATCCTCGGGCGACTGAAGAGGACGTCCTGAGGCTGGTCGCTCACCGTCCGGGTCGCAGCGACGTGCTGGCCGAAGTGGCGCGATCGAGGTGGGTCCACCGTCCGCGCGTTCGGCTCGCGCTCGTCCTCAATCGGGCCACGCCGATCGAGATTGCGGTCCGCATCAGTGGACTGCTCACGCGACCCGAGCTCGAGCTCGTGGCCGGATCCACCGGGGCCGCACCCGCCCTTCGGGCCGTGTGTCTGGAGCACCTCGAGCGACGACCGCCCTTCAAGCGGCACGCACGGACGAGCGTTTCCACCCGCACGCCGTCACGCCCGAACCTGCATTAAGGCGGCGTTCCCCACCGCTCGCTCGCTACCATCCCTCGGAACGCCGCTCCAGTCTCTTCGGGATGCTCGGGGGGCCGACCCGCCAACGAGCTCCTCGGCCGAGGGGGAGCGTCCGGCCTGTTTTACCCTTCTTCTTCCTCGATCTCCCAGCGGGCGAGAGCGGTCATGCCGATCGCGGATGCGCACGACGCGCAGAGCGGGGCCTCCTCGAACCGCACCTCGGGGCCCCGGGTCCACATGTAGATGCCCAAGCCAGCAGGCTCCCGAGCCGACCCATCGCCGTCGTCGAGATCGCAGCCGCAGGCATCGCAGTGTGTGACGTCGGCTGGAGCAAACAACGCGTCGTGCGACGCGATGGTCAGAGGAGCGACGACGGAGGTTGCCGCACCGCCTTCCGCGAAGGCTTGCGGTCCCGGCTTCCATTCCGGCAAATCGGCATCGAGGGATTCGAGCTCTGCACGGTCGGAATTCGAGGCTCGGTTGCGCATCGCTCGCGGGGGACGATAGCGCGATCGACGACGCGGGCCAAGGCGTGCTCGAGGTGCGCCCTCAAGCGAGCAAAAGAAGCGCGGTCCCGAAGAGTACGAGGATGACAGCGACGACGATGACGACGACGACCCACGGAGGTACGTGGGTCCCCGGAATGTCGATTCGCTCCTCGTCGGGGCTGCCGGGAGTTCGATTCGAGCGCTGCCCCGCGGCAGCCGGCGATTTCGGCATGCCCGCGGAGCCGGCGTTCTGAGCGAACACTACCGTCGAGCCCAGGCCCTGAGGCAAGCTCACCCCCGCATTGTGTCCCGGCGCGATCAGCCCGGGCGCGGGCGGCTCCGGCGTGAAACGTCGGTTGGGTTCGGTGAGATCCGACGGTTCCTCGGGAAGCACGTACTTGCGGTACCGGAGCGGCTCGTCGTCCGGCATGAGCGGGCGCAAGCCCTCACCGTCGAACCCGACGACGATCACGGTGATGTTGTCATGCCCCCCCGCCTGATTCGCGCGCTCGGTGAGGAGCTTGCACGCATCGATCGGCTCGTGGACGGTGCGCAGAACCTCTCGGATGTCCTCGAATCGAACCATGCCGCTCAGACCGTCGGAGCAGAGCAGAAGAACGTCGCCCCGGCGCAGCTCGCAGAAGGTCAGATCGACCTGCACGGTATCGGCGGTGCCCAGCGCCTGCAAAATGATGTTGTTGTGCTCGAACGTCTCGGCCTCTTCCTCGGTCAGCTGTCCCGCCTCGATGAGCTGATTGACGAGGGATTGGTCGCGCGTGAGCTGCGTCAAGTTGCCGTCGCGCAGCAGATATCCGCGTGAATCTCCGACCTGGGCGAAAAACAGGAATTGATCGACGAGTGCAGCGGCTGTGACGGTCGTGCCCATCCCGCGCCGCGTGCGATCGAGCTTCGCCTCCTGAAAGATTCGCAGCCCCGCGGCTTCGATGGCGCGAACGAGGCGCCGGGCGAGGTCGTCGCGCGACAAGGCGTGGGTGTCCTCGAGCGCATCCACCATCCGCTCGTACACGATGTCGACGGCGAGCTGGCTCGCGATCTCCCCGGCGGCCGCGCCCCCCATGCCGTCGCACACGGCGAACAGCGTTCCCTGAGGCCCGACGCTTCCGGACCGGTTGGCCTCCAGAAGTCCGCGCGTTCTTCTCGTCAAGTCGGCGACGAGAAAATTGTCCTCGTTGTGCTCGCGGATCTGTCCGACATCGGTACGCGCGAAGAGCTTGACGCGAATGTCCCCGGGGACGAGCGTCGAAGAATCCTTCGAGCTGCCTGCGACCACCGCCTCGCTGGGGGCTTCGGGCTGGGTCACGTGCGGGCCGTCTCCCTGATCATGCACCGGTGCGATTCACGTCGATATCGAAGCGAAAGAGCTGCTGGCCGATGCGGAAGTGATCGCCGGGACGAAGACGGACTTCTTCCCGCAGTTGCAAGAACGTTCCGTTGGACGACCCCAGGTCCGCCAAGGTGAAGCGGCGCGGGCTCTTCGACGGCGTCGGGGCCGAGTGGACGCGCAGGACCGCATGCCGGCGCGAAAGAAACGGGTCGTCGGTGAACACGATGTCGCCGGACTCCCGGCCGATGACCGTCTCCGTCTTTCGAACGTAAAACACGTCACGAACGACGCCCTCGACGGTGCGCTGACTGAGACGCGCATAGCGCGACGCCGCCGGTGCACCGAAAAGGAGTGTTCCGTTGTCCGACGCAACGCCGAACCCCTCTTCTGCGTGCTTCACGACCTCAAACTTTAGCACCTGTTGTCCGACCAGGAACAATTCTTGATCCCCGAGCTCTTGCTCCACATTGGGCTCCGTCGACGCAGCCGACGGAGGGCCGTCTACGCGGGCCGAGAACGGGATGCGCAGGTAGACGCCGTTCGTGCTTCCGAGATCGCGCAGGAAGTGGGCGCCGCCCCGCATGACGATCCGCGCATGACGCGGCGAGACATACGCATCGTCGGCGACCACGATGTGCCCTTCGCTTCGTCCGATGTCCGTCGTCTCGCTCAACGCGAAGGTCGGCCCTTCGCCACCGTCACGCGCAATCAGAACGAGTCGAGGTCGCGTGGAGCGGTCGGTCGTCAACATGGCGACCGTCGACGTCACCATGGCCGATGGCGCAGTCGGCGCGGGTCGCAACGACTGCGCGCGCGCGACCTGCGGATCTGCACCGATCGCCTGCAGGTGAGACGCTGCGGGGTAGGCCTCGGGAGGCGATTGCCCGAGCGGCTGGCCTGCGTCCCCGGGGTCGTCCGCCAGCGGCGCCCCGCAGAAGCGACAGAACTGTCCGGGACCCTCGATGACGCCGCGACACCGCGAGCAGGTCCGAATCGCCGGAGGGTTGGGGCGTGGATCGCCGAGGGGCACGACACGGCTCGGCGCTATCGGCGGCGAAGGGGACTCCAGGGTCGCCGCGTGCGACTGGTCGGATGCCCCACCGTCCGAGGCAGGCGCGGTCGACGGCTTCTGGGACAGAAGGTGTCCGCAGGTCACGCAGAAACGCATTCCGCGCTGGTTGCGGCTGCCGCAGAGCGCGCACACGGGCCGCTCGTCCGAGGACCCTGCCTCACTGCGGCGAGTGAACTGGAGGTCGGGCGCAGCCGGACGCTGAGAGACCGGACCGACGGTGCGCGCGGGCGACGGCTCGGTCATCGCGAGCGGCGAAACGCCTTGAGGGGGCGTAGGTGTGGCAAGCCGTGCGACGAGCTTCTGGCCGCACTCCTGACAAAAAAGCAGATGGCTGGGATTGTCCCGGCCGCACGTCGCGCAAATCACGTAATCGCGATGGGACACCGGCGTGCGGTATACCGTCAAGCTCTGGCCAGCGTGACCCCTCCCGGGCTTCCCGCGCGAATCCAGGCACCCTACAATCGGTTCACAAGCGGTCCCGGGCCTCGAGCGCAAGCTCGAACCCGATGAGCTGCGCGACCCCGGCGGGGTGCGGAATCAGGCTCGAGTCGACCCAGGACCGCAGGTAGAGAGGACGGTACACGATGCTGAAGCCCAGCGCCGCGGCACCGGAGAGCTCGAATTCGAGGCCGACGCCGAGCTCTCCGGTGAGCCCCCACGTGTCGATGCCCCACTCGTTGCCGTAGCCGGCGAACCCGGCCCCGAGCGTGGCGAACGGTCTGGTGCGCCAGCCGGTGTCGAAATAGCGGCGCCCCTCGAAACGGGCCTGCTGCAAGATCCCGAGGCGATAAAGATTGTTGGGATCTTGCTTCGAGAATTCGTACGCCCCGCCGAGGTAGGTGTGCGGCGCCGGACGCCAGCCGATGCGGATGGCGATGCCGCCCCCCGACCCCAGTATGCAGCCGGCAGCGGCAAGCTTCGCCGCGACTTCGGACATCTGGTTCGGGGAGCCGCTCGGAACCGAGCACACCGGGCCCGCGGAGGCCACGGCCTCGACAGTGAACGCGACCCCGTATTGCAAATATTCGTGAGTGGGAGGAGGAGGCCGCTCGCTGTCGGGGAAGGTGGCGTTCTCGGCGCAGATCGGCGGGGCGACGAGCATGAACACCGCCGCGAGGCTGCTTCCGGCAAGCCGCGGGCGCCAGGCGTGCCGAAGCGGCGGCGCGCTCCGAGGAGGGCCGCTACGGCGGTGCCGGTGGGGGTGCCGGCTCATCAGCCGACCATACACCCGCACGCTGACCGCGGCACGAGTGGCGAAGCCCCGCACGCAGCCGTTGACATGGATGGCCCGGCTCGCATACTCGCGTGCTGAATCTTCGGGCCCACCCGGGCGGGGCTCGAGGGCCGCCTCGCCGCTTGCGGTTGCCCAGCGAAAGGTTAAACGTGGGCATCAGCTCGGAGACCGATGGGCCGATGGAGATCTTTCTCGACAAACGAGCCGTACGTCAAATCCGGCTGTCCGCTCAGGACGCCATCGAAGAGGGCGACATCGAGACGCTTCGCGAGGACATCCTCGAGGCGTTCACCGAGGAGCAGGTTGAAGAGATCGAGCGCCGCCTCGACAGCGGTGACTTTTTCGAATTCTTGACCGATCTGCTCGACGAGTGGTCGGGCGACGACTCCGACGAGCTGCTCGAGCTGCTCGACACGCAGCTCGGCGACGT
>DASPUY010000227.1:0-4289 GCA_035622655.1 Polyangiaceae bacterium
AAATCACCGAGCGTGATTGTCGATCAAACGTGACGGATGGAAATAGGCGGGGGCTCCCCGCGGTTTGGAAGTCGCCAAACAAGCCAAGCCGAAGGAGCCCCGTGCCGTGAAGATACCTCGAATGAGTCGTGTCGAGCGCCGGCAACTGATTCGCCTCGGACGTTGCAGCGGCGATCCGTACACCGCCTTGCGATTTCAGGCCGTTGCGAGATTGGCCACCGGGCGCAGTTCCCCGCAGGTCGCTGCCGAATTGGACGTCGCCACCTCGACCATCGTGCGTGCTGCCAACCGATTCCTCGCCGATGGCGTTGCGGGGCTGTACGACCGGCGTCGCGGCAACGGCAAGTGCAAGGCTGACGACCGCTTTGATCGGGCGTTGGTACGCGTGCTCGGACGCTCCCCATTGGACTTCGGTTGGACCAGGCCAACCTGGACCCGTGAGCTGATTTGCAAGCAGATGCAGATCGAAGGCTTGCCTCTGGTCGCCGTCTGCACGATGGGTCGCGCGCTGAGTCGCGTCGGCGCACGGCTCGGAAACCCCAAGCCCATCGTCCTTTGCCCATGGCCCCGCGAGCGGCGCGAACGGGTTTTGGCCGAGATCCGCAGACTCGAAGCACGCGCCAGTGCTGACGAGCCGGTGCTCTATGGGGACGAAGTCGACATTCATCTCAACCCGAAGATCGGACGCGATTGGATGCTGCGCGGCCACCAGCGCCGTGTCGTGACCCCCGGCAAGAACGAGAATTTCTACGTGGCCGGCGCTCTCGACGTTCGCACCGGACGCCTGCTCACCACCGGAGCGGCCCGCAAGAACGCCAGCCTCTTCTGCCAGTTGCTCTGGCTGCTGGCCACCCGCTATCGCAGGGCACGACGTATCCACCTCATCGTCGACAACTACGGCATCCACTCTGCGCACCGCACGCGAAAAGCCCTGGTTGCACTCCGCGGGCGCGTCGTGCTGCACTTCTTGCCCCCGTACTGCCCAGACGCCAACCGCATCGAGCGTGTCTGGCAGGACCTCCATGCCAATGTCACCCGCAACCACCGTTGCAAGACCATGCACCGACTCCTGGACAATGTTCGCGAATACGTCGACACCTACCGCTGGCACCGCGTGTGCGGCGTGGGCGCTCTGCTCAGCCGAACATCGTGATGGACGAGAATCGCGAACGGTCATTTAGAGCAAGCTGAGGCGGCTTTTCTCATGCCCGACAACGGCACACCCGGACAGAAAGCATCGAAAACGGCGGCCTCGAGCAACGCGTCGGGCGCAGGGCCCGCTCCGGCCGCCCGCGCCGCCCCCGGCGCGCCGACGGTGCTCGTGGTGGACGACGACGACGACATTCGAGCAATGCTCGTGCGTGCTCTCGGCACGAAGTACACGGTCTACGAAGCTCGCGACGGCCTCGAAGCCCGCGAGGTGATCGAGGGCATCCCGGTGCCCGACGCCATCGTCACGGACGTGATGATGCCTCGGCTCGACGGGATCGCATTCGCAAAGCTCGTGCGCAAGGAGGCTGCGCTGCAGCGCGTTCCGATCCTGTTCCTGACCGCGCGAGGGTCCCCGGTCGACGTCATCACCGGCATCAATGCCGGAGCTCGTCACTACGTCACCAAGCCCTTCAAAATTGGCGACGTCCTCGCGAAGGTCGCAACGATGATCCGCAAGCAACCGCCCTGAGGCGCTGCGGCCCGGAGTTCAGCCGGACGCGCTCTTGACGATCACGCCGAACGTTCCGGCATCCGCCACGGCGATGTCGGCCAGGATCTTTCGATCGAGCCCGATCTCCGCCTGCTTGAGCCCGTGCATCAAGCGCGAGTACGTCGTACCGTTCAGGCGAGCCGCGGCATTGATGCGCGCGATCCACAGCCGCCGAAAATCGCGTTTGCGACGCTTTCGATGCGCGTAGGCATACACCGCCGCCTTCATCACGACTTCCTTCGCGTAGGCGAAGAGACGCGACCGGGCGCTGTGATACCCCTTCGCTTGCTTCAGGACTCGGTTTCGACGACGGCGGGCCTTGAACCCTCGTTTGGCGCGGGGCATGGACTTTTCCTCAGCCGTACGGCAGCAGTCGCTTCACGTGCTTTTCCATGGCCGTGTGGACCATGTCGTTGCGCCGCAGGCGACGGAGTCGCTTGCGCGACTTCTCCTGCATCCCATGGTTGCCGCCCCCCTTGGGCCGCCGAACACGGCCGCTGCCCGTCACGCGGAACCGCTTCGCAGCCGCCTTGTTCGTTTTCATCTTTGGCATGGCACCACCCGGGATCGCGGGCTCGCATGAAGAGGCCGCGAACCGCAACGAGGGCGCGAAAAATATTGGAAATGCGCCGGCTGTCAAGGCGGTCTGCCCATTGGCACACTTCAGAGAGAAATCATCGCCTGAAAGGCCGTCGCCAGGCGGTCGATCGAAGCGTGCGCTCGGGCCGCGGCTCGCGCGACCGGTTCGCCCACGCCGACCGGCTCGCGCACGTCGAAGTAGAACTTGGCCTTGGGCTCGGTGCCGCTGGGCCGGGCGACGACCCGACCGCCGGAGGCGAGCTCGAACGACAGCACGTCGCTCGAAGGCAGAGTGAGCGCCGACCGACGGCCGGAACGGCAATCGCGCCGGCTCGACGTTTCGTAATCGGCGACGGCGACGACCTCGTCGTCGCCAATCCGGAGCGGGGGCGCGGCGCGCAGCGCCGTCATCATGGATCGAATGGCCGCCGCACCGCTGGCCCCTTTCCTCGTGACGCTGACCTGGGCGCTCGTGAATAACCCCCAGCGCCGCGCGATCGCCTCGAGCTCCGTCGCCAGCGTTCTCCCGCGCGAGCGCAGGACCGCCGTGAGCTCCGCGACCAGAAGGGCGGCGGAAATGCCGTCCTTGTCGTGCACGACGTCTCCGATGCAATAACCGATAGCTTCCTCGAATCCGAAGAGAAACTCGATACCGGCCCGCTCGAGCTCGAGCGCTCGGTGTGCGATCCACTTGAAGCCCGTCAACGTCTCGTCGTAGGTGGCATCTAGTTCGGCTGCCATGCGACCGAGAAGCGGCGACGAGACGATCGACGCCACCACGGCCCGAGGCCGCGTCCTTGGCCGCTCCGTCAGCAAGTAGTGTCCGAGCAGAGCCCCCACTTCGTTCCCGGTCAAACGAACGTATCGGCCGACGGCGCCTTCGTCGGGCGCTCGGCCGGAGAGCGGCCAGGGCCCCCCCTCGTGGGGCCGGGGGACCGCCACCGCAAGGCGATCGGCGTCCGGGTCGTTGGCGAGCACCAGATCGGCCCCCATCCGCGAGGCGAGAGTGAGCGCCCGATCCATCGCACCCGGCTCCTCGGGGTTGGGGAAGGCCACGGTCGGGAACGCGCAGTCCGGATCCTTCTGATCGGGGACACTGGTCACCGAAACGAACCCCGCCCGGGCGAGAGCCTGGTGCACCAGTCGATCACCGACGCCGTGAAGGGGCGTGTACACGATCGAGATGCGCCGATCGCCCTCGTCTGGATGTACGGCGAGAGACCGGATGGCCGCGACGTATTCGGTCTCGAGGTCGGGCGGGGCGTCCACGACACGCCCCGCTGCCCGCAACGACTCGAGGGAGGGCCGGAAGATCTCCCGCGCCGCGGGGGCGCGTTGGATCGCCTCCGCGATGTGCGCGTCGACGGGAGGGAGAATCTGGACGGCGTTCTCCCAGTACACCTTGTAGCCGCTGTACTCGGGAGGGTTGTGGCTCGCCGTGATGACGACACCCGCCGCAGCGCCCAGCTTCTTCACCGTGAATCCAACGAGCGGCGTCGGCACGGGACCTCCGAAGAGCATCACGCGAAGCCCGGAGGCGGCCGCAATCGCGGCGACGTCCTCGGACAGCTCGCGACTCATTCGCCGGGCGTCTCCGCCGACCACGAGCACGCGCTCGGCCGCCCGCGGAACGCGGGCGAGGATTGTACTCGCCAGCCCCCATGTGGCGCGCGCGACGACAGCGCGGTTCATCCGGTTCGGCCCGGCGCCGAGGACGCCGCGCAGTCCGGCCGTGCCGAATTCGAGCGCGGCCGAAAAGCGATCGGCCAGGTCGGTCTTCGACAGATCGGCATGGCGCAGCAGTGCGTTCAGCTCTGCCCGGGTAGCGGGATCCGGGTCGTCGGCGATCCATCGCTCCGCATGCGTGCGCAAGTCGGCGAAATCCATGTGCGAGGGGCGTATAACGGGGGGCGATGTTTCGCTATGCCGTGCGTCGGATCTTGTGGTCGATCCCGACGCTGCTCGCGACGAGCCTGGTCCTTTTCTTCATCGCGACCCTCGCGCCCAG
>DASPUY010000228.1:0-8703 GCA_035622655.1 Polyangiaceae bacterium
GCGGCCGAAATCCTGGCGGTGCGAGCGGTCGAGCTCTTGCGTGCGAGTCTTCTGGAGCTGCTCGTCGCCAAGCCGGCATCCTCGACCGCGACGGCGTCGTCCCCGCCTCCGGATTTGCCCGACCTGAGCCGCGCCGCCCGATGGGCCGCGCAGACTTTGACCTTGCAGCGCGAACCCGTGTGGGCCGTGGAAGCGGGCGCGGCGGTGATGGCCGACCTCGGGGGCATACCGCCGTCGGCGGTGGCGCTTGTCCGCATTCAGCGCAAGCTCTGGGGCCCGCTCCGTCTGCGCGCAACGGGCGCGGGCTTGGGAACCGTCCCTCGCGTCGCGGGCTCCGCGGGCACGGCGCTCGTGACGCAATATCTCGGGCTGGTCGAGATGGTCTACGATGTTCCTGCGAGGGCGATCGTGCATCCGCTCGTGTCCGCCGGAGCCGGCGTGCTCTACGTTGCGGCCGACGGGCGCGCGAATTCTCCCTACCAGGGCGCGCATGTCATCCAGTGGTCGGCGGCGGCGGATGCGGGCGCGGGAGCAGACCTCCGGCTCGGCAGCCACTGGGACTTGGCGCTCGAGGCCCATGCGCTGCTCGCGGTGCCCTACCCCGTCGTCGAATTCCTCGGAACGGAGATCGCGCACGCCGGGACGCCCTCCCTGCTGGCGTCGCTGACCGTCATGGGCTGGCTATGAAGGGTCGAGCGGCGATTCTGCCCATGCTCGCCGCTCTCCAGGGCGCGTGCACGCCGGGTCGCCTCGATGCGATCGATCCGCCAAGCACGACCGTGGGCCTCATCGCGCACTACACGTTCGATGAGGACGGCGGCACGGTGGTCGTCGATCACTCCGGAAACCACCACGACGGGGCATTGTTCGGCGGTGAGTGGATCTCCGGCGGCCGGTTCGGTGGAGCCTTGCACTTCGACGGCGAGACCTATGTGACCGTCGACGACTTCCCCGACGCTCCGGCCAGCTTCACCGTCTCGACGTGGGTGCGCGTTGCCGGCTTTGCGGACGACGCCGGTCTCGAGACCGTGACGAGCACGGAGTACGTTTTCGACGCGGGATGGCAGCTCAACATCGCCGGTCCGTCGGACGCGAGTCCGTACTTTCAGGCCGCGTACTGGGATCGGGTCGCGAGCCAGTACACCTATTCGGACTGTGTCTGCCTGCCGGAGAACGTCTGGACCCATTTTGCGTTCGTCCTCGACGGCAACGCCCACACGCTGTCGACCTACGTGAATGGGGCCCTCGATAACCTCGTTTCCGCGCCCGACCCCATCACCCCCGGAACGCCGGCGCTGTCGATGGGCCGCTGGTCCATGCCCGGGCGGATGCTCGTCGGAGATCTCGACGACATGAACATTTACGGCCGCGCGCTGGCGATCAGCGAGATCCAGTCCCTGGAGCAGGCGCCTCCTCCCGATGTCCCCTGATCGGACGGCGTTCGACCTGGACGACTGGCTCGCCGCATCGCCAGCGGCGCCGTCGATTGTTCAGGTGGGCGCGACCGTCTTGCGTCGTCGAGCGACGGAGGTGCCGCAACCGCTGTTCGGCACGAAGGCTCTTTCGCGACTCATCGAGCGAATGGTCGAAGCGATGCGGGCCGCACCCGGCGTCGGCCTCGCCGCGCCTCAGCTCGGCGTTCCGCTGCGCGTGTTCGTGGCGGAGGACGACGAGGCCCGCATGGCGCACGTCCCGGCGCAGACTCGCACACTGCGCGGGCGCACCGCTTTGCCACTGACGGTCGTCTTGAATCCCGAGATCGTCGCTCTCGGCGCCGACGAAGCCATGTTCTACGAGGGCTGCCTGAGTGTCCGCGGCTACGGAGCGCTCGTCCGACGCGCCGCCGCCGTTGGCGTGACGGCGGTGGACCACCACGGCCGACCGGTCGCCTTCCGCGTCGAAGGTTGGCCCGCCCGCATCATGCAACACGAAGGGGATCACCTGGACGGCACCTTGTACGTCGACCGGATGATTTCGCGCTCGTTCGCATCCGAGGCCGAGCTCGCGCGACTTGCATCGATGGACGTGCGTGACGTCCTCGGCGAGCTCGTCGATCGCTGAGTCAGGCGTGGCTCTCGGACCGTGTGCTGGGTCCGCGCTCGACTGGCGTCGATGTCCGAAGCGCCGGCTTGACGAATGGGAAAGGACACCATGTCCGAAAAGCGCGAGCCGGCGTCCCGTCGGGTGGCTACTGTCCGTTTCGGCGCCGTCATGCTGGATCCCCGAGCCTCTTACGAAGCCCTTCAGACCCGCGACGAGCGGTTCGACGGGCGTCTGTTCGTCGGGGTGATCTCGACCGGCGTCTATTGCCGACCGGTATGTCCGGCACGCCCTGCCAAGTTCGAGAACTGCCGCTTCTACCCGTCCGCCGCGGCCGCCCAGGCAGCCGGTTTCCGCCCCTGTCTTCGGTGTCGGCCGGAGACGGCGCCCGAGGCGGGATCGTGGCGCGGCACGTTCAACACGGTATCCCGGGGGCTCGCCCTCATTGCCGATGGGCACCTCGACGGGAGCGAAGATCGGGTCCATCGGCTGGCAGAACGGCTCGGGATCGGAGAGCGACAATTGCGGCGCCTCTTCCAGCAGCATCTGGGGGCGACGCCGGTCGCCGTCGCCCAGACGCGACGCGTCCTGCTGGCAACGCAGCTGATCCGTGAGACCAGGCTTCCCATGGCCGAGATCGCCCACGCCTCGGGATTTCGCAGCGTGAGGCGCTTCAACGAGACCTTCCAGCAGGTTTTTCATCGCTCGCCGGGCGCGCTGCGCCGGCGAAGCGGATCGTCCCTCCCGGAGGAATCGATCAGCCGCCAGGGGGTCACCGTCCGGCTTCGCTACAGGCCACCGTACGACTGGGCCGCGATGCTGGCGCACCTTTCGGCCAGGGCGATCGAAGGTGTGGAGCGCGTGGAGGGAGCCGCGTACTTTCGCACCGCTTTGCACGGCGATCACATCGGAGTCGTCGAGGTCACGCACGACTCGAGCCGCGCAAGCCTCGTGGCGACGATTCGGATCCCGTGCGTGCGCGCCCTGCCCGGCATCGTCGCGCGCATACGTCGCGCCTTCGATCTCGGCGCTGACGTGACGGCGATCGGGTCCCACCTGGCCGGCGACCCGCTACTCGCGCCGCTCGTTGCACGTCGTCCAGGCTTGCGCGTCCCAGGGGGATGGGACGGATTCGAGTTCGCGGTTCGAGCGGTGCTCGGCCAGCAGGTCTCGGTGC
Organism: Polyangiaceae bacterium; assembly: GCA_035622655.1. Taxonomy (GTDB): domain Bacteria; phylum Myxococcota_A; class Polyangia; order Polyangiales; family Polyangiaceae; genus Palsa-1150. The sequence continues at coordinate 3,218 of DASPUY010000228.1, forward strand.
CGGTTGCACGCATGCTTGCAGGCCGACTCGCTCGCCTGTGCGGCGCGCCTCTCGTCGGTGCAGAGGCAGCGCATCGCGCGCTTCGGCGCGCCTTCCCGACGCCCACTCAGCTCGCCCGCGCCGATCTCGCAGCGCTCGCGATTCCGGAAGCTCGACGTCGCTCGCTGCTGGGCCTCGCTCGGGCAACGCAGGACGACCCCACACTGTTCCAGCCTCTCGGCACGATCGATCAGACCGTGGCGAAGCTACGGGCAATCCCGGGGATCGGCGAATGGACGGCACAGCTCATCGCCCTTCGCGTTGCGCGAGAGCCCGACGCCTTTCCTGCGAGCGATCGAGCACTGCTCCGCGTTGCGGCTCTGCGCATCGGCGCCGCGGTCGACAGCGTGCAGCTCCTCGAGCGGGCGCAGCGATGGCGTCCTTGGCGTGCGTACGCTGCGCAGCACCTTTGGGCTTTTGACGCGGAATTGCGATCACCATCGATCGCGGAGGGCCCATCATGACCGAGCTGCCTCGACTGCTAATCGACCACGTCGAGACCCCCGTCGGCCTTCTGGCGCTCGCCGCCGACGAGGAGGGTCGACTGTGCGCGCTCCGCTGGACCGATCGTCCATGGATCCCGGAGCGTGCCGCGCTCCGCGGCCTGGGGGATCGAGCCGCGGCGTTTACCCCGACATCGAATCCGGGAGGTCTGACCGCCGCGCTGCGCGAGTACTTGGCGGGCCATTTCGACGCGATCCGGGACTTGCCCGTCGTGCTCGAAGGCACGCCATTTCAGCGTTCCGTCTGGGCTGCGCTTCGCGAGATCCCGACGGGGGAAACCCGAAGCTACGGCGAGATCGCGCGCCGCATCGGGCGCGCGTCGGCCGTCCGGGCGGTTGGACTCGCCAACGGTGCCAATCCCGTCGCGATCGTGGTGCCGTGTCATCGGGTCATCGGCTCGGACGGCTCGCTCACGGGGTATGGGGGTGGGCTCGAGCGCAAGCGCTGGTTGCTTGCGCTCGAGCGATGCGGTTGCAAAGGCGGTCAGTTGCTTTTGCCTCAGGCACTGCGCAGTGGCGGGTGGCGCCGGGATTCGGTCCGGTCCCGTATCGCGCGCTCGGGTTGAACGATGCGTTGATCGTCGGTCGACTCCTCTTCGGTCTCGTCATGATCCGGCAACGCGGCGACGGCTTCCAAGGACAGGAGCGGCAAATCCGAGAGCTGTCGGCCGGAGATTCCTCGCAGATCGCCGTACAGTGCGCTGAGGTTGTTTCGAGCCCGATCCATCTGCCGATCGCGCCGCTTCCATATTGCAAGCATCGCCCGCTTCTCTCTTTCGAGATCGTCCTGCATTTCGGCCAGTGCTTCGACCAGACCCTCGACGCGGTTCCGGAACTCCGGCCCGGTCAGGTACTCGAAAAGCATTTGCATCTTCTCGCCGCGCCCTTCCGCAGAGCGGCGGGCGAGAGCCACCTCGAAGAGGCCCGTCCGTAGCACCGCGGCAAGGGCGGTCGCGTAGGGCCATGCGCAGACCCAGACTCCGTCGATCGCCACGAAGTGCTTCACGTTTTGCGGAAGCGCCTGCGTCACCAGGACGGCAACGGACGCTCCCGCGGCACGCTGGTCCTCGCGAAGCTTCGCCAGCCAATCGTGCGACCAGTTCCTCGTCCGCTTGCTCTCCCAGACAATCACCCCGCAGTCGAGTCCGTCGGGAGCACGAACCCGCTGCAGCAGATCCGCTCCGAGCATTCCTTTCGGGACGTCCGCGATCTCGTCGGCCGTGAAGGATTGAGCCAGAAGGTCGCGCAGCATCACCTCTTGCACCTCTCCCTGGGCCTGCTGCGATCCCTGCAGGATCTTGCGCTGGAGCTCATCGATGTGCCGCTGCATTCCGTCGATCGTGAGTCGATGCTCCTCTTCACGATGCCGCGCAGCCTCCCGCTCGCGATCGGCCCTTTCGGTCGCGAGGCGGCCGTCTTGCTCGCGGATGCGCGCGAGCTCGGCCGCGAGTCGCTTTTCGAGCTCGAGATCGATGAGCTGGAGGCGCTCCTCGTACCCGCGCTGGCTGCGCAGGAGCGCCGCCTCGCGCGATGCAGCGTCGGCGAGCTTGGCGCGGACGGACCGGAGCTCCTCGGCGGCCCGCTGCCCGCGCTGCTCGGCCGCAGCGGTGGCGTCGGCGATCTCCCGCTCGAGCTGCGGCTTGAGCTCGGCGCGAAGCCTGGTTTCGAGGTGGCTCCGGACCAGGTCCGAAAGCTCGAATTCGCACCCGCACTTGGGACAATGGACGGTGTCCCTGGTCGCTTGAGGCATGACCATGAGACCGTCGCACGTGCCGACGCGGCCGGAGACTCCTCGGCTCGGTTATGATCCTCCGTGGATCATGAGATCCTGGCTGCGGCACCAACGGAACTCGGCAGGGGCATGAATCGGGCGTCGGGTCGCTCGGCGAGCATCGCTCGCCATTTCGTCTTGGCTGCGGAGCTCCTCCTGGGCAAGGAGCACGACCGCCACTCGCTCGCGAAGCGGCTGCAGGTTCGTCCGGCCATGGCCGATCGGTTGCTCAACGCGGCCGTCAGACTTCTACCCGGCGTGCAGGAACGGCGCGTGGGGAAGAGGCGCGTCATCCGAATGAACGTCTCGCCCTACGGCGCCGAGCCCGGTTACGCGACGGCTGTCGCAGCTTGCTTCGGCTCGAGCCTGTGGCCGCTGTTCGAAGGCTCCGCGTACCAGACCGGGATCCGGGACGCGCTGAGTCACGTGGTGGGCCGCACGAGGAGGCGGGCGGTCTTCAAGGACATCGACCGCAAGTTCTGGTTTCTGAGGCGCGGAGGCGAGCCCGCGCTTCTGGATCGCGCCCCCCTGCTCGACGAGCTCCTCGAGGCGGTCCTGCACAGTCGAGCCGTCTCGATCGCCTATACGCGGTTCGACGGCGATTCCGAAAGGTTGCGCGTGGAGCCACTGTCGATCGTGGTTCACGATCATCAGCTCTACGTCGTCGGCAGAGGGGAGGGCGGGCGACTGCATCCGTACCGCTTTTCACGCATTGCGGACGTCGACGTCCTGCACGACGAATTCACGTATCCGACCCGGAGTCAGTACGACCCCGCCCAAGTTTTCCACGATTCTTTCGGAATCTTCCTGAATCTACCGGCCCAGGACGTCGAGCTGAAGCTGGATCGGCGCTGGCGCACGTTTGCGCAGACGCATCGGTGGCACGTTTCGCAAGTCGTCGAAGTGAGGGACGACGCCGTTCGAGTGACTCTGCACGTCCGGGTGTGTGCGGAGCTCGAGGCGTGGATCCTGGGCTTCGGCGAAGAGGCCGAGGTGATCCGCCCTGCCGAGCTCCGCGAGCGAATTGCGGCGCGGGCGAGCCGGCTCGCGCGGAAGTATGCGCTCCGCGAAGAGTCCTCCACCCGCTCGGCAACGATCAAGGCGCGGCTCGCGAGGCCCGCCGGCCGCCGCAAGGACTCGCGCTGACAAGCGGCCGGTCAATCCGAAACGCGTAGCTCCCGATGCGTGGCCTCCGCGCCGGTCAGCGTCAGGACCGTGACGGAGATGCTCACGAGCGCGATCGTCCACGACAGCACGCGCGCGTAGTCGTTGCCGTGCGCCTCGGCCAGGCTCGCCTGGAAGGGCGCCATCCCCGACATGGCGAGATTGCCGAGCTGGTAGGCGAATCCGGGCAGGATGGCCCTCACGGAGGCCGGAGAGAGCTCGTTGAGGTGAGCGGGCACGACTCCCCAGGCGCCCTGCACCATGAACTGCATCGCGAACCCTCCGAGGGCGAACATGCCGGCCGACTTCGAGTACGCCCACGACGGAATTATGGGCAGCGCGAGGAGAGCGGCGAGCGCAATCGCCCGACGCCGACCGATCCGTTCCGACATCGCTCCGAAGAAGATCCCTCCGCATAGCGCGCCGAGACTGTAGACGATGGCGATCGTGCCGGTGGTGGACACGTCGAAGTGGTGCTGCACCTGCAAAAATGTCGGGTACAGATCCTGTGAGCCGTGACTGAACGCGTTGAAACAGGCCATGAGCGCGACGAGGAAGACCAGGCGCGGAAAGTGCGCCAGGAGAGCCCGGCCGATCTCGCGCACCGTGGCGGTCCTGGCATGGGCTCCCGCGAGCCACGCCGGCGATTCAGGCACCATCCGCCGCACGTAAAGGACGAGGAGCGCAGGGGACGCTCCGACGACGAACATCCCGCGCCATCCGATCCGGTCGAATAGAAACTTGAACACGACCGACGCGAGCAGGTAGCCGATCACGTAGCCTTCCTGCAGAAGGCCGGAAAAGAGGCCGCGACCACCCGCCGGGAGCGTTTCGAGCGCCAGGGCCGCGCCGATACCCCACTCGCCGCCCATGGCGACACCGAAGACCGCGCGTGATGCGAGCAGCGCGTTCAGGTCGGGGGCGAGGGCGGAGGCGAGCTCACAGAGCGAATAGCTGACGACGTTGATCATCAGTATCGGTCGCCGACCGAAGCGCTCCGCGAGAGCCCCGAAGAAAAGGGCCCCGACCGGGCGCATGGCCAGCGTCCAGAAGATCCCCCGGGCGACGGTATGCACGTCCGAATGAAAGTCGTGCGCGATCGATCGCAGCGCGAAGACGAACAGGAAGAAATCGAATGCATCGAGCGTCCAGCCGGCCAGCGACGCGACGAACGCGTGGAGCTGGCGCGGCGTCAGCTCTCGGAGAGGCGTCGGCACCGCCATGGGCACCATCGTGCCCCAGATCGCCTTCGCCGGCGGCGAATCGAGCGGCAACCGGCGTTCACGTCGGGGCCGAGCGTTCGTTCACGCCCGCGGTCGCCTCTTGCCGCGGGGCCGAGCCAATGTGGCGGGCGAGTCCTCTCCAGTTACCATGTGGCAAGAATCCCCGGCAGAAATTAGACGAATTTACCCTTGCGACGAGGCATGCAGTCTGCGCCCATGGCCGATCGCCGCGTCCGCGGTGGAGAGACAATTGGTTGAAGCGAGTCTTGCATCCGTAGTCGAATATGCGTTGTCGACGGTCAGCCGAAGCGCTATGGCGGAGCGCCGGCCCCATCTCCAGGGGCGCGGGCGCGGCGACCGGTCCAAGCGGGGTGGGTTCGCGTCGAGCGTGGCGGGGCCGGCGCTCTTGCCCCCTCGGCCTGCTCGGCTCGTCGAAAGAAGATGGCCTCTCGTCGGGCGGCGATACCATCTCGTACGCTGCAATGGGGACGAGTAGACTGCCGAGTGCATCCTATCCTTCGGGCGAGCATAACGAGCATAACAAGATGGCTATCCAGTTTCCCGTTCCCGTGACGCGCCAGCACCCCGGGAGCGCGTCGCGCGCGTCGCTCGTTCTTCCCGAAGCAGTATGCAGCGCGGTGCTCCGGGCACTCGACGTGGCCGCCGATCGAATGGTTGCGCTCGGCGTCTCGGCGAATGCCATCACCGGCTGCTGTATCGCGCTCGGCGTCGTCGGCGGAGTCTTGCTCGGTTTTGGACAATTCGGTCTCGCAGCCGTCGCGATGA
>DASPUY010000229.1:0-15839 GCA_035622655.1 Polyangiaceae bacterium
CGCTCCGGGCTCCGCGGGGCAAGCGGCCACATCGCTGGCCGTCGGGGTGCCAGCCTCGGCGCCGCCTGTCACGAGCGCGGGGCTCGCGTCCGCGCCGGTCAGCGACGCGTCGACCGCGAGGCTCGCGTCGGGGGCTGCGGCGTCGGCGATCGTCGCGTCGGGCGGGTTCGCCTCGATGATTCCGCCGTCCTCGCCGACCAGCGCCGGGCCCGGGCAATGGATCTGAGGTTCGCCTCCATCCGGCGAGAGGCACGTGCCGTCCGGGTTCAACGTGACTGCGTCCACCGCGTAGAGCGCCTCATTCTGAATGCGGCACGTCTTGTTGAGGTAGAGCGCTGCGTGCACGATGGTGGGATTGGCGACCGCCTGAAGCGGCACGCCAGGCGGGGTCACGCCGACGGGCAGCCCGACCACCAGGGTCTGGCCGAGCAAGCTCGGTCGAGGGCTGCCGCTGCTCGTCGGATCCCCCCGGATCTCCCCGGCGTCGTCGACCAGGATGGCGACGCCGTCGCTGAACGCCTGATAGTCGCCACCACTCTGGATGCGGATCTGCAGTGCGTCCGACGGCTGCGTCGGCACGGCGGCGAAGAAATCGGGGTGCAAGTTGAACGGTCCGCTCCAGCATTCCGGCACGTCGAGCGAGCCGCAGACCGATCCGGTCCCCTCGCCTTGCGTGCAGGCCGGCGTCAGCGCCGCGGCGAGCAAAACCAGGGTCGCGAGTTTTGCCAGCGCGGCTCTCGGCCTCACCTCCACAAGCGTAGCCCAGAGATCAATCCTCGCCGCAGCGTCATGCGATCCGCCCGCGTGGCTGTCCGTCCGGGAGATCGCCCGGACGCAGGTCCCTGACGATCCGTCCTCCGCCGAGCACGCGATCGCCGGCGTAAAAGACGGCGATTTGACCGCGCGTGACCGCGCGAACGGGGGTGTCGAAGACGATTCGCGCTTGCCCGGCGCCGGGCAGGGCGGACACGATCGCATCGTCTCCGTCGTGCCGATATCGCACGCGAACGCGCACGCGCAGCGGGAGGGTCGTACCGGGCGAAAGCGCCACGTCCGCGACATCCGCACCCGCCGCATGCAGGGTTTCGCCGCTGCCGAGGTGCACGGCGGCCCGCTGCGCGTCGATTCGCGCGACGAACGTTGGGCGACCGAGCGCAACACCGAGGCCGTGCCGTTGTCCGATGGTGAAGCGGTGCACCCCTTGGTGCGTACCGACCGCGGTTCCCTGCTCGTCGATAATCGGACCGGGCCTTACGCGCTCGCCCGCTCTTTCGGCCACGAACGCCGCATAGGCGTGCGCTCCGCTCCCCACGAAGCAGAGCTCCTGGCTTTCGCCCTTTCGGGCACCCGGTAGGCCCCTCCCAATCGCCTCTGCGCGGACGTCGCGTTTCGTCGATTCGCCGAGGGGGAACACCAGCCGCTCGAGCCATTCGCGCGGGGTCGCGTAGAGAAAGTAGCTCTGGTCCTTGGACCGATCGACCGCCATGGCGAGGCGCGGCGCCCCGCCTTCGTCTCGGATGACGCGCGCATAATGGCCGGTCGCCACGTGTGCGGCCTCGAATCGATCGGCGAGCGCGAAGAGCTCGGCGAGCTTGATCTCTCGATTGCACGTGGTGCAGGGACTGGGGGTTTCGCCTTCGAGGTACGCATCGACGAATGGGTCGACGACCGTACGCGCAAACAGGTCCCGGCGGTCGAACGTGTAGTGAGCAAAGCCGAGCGAGTCCGCCGTGCGGGCGGCGTCGTACTGATCCTCCGGGGCGCAGCAGCGGCCGTGGGTTTTCGTCGTCCCTTCGCCCTCGGGGTAGTCCCAAAGGCGGAGCGTCACTCCGATGACCTCGTGGCCGGCCTCGTGCAGGCGCGCAGCGGCGACCGACGAGTCGACGCCCCCGCTCATGGCGATGACGACTCTCATGGGCGCGCGATTCGCCGGGCTCAGTCGCCTCGCCTGCGGAGCTCGCGTGCGATGGTTTCGATGGCCCGCGCATGCAGCCTGCTGCCCCAGGACTTCGACAGGCCGAGCGATGCGGCCGCCTGGTCGAGCGTCTGATCGCCGAAGTAGTGACGTTCGATGAGAATGCGCTCGGCGTCCGGCAGGCGCGACACGATGGCCCTGACCGATGACAGGAGCTCGGCATTGGCGACGAGATCCTCGGGAGTCGCATCGAGCGATGCGGCTTCGCCGTCCGGGCGGGGAGGGGGGCTTGCCAGGGTTCCGATCGCCATGGCCGTGGCAAGCCCCGCAAGGTACGCGGTCAGGCGCGCGTCGGCGGCTTCCGGCGTCGCGGCGGGGTTCGCCGCGTCCTCCTCGTCGTAGACTTCCTGCAAGGCATCGCCGGCCGACAGGCCCCGAAGCTCGCGGTATATACGGCGCGGGAGCGCTCCCCACTGCCGTACCCCGTCGATGATTGCGCCGCGAATTCGGAGGTTGGCCCAGCGCCGGAATGGAACACCGCGCTTCGCGTCGAACGTGCGCGCCGCCTGAAGAAGTCCCTCGCGGCCGAACGAGCGCAGGTCGTCGAGCGTCGCCGGGGCCGAGCTCGTGAATGCCGATCCCCGCCCAATCTGGCGGGCGATCTGCCGAGCGTTGAGGTCGACGAGGTCGATTTCGGAGTGAAATCGCGCGAGGACCTCGGGTGGGTCGCTTTCACGTCGCCTGCCGCCGGCGCCTGGCTCCTGCTGCTTCTGCTTGGGGCTCTCGAAGGGTGCGGCCTCCGCGGCGCTTCGCTGCGCTCCCTCCATCGCCTCGCACCCCGCGCTCGCATGGCCGGATTGAGTGAGATCATTCGAGTTCACGCGTCGGGCCCCTCCGCGGCGGCGTAAAGATCGGCCCGAGTGCGATTTACGTCAAGTCGCGACGTTGGTAGTTTGAGCGATCTGTGCCATGGCAGGCGGCGGGCCGAACGACAAGTCGAGCAACGAGCGCCCGAGCTCCACCGCCCCGTCCGGGGCCCCGCCGTACATCCGCGCGGCGTGGCGAACATGGCTTTCGGCGCTGGGCACGGACGCGGAAGCGGCCGCGGCTGCAGCTCTCGCGTACGATTCGCTGCCCCCGGAAGCGCGCGACGCATGGCTGGACGCGCTCTGCGCCGACAGTCCCGACGTCGACGTCCCGGCGATTGCACTGTATGCGCCGCTCCTGGCCGTCGAGTCCGACCCGGCGCGCCGAGAGCGCATCGAAACGGCCATCTCGTCGGATGAGCACGCTCGCTCCGGCTCGATCGTCGCCGAAGCCCAAGCCTTGCGCGGCGTCGCACCCGACGGAACGCACACATGCGTTCTCGTCGCGCCCCTGTATCTCGACTTCGTGCAGGTGCTCTCGTGCCGCTACACGCCGGCCGGCGGCATCCTCGAGGTCCGTCACGATCCGCTGCGCCATTCGGGCGATCTCGCACCGATCCACGAAGTCGACGGGGTCTCGGTCGAGCCGACGCCTCTGCGGGTCGTGGTCGAAGAGCTGGCGCACGCGATTTTGGCGGACAAGCGACAGCGGCGGCAGACGCCGTCTGCACTCACGTCGGTCGCGCACCTGTTCGCCCCGGAGGTCGACTGCGTTCGCTGACCGCGGTCAGTGCACGTCGCCCGTGAGCACCGCGAACGCTCCGGCGAGCACTTCTTCGGGCGACGCGCCGCCCTGCTGCGCGCTACCCGAGCGATCGATGGTGAAGCCGTGGTCCCCGAAGACGAAGAGGAGCGTATGCGGCGGCAGCGAATCGACGTGTCGCGCGAGGATTTCGGCCGTCGCTTCCGCGATCTCCGGTAGAGCACGCATCACGGCGCCTCGCACCGCGCCGAGGCGGGCTTCGACGATGTCGAGCTTGTGAAGCTCGCGAGGGCCGACCCGAATGCGCCGGACGAATTCCGAAGTTCGGCCCCTCGAAGGCTCGGCGTCGCCGTCCAGGTCGGCCGGGGCGCGTAGCGCCTCGATGCCGCGCGCGAGCGTTTCGAGCTGTCGCGCAGTCTTCGTCGGCAGCGCGCTCCAAACGAGCAGCTCGTCGGTGAGCACTCCGCGCGACCCGAGCTTGGCGGACAGTCGTTCCGCGACCCGGCGCGATAGATCCCACCGCATCCCGTCCACGAGCAACAGTCGTGCGCATCGCGCACCGTGCAAGCGGGCGATCTTTGCGGCGACCTCGGGAACGTCGAGGACCATCCGTGGACGTTTGGTCGTCGCCGCGAATGTCGCGAAGGCTTCCGTATAGCTCCGAATGAATGCGCTCCGAAATTCGGCATGAGCGCAGTTCGCGCGCGGGTCGTCGAGTCCTGAAGCGATGGCCGCGGCGAGCGGAACGTAGCTGTCCCGGAAGAGCTTCTCGAGGGCGCCGAGCGGCTGCGGCCCGTGAGCCGCCGCCAGCGCGAGTGCCGAGCGCCTCCACTCCCCGTCGAGATCGCTTGCATTTGCGGGATCATCGGGTGTGGGCGTCGCGGAGCCGCCACGCGAGCTGGCGGCCGGAGTTCGAACTTGTCCGTCGTCAGGACCTCTCGGCGGCGGGCTCCCCGCAGTGCATGGAATCGGTCCAGGAACGAGCACGGGGGGTGAGGACCGCGGTTCGCCCGGGCCGGCGAGTATGCATTCGAGCGGGACAGGATCGGAGTAGCCGCCCGTCTGGGCATCGCGCGAATCCAGCATGAGCACGACAGGCAAGCCGCGGGCGGCGTTCGCTAGCTGGCGCAGCGCACGGCAATCCGAAGGATCGAGGGCGCCGCATCGTCCGGCGGCTCGCAGGGGCCCGAGCACGACAGCAATCCCGGCCGCTCCCGCGCTTCGCGCCCGGTAGAGCTGATTGCCGAGGACCGTTTCTCGCGCCGCCACGTCGCGCGTCATCGTGGGATCGGCCACCCCGGGTCCAGCCGCGCCTCTCGTTCGAAGCTCACGTTCGATGGCCTCGTCGATGACCTCGCCGAGACGACCGCCGACCGAAGGACCGATGCCTTCGATCTCTACGACGACGAAGCCGGCGTTGGCGAGCTCCTCGCATGCAGCGTCTCGGTCGCTGGGAGCGGCGAACCGCGGCGGAGCCATCGGCCACGCCCGCGTGGCAGGACCGTCATTCGGGGTCGCCGGTCGCTGCGCGCGTGCGCAGCCGTTCTGCGGGGTCTGCGCCTCGTCCATCGGCCGATGTTCGGCGGCCGCGGCGTCCTTGGCCCAATTTGTGGTGGGCGCCTTGGCGGCGCGCTCTCGTTTTCGCCGCGCTCTCGTTTACGATGACCGGACGCGTTGACCGACGAAGGACGGATGTTATGATCGCCTCGTTCCTTCTGCCGGGTTCGAGATTGCCGGCATCGCATGGATCCCGAACAACCACGAACCCGGGGGGTCATGATCGCTCGGTGTGCAGACCGGGCCGGCTTTTTGCGAGTCGGCGTCGCCCGGGAGCCTAAAGCGCGATCAGCGCTCCCCACCTAGCCGTTGGCTAGGGGTTCATGTCGTCCGGCACACGGCCACGGCGGTACGGAACGCCTCGTGCGCGAGAGCGCACGAGGTCTGTCTTCCCTGCGACCGCGCCAGTCACTCGAACGACAGGGTCAGCCCCTCCCCCCATCGTGTCGTGGCCGCGTCGATGAAGGCCAGCACGCTTCGTCGTCGCACGTTCACTTGCTCGATTGCCTGATCCGGCAGCAGACGCTGGGTTCCGTCTTCGTTGCCGAAGACGTCGCGAAGTGTGGACGCATCGAGGTCACGGAGCGCCGCGACGAGGCTGCGCGAAAAGCGAAGGACACGCTGCAAGAGCTCGGCCTGGCGCGCGAGCGATTGCGGCGGCAGATCGTAGAAGGCGCCGTCGTTGTCGACGAAGAGCAGCGTTCCGGTCGCTCCGTCACGCACCACGTTCCCGCCGCTCCATCGGTCCCAGTTCGCGGTCAGGTAATCGAAAACGAGCATCGTCGAGAGGGCGCGGGCGAGCGGGCGGTCCGCTAGGGGGATCTCAGCCTTCGCATCGGTCAGCCAGCGCTCCCAGCGCATCCGGGCTGCCCCTTTTTCGAGGGGAACTTCTTCGTAGCGGTCGATCCACGGGATGAGCGCTCCACGCAGGATTCCCGTGGGCTCGACGAGCGCCATCCGGTCGAATTCCTCGGCGGCTTCCTTCGTCGTGAAGGTGGCACGCAGCTCGCTGGCCGCAAAAATCCGGGGCATTGCGCAGGGCACGTTGCTCAGGCCGAGAGCCCGCCCGAGGCGGTACGCTGCGATCTCGCCCCGATAGCGTCGATCGCCGAGCGGCAGCTTGGAACGCGGCTTGTATGCGACGGCGAGCCCGTTATCGAGCTTTACCTTCAACACGTAGGACGTGTGCCCGATGCTTCGCGCCGTCAGCGGCCGGCTCGTCAGATAGGGATCGGGAATCGCGGGATGGGGGGTTACGCCCGCGGTCGTCATCTCGGGCGTCGATTCCCCACTCCCGACCGATTGGACGGAGCTGGAGGGCGGCGACGTCGCCACGGACGGGGGCATCGAAGCCCCCGGCCCCGGGAGCGCAGCGAGAGTGGTCCGTGGCGCGTCGCGCGCGCTCGAGCGGTCCGCCGTCTCGCACGCCGCTGCGAGAAGCGCCACGCTAAAGGACACGCTCGCGAAGGAAGGCCGCGATACGGGCATTGACGAACTCCGGCTGCTCGATCGGGGTCACGTGCGTTCCGCGGGGGACCATCGAAAGCTCGCCTTTCGGGATGACTTCGGCCATGGCCCGCGCCAGAAACGCTGGAGTGAAGGTATCTCGTTCGCCCGCAATGACGAGGACCGGGACCTCGATGTGAGTCAAGACGTCGGCGGCGCTATGCCTGCCCGCGGCTCGCAACATGCGCAAAAACATCGCAAAATCGACATGCGTCATGTGCAAAAGGTAAGGGAGCATGTCCTCGGGCTGGACTCGCTCCGGGTCAATCTCACCCGCCTTCAGGGCGAACTTCAGCGCCAGCCGTGGTGGAAGTCGGCTCCACACGGCCCGAACGACGTCCGGGGCCCGTTCGACGATGTCGAGAACCCTGGGCAGGACGAGGTCGAGCAGCGGCACGCCGTGGAACGTGCTGGTCACGTGGCCGAACGTGCCGCAGGCAAGCACCAAGGCGCGAATACGCTCGGGCCGCTGGCGGTACGCCTCGAGTGAAACCTGGCACCCCATCGAATGCCCGATCAGCACGCACGGTGGATCACCGATGAGGCGACGGACGGCCTGCAGGTCGTCCGCGTGCGCTGCAATGTCGATGCGGTTGGGGTCCGCCGGTGGCGCGCTCCGACCGTGACCGCGATAATGCCAGTGCACCAATGGAACGACCGGGGCCAGGTCGTCCCAGAGGTACTTCCAGATGAAGCCGTCGCAAAGAATCCCGTCGCTCAGGATCGCGTGAACGTCCCCGGGCGAATGCCCCCCCGTTTTTGCGTGAACATAAAGCCGCGTGCCGTCCGAGCCGAGCGCGAACGATTCCCGATCCTCAGACGGCCGCGAGGTGAGTGCAGCCTCGTTCGTGTCAGCCGCCCTCCTCGTCGTCGCCGCCCTCGACGTCATTGACGCTCGGCAGCTTTTTGATCTCGGCCCTCGAGATCTTCCACGCGCGCTGCACGACCCAGGAGAGGGACCGGTCGAGGCGCGCCGCCTCTTCCTTGATCTCCTGAAGCATCGACTCGGGGAAGTACAAACTTTGTTTGCGCTTGTCAGTCTTCGAGCCCGGCAGATTCGCCGTCGACTCCTTGTCACTCGTCGCCAAGGGTTGCCTCCTTCAGGTGGGCAGCGCGAAAGGTGCGGCCGGGCGCTGCGTTCGCCTTCACTCGTATACTGCTACTATCGGCTTCATTACGGCAGGGATCAAGCTGAGCAAACTTGCCCCGTCGGGTTCTTCGCAAACGGACACGGGCCGGCGCGTCCTCCGAACGTGCCTCCGGATCGCGTTTTCTCGGGCTTCGTGTTTACCCGTGCGGCGCATTCGGGCCAAGTTCGTCAGTGTGCGGTGGGCACCGAAACCGGGCGCGCCCAAGCCCCGGGCCGCCCCGGCCGCCCCCCCGACAGCCGGACGGGCGCGATGTGCGGGTAGTTCGCACGGGCTACGCGAAGTAGCCTCCTGGGATGCGACGCCCGACCGCGAAGACGTTCCTCGCCCCGATTTGCGTCATGTCTGCCTTTGCCGGAGGCGCCTGCGTGACCGCCCTGCACGAGGGGGCTCCCAGGGCTGCGCGGGCCGACACCCCGTACGCCGCGGTAGAGCAGCTCGGCCGGGTGCTCGTCGAGGTCGAAAACGAATATGTCGACCCCGTCAGCCGCACGAAACTAGTCGACGGAGCGATCAAGGGAATGGTGGCCGAGCTCGATCCGCACTCGAGCTACATGCCGCCCGAAGACTTTTCCGCCTTCGAAAGCGATACCGAGGGTCAGTTCGGGGGCATCGGCATCGAAGTGGAGGCCCGGAGCGACCAGCTCATCGTCCTCGCGCCGATCGAGGGGTCGCCCGCGGACAGGGCCGGTGTTCGCAGTGGGGACGTCATCGTCGTGGTGGACGGCAGAGACCCCAGCACGGATTCGCTCGACAAGCTCGTAAAACGCCTGCGAGGAGCGCCTGGGTCGCGCGTCAGAATCGGGGTCCGGCGCCGGGGCGTTGCCGACGTGCTGACGTTCGATCTGGTCCGCGAGATCATCCACGTGCCCAGCGTCACTTCCAAGCTCCTGACTCTTCGAGTGGCATACATCCGCGTCAAGCAGTTCCAGGAGCACACGCACGACGAGCTGCTCGAGGCGGCGGGCAGGCTTCGAGCTCGCGCCGGCGGGCCTCTTGCGGGGCTCATCCTCGACCTTCGCGCCGATCCCGGGGGACTCGTCGACCAGGCGGCGGAGGTCGCGGACGAGTTTCTGGACGGGGGCGTCATCTACACCACCCGCCACCGCGGGCACGTCGTCGACGAAGTCAAAGCCCGTCCGGGGGGAGCCCTCACCACGGAGCCTTGCGTCGTTCTCGTCAATCAATTCACGGCGAGCGCCTCGGAGCTCGTCGCGGGGGCTCTGCAAGATCAGAAACGAGCCGTCGTCGTGGGCGAGCCTACGTTCGGAAAAGGCAGCGTGCAGGCCATCGTCTCGCTGCCGGGAGGCGCCGGGATGCGCCTCACCGTGTCACGCTATTACACGCCCAGTGGTCACGCGATCCAGGCCGATGGCGTTCATCCGGACGTCGCGGTCGAAATGCCCGGCGGACAGGACGGTGTTTCGTACCGGGAGAAGGACCTGGAGGGACACCTGGCGGCCGAGTCCACGGGGCCGGTCGAGAGTCCCAGGCGCATCGTGACCATCGAGGGAGACGCCGGCGCCACGACGTCGCCGCCGACCGGCAGCGAGGCGCGAAATGTGCCCGACGATCCCGAAAAAGGCACCGACCCGGTGCTCAAGGTCGGCTGGCAGGTTCTCCGTCGAGAGATGACTGCGCGCTCTCCGTGACGAGGCTCCGGCCGAGACAGCGTGCGGCGGCCGTCCCTGCCCTCGCTCCCGAGGCGAGGGCGGCCAGCCAGGCGCGTGGAGCATCGGCGACGACGTCTCCCGCCGCGAACAGGCCCGGTGATCCCGGGACGCTGCCATCCTCGTTGGCGAGGATGCCAGCCCGATCCATGAGCGCGTCGCGGGCAAAGGGCCGTGCGATGGCCTCCGGAGACGGACCGAAGAGCGATCGCGAGACCTCGAGTGGCCTGCCGTACGCGCCGAGAGCCACGGAGGCGTCGAGCGTCAGTCTTATCGCACGCCGGGCGCTTGCAGGCAGCGCCGTAGCGAGGGAGGCCTCGGCGGGCGCGAATTCGAGCCCGCCGCCGATGAAGCCGCCGGTCGCGAGCACGACCGCCCCGCCGTCGAAGGACTGCCCTTGCTCACCGATCACTCGCCACGCGGTCAAGCAGCGATGGACGCTCCGGACCCGCGCGCGAGCGTAGGCGACGCCGGACGCCGCGAGCGCACGATCGCGTGCGTTCTCGAAGCGCAACCCCGGAGCACCCCCCGGCAGTCCTGCCGCTTCGCCGCAGCGGGCTCCAACGCGATCCGACAGGTCATGAGCGCGCGCGCGCTGGGCCCCGAGCAGGGGTGGAACGACGACCGCCGCCCAGCGACCCCCGGCGGCGGACATGGCTTCGCGCAGTCGGTGCGCCAGCCAATCGAGACGTCCCGATTCGTCGTGTCTCGCCGCCAGGTCCGCGTCCGGCAGAACGTCCTCGCCGCCATGACGCAAGACGACGGCGTCGAGCGCCTCGAACGAGGGGCCCCAGGCGGGCGCGAGCGCATCGGCGTCCCATCCCGGACGGCGGCATCGGACGACCGCGATCCGCTGTCCGCTCAGCGGACCGACGTTCAAGAGCGCAGCGTCCCTGCCGTAAGCGGGGCGAACGATGCCGGCGCTGGTCACGATTCTCGTTCCGCCCTCGTCCAGGACGTAACCGCCGAGCGCTTGGAGGGCGCCTCGCGTGTCGGCTGGGAGGCCCGAACGCGCCCTGTCCGCATCCTCCCACGGGAGCAGATCGACCGCGCCGGTCGAGAGCGTCGATGCTCCCGTCCCGCCGTCGAGCATCATGACGGCGGCCCCGGCCCGGGAGGCAGCCAGCGCCGCCGCCGTGGCGGCCACGCCGCATCCGACGACGAGGACCCGTCGCTCGGCGGAGGCTGCGACGGGTCCGTCCAGGGCCGAGATCACGAGGACCGTCCCAGCGACGCGTCGAGATGCGCAAAGGTCAATGCTTCTTGCCGTGCCTGCTGGGGACCGAGCGCTACGGCGCGCGCGAGCCCCTGCCGGTGGATGAACTCCCGGGCCATGAGGCGCCCCTCGGCCGGGGAACGCTCGCGCTCTTGAGCGACGATCTGCCCGCACCGCGCTGCGCAGCGCATTCCACCGCAGGGACCGAGCCCCAGACGAGTGCGGCGAGCGACGTCGTCGACCGTGCGCGCGAGCTCTTCCCGAACCACGTGCCGCACCTCGGCCTCGAGGACCGGCTCGCAGATGCACGTCACGTCGAGCTCGCTCGGACGGCGCGCCGCTCGTTCGAGAATGCGCAGGGCCCGCCCGCCGTGTCGATATACGAGGCGGCGCGCGGCTACGGGGGTGATCCCATACGTGGCCGCCGTCTCGACGGCGTCCGGGACGCGCTCGGCGCCCGGGAGCGGCCGAGTATGAGTCGAACAGGGCACGTTCACGCCGAAGTCGCGCGGGGCGACGAGATCGCAAAGCTCCTGGGCGAAGAGTCGATAGCTTGCGAGCTTGCCGCCAATCATCGAGTAGACCATCGGTGCACCGTCCGCGCCGTGGTCGACGATCCTGTGATTGCGCGAGAGGGCGTCCTCGTTGCGGCCGTACTCGTAGAGCGTGGGGCGGACCCCGGCATACGTCCCTATCGCGCGCGCCAGCCGGACGCTGGGGAACACCCTCGCCACTCCCTGTACGAGATACCGAACCTCCTCGCTAGTGGCGTGCACCTCGTCGAGGTCGCCGTAGTAGTCGTCGTCGGTCGTGCCCAGGACGCTGACGTTCTGCCATGGCTCGAGGAAAATCTGGCGACCGTCGATGGCTTCCGAGAGAATTCCGAAGTTTGCGATTCGACGATCGAGGACGACGTGGATGCCCTTTCCAGGGCGGACCCGAACGCGTGCCTGTGGCACGCCGATGAGCCCCGCCGTGACGGGCGCCCAGGCACCGGTCGCATTGACGATGGCCCGCGCGCGTATCCGAACGCTTGTGCCGTCGAGGCGGTCGCGCGCGTCGACGACGTATCGGCTGCGTTCGTCCCCCCGCACGCTGCGGGCGACCGACTCGACGCTGGTGTGGGGGTACACGCGCGCTCCGTGCTCGATCGCGTCGAGCGCGTTGAGCACGCACAGGCGCACGCCGTCGACGCCCCATTCATCGAAGCTAACCCCTCCGGCGAGCGCTCCGACGAGGCCCGGCTCGAGCCGCGCCAGATCGGTCGGATCGAGGCGGCAATGCGGCTCACCGCGCTTGAGGGGCTGAAAGTCGTCGTACGCGCGGAAATAAGCATCGACGAGCTCGAGCGCGACCCGCGCTGCGGGACCGGATCGAAGCGGCATCAGGAACGGGATTCGAAAGAGCAGGTGCGGCGCGATTCGCTGGATGTACCCGGAGTCGCGGCAGGACGTTTCGGTCACGTGCGGCGAGCGGGACAGGTACCGTACGCCCCCGTGGATCATGCCGCTCGAATTGCCGCTCGCGCCGAATGCGAGATCGTTGCGCTCGAACAGTGCGACTCGGAGTCCTCTCAGCGCGAAATCCCTGGCCGCGCCGGTGCCGTTGATCCCCCCGCCCACGATTGCGACGTCGACCTCGTCGCTGCCCGATCCATCGGCCAGGGCCATGCCCGCCACCGGCGGCGGCAGCAGAGACGGTACCGACCCTTCAGCCACGCCGCTCACGCCCTTGGCTGTAGCACGGTGGCTCAGGCTTCCTTGTCTTGCGCCCGCTTCGCCCGGCGTTCGAAACGATGGAGAATTCGATCGACCACGGCGAAGAGGATGCGGTTGCCGTCCTGTCGATGTTTGGCGACTCGCGCCGCATATTTCGGCGCCTCCCGCAGGAACAGACGCAACAGGTCCGCGTCGATCCTTGCGGCCTCCAGGCCATAGCCGAGGTGCTCCAGATAGCGCGCATTGAGCACCTGCTCGTATTGGTTGCGTACGGGGATGCTCAAGATGGGCTTGCCCAGGTAGAGCGCCTCGCCGATGAGCGAGAGCCCCCCGTTGCACACGACCGCGCCCGAGGTCGCGAGGTCTTCGACGAACCCCGTCTCGCTGAACTCCTTGATCGTGCAGTTGCCGCGTCTCGCGTTGCGCCTCAGTCCGTAGACGACGAACTCGCGCTCCGGGACCCGCTCCAGCTCGTCGAGCAGTTTCGTGTCGCTCGTCGAAGTTTGATAGACGAGCACGTGCTGCCCGAATCGAGCCCGCTTCTTGGCGTCGAGGATGGGGGTGCGCAAAATGGGCGGCACGAGCGTCGTGTCCTTGCGAAAACGGTTCCGGATCGGAGGCTCGAAGAAGGTCGTGACGACGTAATGGTCGCACCCGGGGAGCTTGGCGCGGACGAACGCCCGGGTCATCTGATAGTCGATCTTCGCCCCCTGTTTGGCGAACTTGCCGAGTCGGCAGCGACTGATGATCTGCTGGTTGTCGATGGACAGGATCGGAATGCGATGACGCTTGGCGAACACGTACGCGAACGAATCGAAGTCGCTGATGACCGCATCTGCTCGGAAGCGGGCGACCTTGTCGAAGTACGCACCGACGTTCGCCGCAAGCATCCATGGAGCCGCGAGGACGTTGCGCGCGAGCGTCCCGTCGCGGTCCACCCGGTTGTCGACGTAACGGATTGTCAGACCACGGATCTCGACGACGTCGTCGAACGTCTTGGCGAGCATCGTGTGTGCGCGACCGCTGACGACGATCTTCACGTCATGTCCACGCTCCACCAGGTGCTCGCAGACGACCTTGCTCCGTGTGGCGTGCCCCATCCCTTCGCCGACGACACCGTAAAGAATGCGCATCGCGGTGATTGTCGGTGACCGCCCCGCGATCACCCGCGGATGCGAATGGACCAGGTGAGCTTGGCGAGGCTCTTCATGACGTTCGGAACTCGCTTGAACAGGTTGATGCTCGGCGGGCGTTTCTCGATGACGTGAACCGGAATCTCCTTGGTGACGATTCCGCCGCGATCGGCCCGGATGACGAACTCGCTCGCAAACACGTCTTTGTCGACGAGGCACGCTCGCACGACGTCGAGCAGTGCCAGCCGCCGGAATGCCTTGAGACCGTGCGTGTCGGTTCCGCGAAAACCGAGGAGCACCTTTAGAAGAGTCGAGTAGGCAACGCTGGCTGCGTGGCGGATGAGTGGTCGCTCATCGGCCGCTCCGACGGCGAGCTTGCTTCCGATGACGAGATCCGCTCCGCCCGTCTCCAGGATGTCGATGGCGCGCTTGTGAAAATCGGTGTCGCATAGGTCGATCTCGTCGCAGATGACGAGGTCGCCGCGCGCGAGAAGAATGCCTTGTTTGAGCGCTTTTCCGTAGTTCGGCTCGCCGAGACTGATGATCTTCACCTGGCCCTCGGCGGCGTCCTCGTACTTCGAGGAGAGCTCGCGGCCGATTTCTACCGTTCTATCTCGCGATCCGTTCTCCGCGAGAATGACCTCGTAACTCCACCCGAGAGGCTTGAGCCTCTCGCGGAGATCGACGATCGCCGCGTGCAGGATGGCCTGCTCGTTGTACACGGGGATTACGATGGAAATGTGCGGGTCCACGAGCTTGGGCATGACACGGGGGCGCTCGACGGCGGCCATCGCAGATGGCCTAATACGTGACTTGGGGCGGCTTGAACAGACCGCAGATCATCGTCCAGCCCGGGGCGACGATCGCTCCTTTTTGCGTTACGGCGGGCTGGGAGCCGCGAAATCGGACCGGACCACCCCGCAGGGACTCTTTGCCCTCGCTCACCAGGTGGCCACGAGCGCCCGCGCCTCGACGATGTTGTCCTCGATCGCGCAGTAGGTCCAGCCTCCGTAGCGGCCCAGCGACCAGACGCCGTGCGGCGCCAGCAGAGCCCTGAGGCGCCCGTGCTCCGCCAGCGAGCGTTTCGTGATGTGCACGTAGGCCGGGTCCATGACCACGCAGTGCTCGGCGATGAGCCGCTGCTGGCTCACGACTCCTTCGCGCTTCAGATCAGCGAGCACGCGCTCGCGAAGGGCTGCCGTGTCGACCGCGGCGTCCTTTGCGAAGCCGAGCTCCACGTAAAGACTCAACCGGTCGGAGTCGAGGATGTTGTCGTACCAGCCGACCCTGTAGAAGCTCGTCGCCGGGTCGGGATAGTAAGTCCAGTGGACGTCGCGGTCGCCCTTGGCGTCGAACCCCAGGTTGAACACCACGACCTTGTTCCAGACCCAGGTGTCAGGGTCGTGATCCAGGCGGCAAATCGATGCAAACCGGTTGAACGGGGCGCTCGAGACGAGCCGGTCGAAGCGAATCTCCCGAAGGGGTGTGCGGGCGATCTTGCGCTCGAGATCGACGTCGACCAGGGCCTCGTCGAGCGCTATCGAGCCCGACCGTACCTCGCTCGCCAGAGCGCGCACGTACTCGAAGGCGCCACCCTGGGGGTACGTGAAGGTGTCGTTGTAACTTCGATTATCGGGCTCCCTCATGTTGCGCACGATGTCCGTCAGGTCGGCGCGCGGGAAGAATCGGCCCATCGAGTCCTTGTCGAGCGTTGCCAGATCGCAGGCGTAGAGTTTTTCGTTGTAGGGAAAGAGGAAGCGCTCGCAGATGCCCCGGCCGAAGCGGGCCAGGAGCATTTCCTTGAAGTTTCCCTCGGGAGCCCTCGTCGGGCGGGGCACGTCGCTCGATCGCGCGAAGTAGAGATCGTACAGGCAGTCGACGAAGTCGGCTTGGGGCAGCTGATGGATGTTCTTCTGGAAGGGGAAGTCGATGCGCCGCCCCTTGTACGCGATGAACGTTCTTCTCCGGACGGTCGCGATGCTCCGTCCGGGCATGCGGTCGCGCATCCAGCGCTCGATCTCCGGATGCTTGAAGTGAAAGAAGTGCCCGGAATAGTCCCAGACGAAGCCTTCTTTCTTGACGGTCTTGCACCAGCCGCCGATCGCGCGATCGGCTTCGAGCACGAGGTAGTCCTGGTCGCCCCGCTCCGAAAGCGCAGCGGCGGTGGCGAGCCCGGTAATCCCAGCCCCCACGATCAGCGTGCGCACCGATTCCATCGTGGAACTGCGCCGTCAGACCGCGCGGCGGGCCTTCTGATAGCTGCCGAGATGCTTGACCATCGGACACGTCTCCCGCAGGCGCTGAAGGGCCCTGGCGATGTTGGCGTCGTCGCGGTGGCCTTCGAGCT
>DASPUY010000230.1:0-8688 GCA_035622655.1 Polyangiaceae bacterium
GCCGTCGGCTTTTCGCGTGTGCTCATGTACCACGATCAAGGCGTAACGTTCGCTCTGACCATCGCCCTCACACTCGTGGGGATCGTCGTCGTGGGGTGTACGGTCGGGTCCATGCTGCCGCTGGGCTTGCGTCGCCTCGGCCTCGATCCCGCGACGAGCAGCACGCCGTTCATCGCAAGCCTCGTGGATGTGCTTGGGATCATCGTCTTCGTCCACATCGCGAAGGTCATCATGACGGACGTCATCGCAAGAGCCCCGCTGCACGCCCATTGATCACACCGCTCTCTCAAGAGCAGCGAGCCGAGCACATCGCCCCGGGCGGAATCAGCGTCCGACCCGCGGGCGAGCCATCACCAGCACCATCGCCCCGGCCGTCGGCGCATTTCGTGCGCTTTCGCGCAAGAACCGATTCGCGATCGTCGGCAAGCATTGTGGGGCTCACCAGCGGGCCTCGGCTGCGACACGCTGCCAACGGCCCGCGCGCTGTATCTGCCTCTCGTGGCGTCGGGAAGGGCCGTGGGGGTCCTGGGCATCGCGCCCGCGCCCTCGGCCCGCTTCCTGCGCGAGGAGC
Organism: Polyangiaceae bacterium; assembly: GCA_035622655.1. Taxonomy (GTDB): domain Bacteria; phylum Myxococcota_A; class Polyangia; order Polyangiales; family Polyangiaceae; genus Palsa-1150. Next base: position 572 of record DASPUY010000230.1, read on the forward strand.
GTCCGCTGCTCGACACGTTCGTGAGCCAAGCGGCCGGCGCCCTCGATCGCGCCTCCCAGGCTACCCACGCCGAGAGGGCACGGCTGCACTCCGAGTCCGAGTACCTTCGGAACACGCTCTTCTCGTCCGTGTCGAGGGACCTGAAGGCGCCGCTCGCTGCGCTCGCGGATGCGGCGGAGGAGCTGCAGAAGCAACGGGGCGGGCTTTCGTTAGCCCAGCTCCGCCTCGCCGACACGATCTCTCGTCAAGCCGGACAGCTGGGCCGGCAGCTCGCCGGTCTGCTCGAGAGGACCCGGCTCGAGTCCGGCTGGCTGAGGCTTCGACGCGAATGGCGGCCCATCGGCGAGGTCATCGACTCTTCGCTCCATCAGCTCCCGCCCGAGCTGGCGGGCCGGCCCGTCAGCCTCCACGCCCCCGGCGACCTGCCGCTCGCCGCCGTCGATTCGGTGCTCATGGAGCGAGCGCTCGCGAACCTTTTCGAGAACGCGATGACGCGCGACGGTTCAGGCTCGCCGATCGACGTCACCGCCAGACCGCTGGGATCGGACGGCATCCTCATCGAGGTCGCGACTCCGGGTTCCGGCGTCTCCGACCCGGCCGACCTTGCGAGCCTCGGCCTGACGATCTGCCGCGAAATCGTCGAAGCGCATGCTGGCCGAGTCACGGCGGAGAACCGACCCGGTGGAGGCGCGCTCTACCGGGTTCAGCTTCCCGTCATGGGAGATGCCGGGGGCCACGCCTGACCGCGAGTTCCTCAGAAACTCCGGCGCCCCGGCGTCGCACGCGCCTGCTTGCGCGCCGCGCGGCGCAGGCATCTCGCCGCCACGCTACCCACCTGTGCTTGCCGCCGCCGCTCCCGGCCTTGGCGCCGTGCCGAGCGGGGTGAGTGTTTGCGCCATTCGGATGGCACATGTCGCAGGACACACCGATGGTGCCTCCGAGCTCCCCGGCATCGTGGAAGATCTCTGCCGAGCGCCGGACGGTGTGGGGCGCGTCGCGATTCGATCGCGAAGTACACGTGCCGATGGCGTCGCCGCCGCCGTTGCACGCGTTTGACGATGCGCGTCGCGATCGCGTGAAAGAGAACCAGGTCCGGCACGGCGGGCAGCGTCATCCACCGGCTGAGCCCCTTCGACTTGCCGAGCGGGAAGCGCAGAGGGCGCTGAGGCTCGTACCGTCCCCCGAGGACCTGGTTGCGCAGACGGAGGATCCATTTCTCCGGGTCGACGTCGTACTCGACGCAGTCCACGATATCGCGCAGCGACGAATCGCGGAGCTTCTTCCGGATCTCCTTCCAGCTCGCCCACAGAGCGCTCTTCGACACGCCGGGCACGCCCCGATGAGGGGGAGGCGGAACGAGATTTCTCAGTGCCACGAGGACCCTTCCGGATGCCGGTGCAACGTGTGCTCAGCATCCGCGAATCTCGGCGGGGATGCCCAACAAACTGCGACGCATTCGGATGGATTGACCGATCGCCGTCCTCGCCGCTCGAGCAGCTCGTGGAAGCCGCGCGAGGGTAACACCGCGGACGCGCGCGCGAGCTCGACCCCGTAAGGCGTACCTATCCGCCACGCGAAGCTCTTCGATGACAACGCGGCCGTTGGACTTGCGTGACTGCGTTCCCCTGTACCGGCGTACGCAGGTACAAGCATCAGCCGCCCGGATGCTCTTCCGTCGTCTCCGTCCGAGTGAAGTGAAACTTGATGCGCTCCTGGAGCTCCTGGCGCGCGCCCCCGGTGAGTTCCGCGAGCTTCTTGGCTCCCTTCAGCAGAGGGAACTCGATCATGGCCATCGCTTCGAGATGAATCACACCCTCGGACACGGCCGTCGTCGGGGCGAAGAAGAATAGGTTTGCCGGCACATCGACGCCCTTCTCGGCCGCCTCCGCCGCGGACATCTTCACGGCCGCAAGAAGCTCGGGCTTCTTCGCGATGTTCTTTGGGACGGGCCGCAATGGTGAGATCAGTACGCCCTTCCGCTTCGGCGGGGCCCGGTCCACGAGATCGCAGCACGCGCTCAGGAGAGCAACGACCTCGGTGCGCATGTCGATCGAAGACAGGCGAACGGTCGCGCCGTTGTCAGCAACGGTCACTTCGGGTCGGAACCAGGAGACGCGAACGAGGTCTCCCTGCCGGAAGCACGGAGGCGGGTCGCCTTCGTCGGGAACCGACCATTGGTCGGGAGCTACGTACATGCTTCGTTCGTCGGCCGATTAGAACTTCGTCTCGTCAGCTTCGAGGGACCAGTCGGAGTCGCGGCGACCCTCGAGCGCAACGCGGATCCGCGCCGCCGGGGGTGGCTGCCACCCGAGCTCCCTCGCCGGATCCAGCGGGGGCACTACGAGCGCCTGGAGGCATTCGCTGAGAAACTCGGCCTCCGCACCAGCGCCGACAACAAGCTGGAAGGGAGGCGCTGGCGCCTGAAAGACCGGCTCCGCGGACCGTGACAGCTTCACCCAGCCCTGCGCGTTCGGATGGATCGAGCGGGCATGCGCGGTCAAGTTCATGCAAACAGCCTCCGTGTGCTCTCCGTGATGGAGTCCTCAAAGATACGACGCTGCCGGGCGTGTAGGAAGTCGGCGTGCTGCTGGAGCTCGTCGAGCGCCGCAGGTCTCTCGAAGACGCGAACCACGTTTAAGTCGTAGAGCACCGCAAACCGGTGATCCGTCGACGGAACGCTCGCCATCGTCAGCACAGCGGTAAAGTTGTCCTTGGCATCGTGTGCTTGCGTCACGACGTGGAAGCCATCGAGCATCGATGGCATCGACTCGGGGCGGGGAGGCAGGCACGGAAAGTATTCGACGAGGTCCGTATCTCCGCCATCAGGTAGAAGGATCTGATCGATGTACCGAACGCCGATCAAGGCGAGGCCCTCCGGCCTCGCGAGTTCCCGGTAGACTGACAGCGCTTTGTGGACACGAAGGAGAAACGACGCCCATCCAGGGTACGGCACTAGCACGTGCACGCTCAGGAGATGCTCGCCGACGCCGACGATTGCCTTTCCGTCGGCAGTCGGAAGCATCATCTGGTGAAAGCTCAACCGACTCGCCGTCGCGAGGGCCTCGCCCTGAACGTGAGCTTGCAGTTGGATCTGGTTCCGACGCTGCGGTGCTCCCGCGTAGTCCTTCCGGAACTGTCCAACCAGAGCGTCTAGGAGTGCCTCCGTCCACGGCGCGCCCGGGGCGAACCGCAGCTCTACGACCGCCTCGACGATCGGCGGATTGTTGTAAGTACTTGAAATCACGAATGTTACGGCCTGGATAGAAGTATAACCCTTTAGGTCCTCAGTATCATCCCCGGCAGGCTCAACGAAATACCTGTGTATTCGTACGGAGGTGCCTGCTTACTTGATGCCGTCCCTGGCGAGCAGCTCGAGGATGTAGTCGCGCACCAGAACGCCGCGCTGAAGGCAGCGTACGCGGACCTGCCGGTGAATGCGCTCAGGCACGTCCGCGACGATGCGCTTCTCGCCCTCGCCGAGCTTCTCCGCGGCCGCCTTCGCGCGCTTCTCGCTTCGTTCGCGACCAGGCTTCTTTAGGCTGAGACCCATGCTTTCCACCTTTCAGAGCGTGCCAGAGGCGCTGGATGTCGGCGGCCGCGGCGTCGGTGCCTCGCGACGTCATGACCGATTCGCCGCGTGAGGCGGCGTCGGGGAAGGCGACGCGCTGGCGCACGACGCCCGCGAGCTCGCCGCCGGCCTTGCGGAGCTCGTCCTCGGCCTCACGAGCGAGTCGCGTGTTCGCGGCAGCGCGGTTCACCACGAACGCACGTCGGATCGGCGGTCGTCCGAGCTGCTCGCGGATCTGGTCGGCCTGGTCGAGCGACTCGAGGGTCTCCGCGACGGCCCAGAAGTCGAACGGACCCGGCTGGATCGGAAGGATGGCGACATCGGCCGCGACCGCGGCGCTCTGCGTGACATCGCCGAGGCGCGCAGGGCCGTCGAGGAACACGTAGTCGTAGCCGGTCGCGATCTCCCGGAAACGCGGCAACGCGATCGCCTTGTCGGCCTTCACGACGGCGAGGCCCTCGAGCGAGGAGCCGTCCTGGCGCGCAACGCTCCAATCGAACGCGCTCGCTTGCCGGTCCATATCGACGACGAGCGTTCGCGCGCCCCCGAGATGGGCCGCGGCGGCGAGATTGACCGTGAGGGTCGTCTTCCCGCTACCGCCTTTCCGCTGGAGCATCGCCACCGTCAGCATCGGGGTCCTCCTATCCGCGCGTACCCGGGTACGCAAGTTCTTCCGTACGTGGGTCACCGCGTTCCCTCCCTGACTCGCGCCTTCTCCTCGAGCTCGCGCCAGTGGGCGATCATCTTCTCGAGGGTGCCCCGGAACTGGGGGGTCGCCCGCGTCGCGATCTGCTCGAACTCGGCGCGCGTCTTCGCCAGCTCCGCGGGGGTGGGCGGGCTCCACTTCGCGGACTCGCCCGCGCGACTCTCCGCCAAGTGCTGGATGGATCGGGCGCGGTCGACCTCGTCCTCCTCGCGCTCGCGTTGGCGACGCTGCGCCTCGAGCGCCTCGTTGCGGAGCTTGGTTTGTCCGCGCTCGACGTGGTCGAAGAAGTGATCGAGCTTCTCCCAGACGAACCGCGCAGTCGGCGGCCCATCTCTGGAAGTGCAGAACGCGCCTGCGATGGCTTCGCGCTGCGCTTGCTCCTTGGCGGCGCGGTCGCCGTCCACCGCAGCGACGCATCGGGCGACCATCTCGACGTCATTGCGGTCGAACCAACGCGGGGCGGGACGCTTCGGGCGCTTGCGTTTGATGCGCTCGCGGAGCGCCCACCGAGCGATCTCTTGGTCCTCCCTGGACACCGTCGGTTGTTCTTCTTGGTCGAGCACCGTCGCCCCTGGTCTCGCTCGAGCCTTCTCGCAAGAAGAAGAAGGTTCTCTCGGATCGGGATCTGGTTCTCTCTCTTGATCTGGTTCCATGGAAAGCCTTTCCGCCAGGGGTCCGGCAATGCGTTCCGGTGGGGGGTTCAGCGTGTGCGCGACCGGGGCCGCCGCCTTCGCTGCCTGCACGGGTCGAAGCACCTTCGGCTTGTCCTTCGGATAATCAGTGCGGAAGGTGGCGAGTTCGCGGAGCATCACGGGACCCGGGCGGTAATAGATGCGCTCGCCCCCGTCGGGCCGACGCTCGCGACGAAGTTCGTAGATGCCGGCGCGTTCGAGCTGGCTGACGTGGGTGCGAACGGCGCGCGTCGAACAGCCGCTCAAGTGCGCGATGGCCTCCTGGCCTGGCCACGCGTCAGCGTGAAGCTGAAAGTGTGTCGCGATCGCGATGAAGACCGCCCACGGCCCCTTTGCGAGGGCGCGGAACGTCGGTCCGCGCTTTCGAAGCTCCTGGAGGACGAAGCCGAAATTATCTCGGAGGCGAATTCGATCTTGAAGCGGAAAGACGTCGTCGTCGTTGGGTTCCCCCGGACCCGCCGGGAGGACCTCTACTGCACTCAACATGGTGCACACCCCCTCCGCGCCCGCAAGCGCGAGGAAGGGCCCGAGAAGCGCGCGCACGCGCGATCGCGAACCGCGCGATGACAACGGCGAGCGAGCTCGGGGCGTTCGTAGCGTGGAGCGCGAAGCGCGCTCCGCTCGCGGCGACGTGGATGCAGCCGCGTGAGCCTTCGGAGTCCTCGCGAGGACGCATCGAAGGTCTTGCGCAAGGACAGACGAGCCCCTATTCTTTGGTTTCACTCGACGCCGGGAAAACGACGAGTAACCAAGGCAAGCGGCCTTGCTGATTTGGCGATCAGTGAGGCCGTTTCGATTTGTGCGTTTGCGTTACGTCATCGCGCCCTCCTGGTGGGCGCGCGGCGCGCGCGGCTTGTCGTCGCTCTGGTCTCTCGCGGCGTCCGATCGGACGCCGAACGCGCGGACTCGGTGCGGCTGAGGGCAACCGCGCCGCGGTGCTGCAGACGCACTCACGCGGAAGCTCGCGCGGCGCGCCGACCAGCTCGCGATCCAGGTCACCGTCTGGGCGAGGATCTCGCGGTCATCACCGTTCGCTCCGAGGTGCGTCGTTTCGCGGGACGCAACCCGCTGGCCGTAGGCGCTGAATGCCGGGCATGAAGCGGCGGCAAGTGAGCCGAGGCTTGCGGCTACCACGGCAGCGGCCCGGGCGCGGCGGGTCATTGCCGCTCCCTCCGCCGCGTTCGGTCGAGCGGCACGACGTTTCCTGCCCGCGCGAAACGGCGCGCCTCGAGTTCGCGCGCGAGCTGCGCGACGACGTAAAACCGGCCGGCGGCGGTCGCACCGGCGATCCCGGCGGCGAGGGCGGCCTCTACAGCGTCCTCCGTTCCGCGCCGTAGTAATGGAGGCTCCTCATCCGCCGGCAAAATCTCGAGCCGCTCGGAGTCACCTCCCGTCGCCTGTTCCTCGGGATTTTCGCCACTCTTCGCGACGTTTGCGCCGGACGGGGGGTCGTGTTCGATCCCCCGTTGCTCCACTTTTGTGGCGGGAGAAGGGTCACCCTGAGCCTCGCTCCGCCTCGACTCGTCGCTCGCTGGGCTCGCTCCTCGCTCGGCTCCGCTGCGGCGGGCCCGGCAAGCACGGGATGTCGAGGGGAGCGATTCGGACGCTCCCCTCGAGCTCCCTACCCAGGCCAGTGCCTCAATCGCCCTCAGGCGACGCTCCGCCCTTCGCTCTTTGGCCCGAGGGTCGCGTTCACACGGCGAGGCTCTCGAAGATGCCTAGGCTCTCGCGTACCGCAGCCGCCACTGTGGAGACCCTTTTGACGCCCCAAAGAGATGAATTGAGCGGAAGTGAGAAGCCGGAGCGAGTGATCGCTGGCGTTTTCCAATCGCCAGCTCGGATCGGCGGGCAAGGCGTGCAAGCAAAGGTGTACGGCGCGAAGCCCTCGACGCGGAGAAACTTCCGCACCACCTCCCTGACAAGAGGAGGCGGGCGCATTGCGCCGCCCGATTCTCTTCGGGGCGTTCGGCTTGGCGCTCCAACCATCGTTGAGCCGCCAGAGGAAGTCGAAACGCCCACGGGCTCAGAGAGCGCGGCGAACGTGCTCCGACGCGGCCAGAAGATCGCGCAAGGCGTCTTCGAGCTCTTCATCGCTACCGAAGCGTCGGGCGATGTCCTCCTCGATGAACACCGCGCGCTTGGAGCCACGTCGCAGCGCGGCCTGATTGGGCTTCCACGCTCGCTCGAACCACTCTGGGGTCAGCTCGGGTACTTCCAGATCGTCATCCGTGGCGGTCTGCATAGAGGCGTTCTTCGTTTGTGGTAGCACGCCGCGCCGAGATGAGCCTTGTTCGCTCCGAGCGCGTGACGTGCACGACGACGAGCACTCGAGCGACCGACGAGAAGCCGACGGCGAGCAGCCCGCCCCCAAGGCAAGAAACGCGAAGCTCGAGGAGTGTCGTCGAAGTCCGGCGTCGGCCAGGCTTCCCGGTCCGTCGCGAGCGAGGCAGCGACCGCCGTCGTCGCAGAGACGGAGCTCAGAGAAGACCTCCGATGTCGACCGGAGGCAGTCCTACCGTCGGATCGGGGTTCACGTTGCTCAGCGGCGTGAGGGCGCCGTCGGTCACTTGCCACCGGATGAGCGCGTTTTGCTTCATGTCGCCGAGCAGGCACACGTCCCCGCATCCCGGCGAGCACCGTACGCCTCCGTATACGAACGGCATCGTCTCCGCGGCGAGTTGCGTTACGTCGCCCGTCGACGTGTTGACCGTGAACGCTGTGTCCCCGGCCGTCGCATTGCCGCCGTACGTCAGGGCCAGGATGACGTCTTCCGAGACGAAGGTGAGCTCGGGCTGAATCCCCGCGTTCAGCGCCGTCCCGAGCCCAAGGCGTTTGGTTTCCACCGGAGGAGTTTGGGTCGCGTCGTACAGGACGATGTCGCTGTCCGCCGTATTGAACGTGTTCGTCGTCATGTTCTCCATGCTCGAGCAAGCAATCGCGGCCGTCTGGCCGGACGGCGACAGGTAAAGTCGCCCGCAGCTCTGCAAGCCGGTAATCGTCACCGTCCAGTCGATCGCATTCGTTGTCGGCGAAACGCCCACGAATCGACCATCGCCCACCTGGGTGAAGTCGGACGACCATCGTCCCAGCGTCACGACGACGTTGCCCCCCAGCCAGTTCATCGTGTCCGGACACGGTTGCAGAGCAGGGT
>DASPUY010000231.1:0-12280 GCA_035622655.1 Polyangiaceae bacterium
CCAGCAGCCGATCAATCAAGTCCTTCAGCAGAGCCGCGATGTCGGCGTTCGTGCTGGAAGCCGCCAGCGACGGCGCGAGCATTTCCACCAGATTGCCCTGGACCTGCACGGGGGCGCCCGAGCCGCCCTCGGCGAAGTAATAGAAGCCGGCCGACACGCGATCCACGCCGACGGTGTGGACTCGAACTCCTTGCTTTCGAACATCGGCGGCGATGTTGGCGCTCACCGCCAGGAAGGGCACCGTCTCGACGGCGTAGCTCGCCAGGGGATACCGCTTGGCCGCGATCTGCTCGCCGGGCAGGGTGCCACGAACTGCGCGTGCGAGGGCCGCGGTCATCTCCGGCCGCGCAATGAACGAAAGCTCGCTCTCCCAGCTCGATATCCCCGCGGGAGTCAGCCAGCCGGCAGAGGGGCCCACCCGGACAACGCTCTTGCCCGACGCGAGCGGGCTGACTTGCAGCACGCCGGCGATCGAGAGCGCGGCACTCTTTTCACGTTCGTCGGACATGGGTTGCGCGCGGCGCGCTCACGCGGAAGGAAACCGCATCGAGGTGCCTATTCGAAGCACACCATATCAAGAACCGCGGACCGGTGAAGCGCTCGTGTAGCTCGGGGGGGTGGAGCGGCCCGACGCTGGACGTCAGCGGATGGCGCCGAGCACGAGGACGCACGTCAGGCCCACGACGGAGATTACCGTCTCCATCAGCGACCAGGAGGCCAGCGTCTCCATGACGGACATACCGAAATATTCTTTCACGAGCCAGAAGCCCGCGTCGCTGACGTGAGAGAAGAAGAGCGACCCGCAGCCGATGGACAGGGTCAACAGCGATGGATCGACGTGGCGCATCATCGACCCCAGGGGTGCCACGATGCCCGAGGCCGTGACGGTGGCCACCGTCGCGGAGCCGGTCGCCAGCCGGATGGCCACGGCGACGAGCCAAGCCAGGAGCAGGGGTGGAAGGGATGAGCCGTTCGCGATCGTGCCGATGACGTCTCCCACGCCGCTCTCGACCAGCGTCTGCTTGAATCCTCCGCCGGCCCCGACGATCATGACGATCGCGGCGACAGGGGCGAGGCTTTCGCCGAGCAGCGCGCCGACGCGCCTGGAATCGATTCCACGAAGAAAACCGCACGGGAATAGCGCAAACAGGACACCCAGGAGAAGCGCAACGACGGCCTGACCGATGAAGTCGGCAAGCTGCTGGAGCCGGCCTTTCGGCGTCGCAACGTCGACAACCGCGCGAAAAACCATCAGCGCAACTGGCAAAAGCAGCGTTGCGAGCGACGTCCAGAAGCCCGGAGCATTCGGTGGCCTCGGAGCCATGGAAGCGCCTTCCACCGCCGGGAGCTCGCGAGCCTCGACATGTCCTGCCGTTTCGCGCTCATGCGTCGGGTCGCCGACGGCGACGAGTCGCCCGACCCAGGCGCCGAAAAGGGGCCCGGCGACGACGACCGTCGGTATCGCGACCAGCAGCCCCTGGGTCAGCGTCCGTCCGACGTCGGCGCCGAGGAGGGTCGCCGCCACGAGCGGCGCGGGATGCGGAGGGACCAGCCCGTGGAGCACCGACAGCCCCGCCAGCGCCGGCAGGCCGACGCGAAGCCGAGGTTGGCCGGTCCGGCGCGCCACGACAGCCACGACGGGCATGAGGAGCACGACGCCGACCTCGAAGAACATGGGTAAGCCGATCGCCATCGCTGCGATCGCCATCGTCCACGGTACGGCGGACGGCGAGGTTCGAGCGACGAGGCGCGAGACGATTCGATCCGCTCCGCCGGACACCTCGAGAAGCTTCCCCAGCATCGCGCCGAGCGCGATGATCACCCCGACGCTGCCGAGCGTTTCGCCCACGCCTTTCTGGAACGCAGCTACCGTCCTGTCCGGCGGCAGCCCCGCAGCGATACCAAGCGCTCCGGAGGCGAGGACGAGGGCGACGAAGGGGTGGAGCTTCGCGACGCTGACGAGGAGCACCAGTCCGATCAAGGCGGCCGCGGCCGCAGCCAGCAGGTGCGCGTCGTGGGCGGTCCACGTCACGGGGAGAGGACCGGCGGAGTCATCATCGTGGAATGCGGGCCGACGCGCCCAGACGCGATACGATTTCGGAAACGACGCCTTTGGGGGTGGAGTCGCCGCGAACCGATACGGAAATAGGGCTCTCGTCCGATTGGGGAACCTCCAGGTCCGCAAATTGGCTGGCCAGCATCTGCGCTCGAAAGAAATGCCCCTGACGCTGGGTCAGGTGCCGTTCGATGATCGCACGGTCGCCGTCGAGGTACACGAGCTGGACCGAAGGCCGACCGGCTCGCAATCGGTCACGGTACGCGCGCTTGAGCGCCGAGCATGCCACCACGGCCGAGTGCCCTGCGGACCGCTGCTCGTCCATCCAGCTCCCGATGCGGTCGAGCCAAGGGATCCGATCGGCGTCGGACAGCGGCACGCCGGACGCCATCTTCGCGATGCTCGTGGGACCGTGGAAGTCGTCGCCGTCCGCAAAGGCCCATCCGAGGGTGCTCGCGAGCAAACGGCCGATGGTCGTCTTTCCCGAGCCGGCGACTCCCATGACGACCACGAGCGTAGGGAGCGGCGAGGGCGTCACCATTGGCTGGCCCATAGCCGCCGGCGCGATCGGCCGCAAAATCGATGCGATGCGCTAAGATCCGCGGCCATGGCGATGTTCGCGGCCAACGATCACGACAGGGACGCTCACTCGAAAGCGCTGCGCATCAACCTCGACGCACGCCGCTACGGCACCTTCGCGGAAATCGGCGCTGGCCAGGAGGTGGTGCGCTGGTTCTTCCGTGTGGGCGGAGCAGCGGGGACGATCGCCAAGAGCATATCCGCCTACGACATGACCGTGAGCGACGCGATCTACGGCAAGGTCGAGCGCTACGTGTGCAGGCGGCGCCTGCAAGCGATGCTGGACTACGAGCACGAGCTGAACCTCACGCGGCTCAAGGAGAGTCGGGGCGATCATACGGCCTTCTTCGCATTTGCCGACACGGTATCCGCTCGCAACTACAAGGGAACGAACGAGTGTCACGGCTGGATGGGGGTGAAGTTTCAGTCCCATCCGCGCGATCAGGACAGCCAGATCATTTTGCACGTCCGGATGAAGGACAAGGAAAACGCGCTGCAGCAGGAAGCTCTAGGGATCGTCGGCGTCAACTTGCTGTACGCGGCATTCTTCCTCTTTCACGAGCCCGAAGTGCTCGTCGAATCCCTCCTCGACAACTTGACGACCGATCGCATCGAGATCGACATGATCGAGTTCTCGGGGATCGAGTTCCGTCACGTCGACAATCGGCTCATGAGCATGAAGCTCGTGCAGCTCGGGCTTTCCGGCGCGGCGATGTTCGGCCCGAGCGGCCAGGTGCTGCAGCCCGCCGAAGTCCTTCACAAGAGCAACGTACTGGTCGAGCGCGGAAGCTTCCGCCCGCTCTGCCACGTTCATGTGGACATGCTCAATTCGGCGGAGGCTCAATTCCGTCACGACATCGGCCCGGACGGCGGGCACATTGTCCGGGTGATGGAGCTGACCATGCGCGACCTGCGCGCCGAGAGCGGTGACGTCAATCGGAGCGATTTCCTCGCTCGCGCCGACATGCTCGCTGCGGCGGGGATGACGGTGATGATTTCCGACTACTTTCAGTACTACCAGCTCGCGGCATACCTCACCCAGTTCACGAAGATGAAGATCGGGATCGTGATGGGTGCCGGGAGCCTGCGTGAAATCTTCGATTCGAGGTACTACACGGAGCTCCAGGGCGGCATTCTCGAGTCCTTCGGGCACTTGTTCAAATACGATCTTCGCCTCTACATCTACCCGCTCCTCGACGCCGACTCACCGATCCTCACGACCGTCGCGAATCTGGCGATACCTGCAGAGCTGCAGAAGCTCTATGGATACCTCGTCGACACAGGCAAGATTCGCGCGCTCGAGACGTTCACGCGCGAGCATCTGTCGATGTTCTCACCCGATGCCCTCAGGAAAATTCAAGCTGGCGACGAGTCGTGGGAGATCATGGTTCCGCTCGAGGTGGCGCGTGTCATCAAGGAGCAGCGGTTCCTCGGCTATCGGCCCGCGGCCCCCGTCGATGGCGGCGGGGGATCGGCGAGCCTTTCGTAGGTTCTCGGTCACATCGTGACGATGAATTGCCCGTCCTTGGCCGTCACGGCGACCGAGGTCGCGGGAGTTCCATCGAGCTTTCGCTGAAGCAGGTCTCGGCTGACTTGTGGAAGAAGCGTGCTCGTCAAGACGGCGTCGATCATCCGGCCGCCGCTCTCCACCTCCGTGCACCGACTGGTGACCAGATCGACGGCGCTCTGATCGTACGTGAACGGGATCTCGTGGGACGACCAAAGACGGGCCGCGATCCGATCCAGCTGGAGCCTGACGATTTTTCCGAGGATCTCGTCGCTGAGTGGATAGTAGGGGATGACGGCCATCCGGCCGAGCAGCGCGGCGGGGAACACGTCGAGCAGCGCGGGCCGGATCGCGGCCTGTAGGTCGGCGGCAGCGGGCGATCGTCGTCCGCCGTCGCAGAGATCCATAATGATCTGGTCACCCGCGTTGGACGTCAGGAGGATGACCACGTTCCTGAAGTCCACCCGTGTCCCTTGCCCGTCCTCCATCCAGCCCTTGTCGAAGACCTGAAAGAAGAGCTCGTGGACGTCCGAATGTGCTTTCTCCACCTCGTCGAGCAGCACGACGCTGTACGGTCGGCGGCGCACCGCCTCCGTGAGGACACCGCCCTCGCCGTAGCCCACATACCCCGGCGGCGCGCCCTTGAGCGTGGAAACGGTGTGGGCCTCCTGGAACTCGCTCATGTTGATCGTGATCACGTTCTGCTCCCCGCCATAGAGGGCTTCGGCGACCGCGAGCGCGGTTTCCGTCTTGCCTACTCCGGAGGGCCCGACGAGCAGAAAGACGCCGACCGGCTTCTCGGGATTCTCGAGTCCGGCGCGTGCGGTCTGGATGCGCTTGGAGATGAGCTCGAGAGCGTGATCCTGACCGACGACACGCTGAGCGAGATGCTGCGATAGCTTCAAGACCATCTCGATCTCGTTTCGGACCATCCGGCCGACCGGGATACCGGTCCAGTCGGCCACGACCGTCGCCACCGCCTGTTCATCCACGATCGGGAGCACGAGTGGATGCTCGCCCTGGATCGACTTGAGCTCTCGCTCGATCTCGGCCAGCGCATCGAGACGCCGGCGGAGCTCACCGCTCGTGTCGGGATTGTCCCGAGCCACCGAGCGCAGCGATTCGCGCGCGCCGCGAACGCGCTCGACCAGTGCGGCCTCGGCTTTCCACTGCTTTTCCAGGCCCGCCAGTTTCTCGCGCGCCTCTGCCAGCTCCTGCTGCGCCGTGGCGCGCCGATCGCCGACGTCGACCCCGACCGCCTCCTCGCGCTCCACCAGCGAGAGCTCGAGCTTCAGGGCCTCGATGGTGCTTCGTAGATCCTCGACCGCGGGCGGTACGGCATGCTGGCTGATCGCGACCCGCGCGCAGGCCGTGTCGAGCAGGCTCACCGACTTGTCAGGAAGCTGACGATCGGCGATGTAACGCTTCGACAGCGAAACCGCGGCGACGATCGCCTCGTCGAGCAATTCCACCTTGTGGTGCGTCTGCATCGTCCCGCTCGCCCCCCGCATCATCCGGATGGCCTTGTCCTCGGAAGGCTCCTCGACACGGACGACCTGGAAGCGGCGCGTGAGCGCCGGGTCCTTCTCGATGTGCTTCTTGTATTCGGCCCAGGTCGTTGCGGCGATGGTCCGTAGCTTTCCGCGCGCGAGCGCGGGCTTGAGCAAGTTCGCGGCATCTCCCGTTCCAGCCGCGCCGCCGGCGCCGATGAGCGTGTGAGCCTCGTCGATGAAGAGGATGATCGGCCGGGTCGATGCCTGGACCTCTTCGATGACTTGACGAAGTCGATTTTCGAACTCTCCCTTCATGCTCGCTCCGGCCTGAAGGAGCCCGATGTCGAGCATTCTCAGGGACACGTCCTTCAGCGATGGAGGGACGTCGCCGCTCGCGATTCGTTGCGCGAAACCCTCGACGACGGCCGTTTTTCCCACCCCCGCCTCGCCGGTCAAGATGGGATTGTTCTGCCGGCGCCGCATCAGGACGTGAATCAGCTGACGGATCTCTTCTTCGCGACCGGTGACCGGGTCGAGCTCCTTGCTTCGGGCGCGTTCGGTGAGGTCGACGGCGAACTTGCCAAGCGCTTCCTGCCGTCCGAGAGCCGCCGGTGCAATCGCTTCCGCACCGCGGACCTCATCCCCCGGCGCCGGGCTCGCCGCGCCCTTGGCCTCGGGAGACGAGGCGATGATGGTCGTCAGGCGCTCGGTGAGGTCGTCGGGATTGATCTTCAGGAATTCGCGGGAAACGGCGGCCAGCGCGTTGCGCAGGTTCGTCGTCTTGACGGCGCCCACGATCGCGTGGCCGACGCGGACGCGTGACTGGTTGTACTTGAGGCTCGCATACAGCCAGCCCCGCTCCACCGTTTCCTCGATGTGAACGGACAGATCGCTCACCGAGGTCGCGCCGCGGGGCAAGCGGTCGAGAGCCTCGAGGAGATCTCGCGCGATCCGTCCCGAATCGAGCTCGTAGGCTCGGGTGATGCGGTGCAGATCCGAATCGGGTTGCTGCAAGATCTGATGAAGCCAGTGCGAGATCTCGACGTACGGGTTTCCCCGCAGCTTGCAAAACACCGTCGCGCTCTCGAGCGCGCGGTATCCCAACTCGTCGAGTTTTCCGAATAGAGCGGTGCGGCTGATGTCGGCCATTCGAGCGTCCTCAGAGCGGTTGAAGGGAGGGTTCAGGGCTGCACGTGCGCCGCGTGCGGCGGGTGAGTGGATCGACGACCAACCGCACGTGCAGAGGCGGACCTCGGCCGACGCGGGTGGTCCAGCCCAGGCGGCTTCCACCTCTCAGTCGCATGGGCGTGCTCAACGAGGCGGAGAGGAGCAGACAGAGCTCCCAGGCCCACTCGTCGTTCGAATAGTGACGCACGATCGAAGCCAGGGCTTCGACGGAGTCCGAGGTTGGAAGCATCTGCTCGAGCTCGACGGCATCGAGGGGCCCGATCACGACCCGGAACTTGTGGGCGCGCGACCATGTTCGTGCACCGATCACGGCGCGTCCGAGAGTGCCGGTCTCGCGCGACGTGCCGAGGTGCCACCTCTCGTCCTGAGGCAGAACGAGCCAATCGCCCACGAACTCGTCGATCGCGATCGGCAGCCCGAAGTAGTCGGAGAGCAGCCCGGCGAGACCGTCTGCGCTTCGCGACGGCGATGCGAACCAGGGTGCGTGGTAAAGTTTGACGAAATCGTGGATGTCGTCGCGGTTCCTCGACGTCCGCAGTCCGAGTCCCATGAGCGCGCCCACGTAAAGGGCGAACCGGTCCGAGGACGGGCGGTCCATCGATACGGTGGGGTGCGACTTCGCCCACGCGCGATAGAAGAGAAGCAGCATGCGATGGTGGAAGATGTCGACGAAGCGCACGAGCGTGAGGTCGCCGGCGTGCTTCATGCGGTCGCGCGCGTAGTCGGTGAGGTGGCCAGGCAGCGGCCCTTGCGGGCCCCACAGCCCGAAGAAACCGATCGTGAGAAGAGGCGAATCGGCTCCCTCTCTCGCCGTGAAGCTCGTCAGCATGGCCCCCTCGAACGCGGAGGATGGCAGCTGCCCGAGTCGGACCGGCTCGTCGGCCGGCCGGTCGGCTTCTCCGAGCCGGGGACGGTCGGGACGCTCCGTCTCGAAGCGCCGGAGCGCCGCGTGGAAGTCGAAGCTGCCCGGGGCCCGAGCGAGCTGCTCGAGCCAGGTCAGAGCACCTGGCGTCTGCCCATCGTTAGCGGCCATCGTGCGATCTCCCCGCGTTGCTCCGTTCGGGCTACCGTTTCCACGAACGAGTTGATCGATACGTAACGGGCGAAAAACCGGGCCAGAACCCAGCCGAGCACGAAAGCGCTCGTCCCTTCGAAAGAGGACTCGTCGAAACCCACCGTGAGCTCGATTCCTCGCCCGAAGCTCGGCGGGCCGTCGAGCGGGAGCCTGCGCACGATGGGCCGGCTGGCGATCGTCCGCACGCCGGAGATCTGGCGGCTCGTGACTGGGTCCGACACGTCCGCGTACAGCGAGAGTAGCTCGCGCAGGGCGGCGGCGCCCTCTTCGGGAGAGGTGTCGCTGAGGGTCAGGTAGTTGAGCGACAGGTGGCTGACGAGACGCCACGTGGTTTCGCCCCGCGCGTGCGATGGACGCGGGGGGGACGGGCCGGCGACGATGCGGACGGACTTGACCGGAGCGCTCGACTCCATGACGAAATCCGTCTCGCCCCTTCCGACCGGCAGCAGCAGCGGCAGGTCGCGATTGGTGCAGAGCGTATCGACGCCAAGCTGCCGCAGCGTCGGGCGGAATGCGCCGTACCGGCCGTCGACGAGGGCCAAGAAGACCTCACTCCCGACGTAGCTCGAGCGGCCCGCACGGCCTTTTTGCGGGCCGGACGTCAGTCGGTCGCGGCGCTGCACCGTGTAGTAGGCGCGGGGCGCCGCTCTCGTATCGTCGGCATGGCGGTGCCTGTAGAATGGAACGAATGTGACGGCGGCCTCGCCCTTTGCGCCGTGGCCGGTGACGGCCTCGATCGTGTGGACTTCGTAGTCGGTGGGGTGCGCTCGGTCGGCGACGACGTGATGCTCGTGGTCGGCGTCGGAAAGCTCGATGCGGTCGGCTTGCTTTGGAAAGAGGTTCACGACGGGCGTGCAGAAGAGCGAGACGAGCGAAGCCGTCGCAACGGAGTCGAGAAAGGGATCGTGGCGGTCGAGCGCAACCAGGATCTCAATCTCGCCACCGCTGGATGCTCGAACGCCGGGCGCGATCCCCTGGAGGCGAGCGAAGAGAAACCGCGCGGGGAACGCGAAGAACTCGTGAAGGAGGCGGTAGCCCTGGAACGCGCGGGCTCCCGTGGGGAGAAGCGCTTCGGAGTCCTCGGTTCCAGAGGCCGTGACGCGGGCATCGTCGAGCCGGGTCCACGCGCCGCCGGGTGGGCGCGTGGCGACACCGACGGCACCGCCCACGACGAGCTCGAACAGCCGCCACGTTGCGGAATCGTTGCCGCGGAAGAACAGGGTCAGGGCGTCGAGAGGGATTCGTTGGAATGCGGCGCCGTTGGTCGTCCTCAACCGGATGCGCAAAAGCGACTTGACGGGCCGGCGGGAGGCGAACGTCACCTCGGCACTCCCGGTCGCCGGGCCGATGGTCAAGCTGGCAATCTCGATCGGCCAGAGCGTGACCTCGTGCGCGGTTCGGTATTCGCACCAGGCGTCGCTCCGAGGCACTCCGGCGCGCAGGGCCGTGCCGCGCGGCAGCACGAAGCCCTCGTTCAGCGTCCCCTGACGCTGGTCGGGTGTGACCTCCACCACGGCCATCGAAGGGGTGGGACCGAGATAGTGGGGGCAGACGAGATTGAGAAGTTGCTCGGAGAAGCTCGGGACCTCGGCGTCGACCTTCAACTGCACGCGCGCGGCGAGGAAGGCAAAGCCCTCGAGCAGGCGCTCGACATAGGGATCGGCGCACTCGAACGCGTCCAGCCCGAGCCTGCCGGCGATCTTCGGGAAGTCCCGCGCGAACTCGCCGCCGAGCTCTCGCAAGTAACGGAGCTCGCGGTTGTAATACTCGAGCAGTCGAGTGTCCACGGCGCTAGCCCGCGGTCTCGAGGACCTGCGCTTCGCCGTCTTCGAGGCTCAGGTCGGCTCGCCACCGTAGCCGGAGGGGAACGGGCTGCGACCAGAGCTGCGCTTCGATGTCCAGACGCAACGCGTTCGTGGCGAACTGCTCGGGACTGACGGTCACTTGCACCTTCAGCGACGGTCCGAGGAGCCGGGGCTCGAAGTCGAGGATGGCCCGACGGACGACGCGGGCAACCGATCCCGCGTCCACGGTGGAAGCCGGCCGCCCCGCCAGATCGGGAATGCCGTAGTTCAGGGTCGACCGCTCCGCGTCGGGATAGTCCTGAAGGTCCTGGATCGCGGCCAGATGCGTGGCATTGAGCAGGAAGCCGAGGTCCCGACGCACCGATTCCCGAAGACGCGCCATCGAGAGCACGCTCTTGTCGGGCCCCTCGACCTTGACCGTCGGCTCGTCGTCCGTGAGGCGATCGAGGAGCGACGGTTGCAGGCGCTCGGTCGGAGTCAGCTCCGCCATTGGTGCTCCGACCAGCGCGCGGGTGCCCACAACTGCATCGGACGACTATCCACCCGCTTTCGCGGACGGCAGCTTCGATACGAGCCGGAGCGAGACGGTGAGACCCTCGAGCTGATAATGAGGCCTGAGAAAGAACTTGGACGTGTAGTAGCCGGGCTCGCCCTCCACGTCCTCGACGACGACTTGCGCGTCGGCGAGAGGCTTGCGGGCCTTCGTTTCCTCGGTCGAATGCGTGGGCGTTCCGTCGACGTACTGCAGAATCCAATTCTGGAGCCATTTCTGCATGTCGTCGCGCTCCTTGAACGAGCCGACCTTGTCCCTGACGATGCATTTCAGATAGTGCGCGAAGCGGCACGTCGCGAACAGGTAAGGCAGACGCGCGGCGAGCGCGGCGTTCGCGGTCGCGTCGGGGTCGTCGTAAGCGGACGGCTTGTGCAGCGATTGCGCGCCGATGAACGCGGCGAAATCGGAATTCTTCTTGTGGATGAGGGGCATGAAACCGCTTTTGGCGAGTTCGGCTTCACGCCGATCGCTGATCGCGATCTCGGTGGGGCAGGTCATATCCACGCCCCCGTCGTCCGTCGGGAAGGTGTGGGTCGGCAAGCCCATGACGGCGCCTCCCGACTCGATTCCGCGAATCCGCGAGCACCAGCCGTAAAGCTTGAATGAGCGATTGATGTTAACCGCCATGGCGTACGCGGAGTTCGCCCAGGTGAACCTCTCGCCGTGCCCATCGCGGGTATCTTCCTCGAAATCGAACTCCTCGACTGGATTCGATTTGGCGCCGTAAGGCTGGCGTGCCAAGAAACGCGGGAGCGCCAGCCCGACGTAGCGTGAATCGTCCGATTCGCGGAGCGAACGCCAGGCCGCGTATTCGGGTGTCGAGAAGATTTTCGTGAGATCGCGCGGATTGCTCAGCTCTTGCCAGGATTCCATCTGGAAGAGCGACGGCGCGCTCGCGGCAATGAAGGGCGCGTGCGCGGATGCCGCAATCTTGGCCATTTCACCGAGAAGCTCGACGTCCGGTGGGCTCTGGTCGAAGTAGTAGTCGCCGACCAGGCAGCCGAAGGGCTCGCCGCCGAGCTGCCCGAACTCTTGCTCGTAGACCTTCTTGAAAATCGGGCTCTGATCCCACGCAGTGCCCTTGAACCGCTGAAGGGTCTTGCCGAGCTCCTTCTTCGAAATATTCATGACACGGATCTTGAGCATCTGATCCGTCTCGCTGTTGTTGACGAGGTAATGGAGCCCTCGCCACGCGCTTTCGAGCTCCTGAAACGACTCATGGTGGATGATCTCGTTGACCTGATCGCTCAGTTTTCGATCAAGCTCCGCGATGATCGCCTTGATGCTCGTGACGGCGTCGCCCGAGGTCAGAGGCACGCCCTCCAGCGCTTGACCGGCCAGAGTGCGCACCGCCGTCTCCACCTCGGTGCGCGCGCGCTCCGTTTGCGGCTTGAACTCCTTGTTGAGTAGCGCCGCAAAATCGCCGCCCTCGGCCAGCGTTTGGCCGGCCGCTTCCGTTTCCTTCTGCTGCTCCGCCATGGCGCTTACTCGCCTTTCCCTGCAGTTGCCGCCGCATTGAGCGCCGTGTCATCGCCCTTCGGCGCCGCGGCCAGCGTCTTGAGCAGGCCGGGATCTTTCAGGACGCGCGCAATGAGCTCCTCGGCGCCCGTCTTGCCATCCATGTACGTGATCAAGTTGGCCAGCTGCGTTCGCGCTTCGAGCAACTTCGCGAGCGCCGGGACGCTCTTGGCGATGGCGCCGGGGCTGAAATCTTCCATCTTTTCGAAGCGGAGCTCGACGTTCACGTTCCCCTCGCCGGTCAACTTGTTGGGCACCTGAACCGCGACGCGCGGCTTCATGCCTTTCAGCCGATCGTCGAAATTGTCCACGGAGATATCGAGGAAGCCGCGGTCGGCGACCGGAGGCAAAGGCTCCGCCGGCATACCCGACAGGTTGGAGAGAACACCCATCACGAAGGGAAGCTGAACCTTCTTTTGGGCCCCATAAAGCTCGACGTCGTACTCGATCTGAACGCGTGGAGCGCGGTTTCGCCCGATGAACTTTTGGCTGCTCATGTTGTTCCT
>DASPUY010000232.1:0-3136 GCA_035622655.1 Polyangiaceae bacterium
CAGCCCCTAAGCCAGCCTTTGCCGAGACAGGGTTCCGGCTGGCGCTCGATCGATCGCAGCGTTCCCGGCGGCACATCCTGGGAGCCGTGGTCAGGTACGGTGGCGAAACACTTCCCAGCCTGGATCCGTACGTGCCAGCCGCGTTGTCTGACGATCACGCCTCCCCTGCCTGGATAAGGCCGGGCCACCTCGCGTGCCGTCACCTGAATCGCCGCCGGGAAGCCCGCGCCTTCAGGCGTCGGGAGGAAGGGCGGCCATGAGCGCTCTGCGCGAATCCGCCAGTTATATGGCGTGATGCTGTATAATACCCCTATGCCTGGTCCCGTCGAGTACAAGAGCGGTCGGAACATCGTCTATTCGTGCAAGTACCACGTCGTCTGGTGTCCGAAGTACCGGCGCCAGGTTCTCGTGCGTGGCGTAGACAGACGGCTCAAGATCGTCCTTCGCGATGTCGCGGTGGAGCGTCAGGCCGACCTGATAGAACTTTCGGTAATGCCAGACCACGTGCACGCGTTGGTGGAGGTCCATCCGCAGTACGGTATCCATCGCCTCGTGAAGGCGATGAAGGGGGTGAGCTCTCGGGTGCTCCGCAGCGAGTTCCCGTGGCTCAGAAGTCGCCTCCCGACGCTGTGGACAAACAGCTACTTCGTGTCGACCGTCGGTGGCGCGCCTCTCTGTGTGATCAAGCAGTACATCGAGAACCAGAAGAACGTTTGAGGCATGCGAATGGCCAGGTCTCGTGCGACTCCAATTGCGATCGAATGCGCCGGTGGATGCGGCAAGACGCAACGTATTCGCACCGCGCGCATCGCGAAGGCGGACATCTACCTGTGCACGTTCGGTGGGCA
Source organism: Polyangiaceae bacterium (assembly GCA_035622655.1). Taxonomy (GTDB): domain Bacteria; phylum Myxococcota_A; class Polyangia; order Polyangiales; family Polyangiaceae; genus Palsa-1150. Next base: position 849 of record DASPUY010000232.1, read on the forward strand.
ATGCCACAGGAGAGCGCTCAGCGGCATCGTCCGGCTCCCCGGCATGATCGAGGTGCACGAGTTCAACGTGGCCGGTGGCTTCCACGGACTGTCGTTTCGACGGGCGACACCCGAAGAGGAGCGCTCCATCGACCGCGCGTCGGCGATTCTGGCAGCGGGGCTGCGCATGCTGAAGGAACGACGCTGAGGCTCGATGTCGCGCGCTCGTTCGGACAGCTTCATCGCCGAGTTCCCGCTCCAGACGAGCGCGGCCGACGAACGTGCGCTCGGCATCCGGCTGGACGCCGCCCGCCAGATCTACAACGCGGTGCTCGGCGAGTGCCTCCGTGTCCTTTACCTCATGCGCGAGTCGAGGGACTGGCAGCGCGCCCGTGCGATGCCAAGGGGGGCCGAGCGCACCGCGCTCTTCCGGGCGGTGCTCCAGCGCTTCGACTTCAAGTCTTCGATGGCGGACCGCTTCGCGATCGCCTGCAAGAACGCTTGTTGGATCGGCGACCACCTGTCGTCGAACGAGACGCAGAAGGTCGCCCTGCGAGCGTTCCAGGCGGTCGAACAGTACGCCTTCGGCAAGCGTGGCCGGCCGCGCTTCAAGAGGTTCATCGAGCTCCACTCGGTGGAGGGCAAGACCAACGCCGCTGGCATCCGGTTCAAGGCCGGCCACGTGGAGTGGTCTGGACTTCGGGTCCCGCTCATGGTCGCCGCGCACGATCTGTGGCAGTCGGAGGCCCTCGCCGCGAAGACGAAGTACTGCCGGCTCGTCCGACGCCGCGTACGCGGGCGGGATCGCTGGTACGCTCAGCTCGTCCAGGAGGGTACCGCTCCGACGAAGTGCACGCCCGGCGCGAGCGTAGTCGGCCTCGACCTCGGCCCCTCCACGATCGCCGCCGTCTCCGGCGCCGATGCGACGCTCGAACGCTTCTGCCCAACCGTGGAGCAGCCGTGGCGCGAACTCCGCCGCCTTGAGCGCGCGATGGACCGCTCGCGCCGCGCGACGAACCCCGACCACTTCGACCGGCGGGGGCGCGCGAAGAAGGGCAAGAGGAGGTGGCTGCGTTCGCGGCGGTACCATCGCCTGGCCGAGAAGCGTCGGGAGCGCGAGCGTCGCTTGGCTGCCGAGCGCAAGCGCGCCCACGGCGAGCTCGCGAACCGCATCCTCGCCCAGGGCAAGAGCATCAAGACCGAGAAGCTCTCGTACCGCGCCTTCCAGCGCTGCTTCGGCCGCTCCGCGAAGGTGCGCGGCGCGGGGATGTTCATCGCCGAGCTACGCCGCAAGGCGGACGCCTGCGGTGGCGAAGTGATCGAGTTCAGCGCGTACCGGACCAGGCTCAGCCAGTTCGATCATACGACCGGCGCGTACGTGAAGAAGCCGCTCAGCCAGCGCGTGCACGTCCTCGGCGACGGGTCCGGGGAGGTACAGCGGGATCTCTACAGCGCGTTCCTGGCGCGCTTCGTGGAACAAGACACGCTCGATGCTCGGAACGCCGCAGTGGCGTTCCCGAGTGCGAAACCGCTCTTGCGACGGGCGGCATCGGGCGAGCAACACGAACCGGCGAGTGGGATGGGGTTCCCCCATCCCCAGGCGCTTGGGCGCCTCGGAGCCGGTCGCCCGTCGAAGAGAGGCGAAATCGGTCGCGAGGCCGGAGACGGCGTAGCCGCAAGGCGAGGGCTCCGGAGAACGACCGACGGAAGCGACCAGGCAAGACTGGTCCGGAAGGAGGACGTAATGCGATAGCGTCTGAAATTCGGTTCGTCGTCCTGCGGGTGGAACCCCCGTCCGAGAAGGCGCAGCCGACCACTCGGAAGCGAGCCTTGCGACGTTCCCCGGCGACGGGGGCGGCGATGCGTAGGCACGCAAGCACGTGAGCCGCGGCAGCGTAGCCCCGAAAACGTTTTCTCATTCCGGGTGCCCAGGGCCTCGTCGGGCCCGAAGGCCACGGTGGACCTCCCGAACGCAGGTGGCGAGGGGAGCCCACACCCGGCGTGGTCTCGGAGCGCGGCGCGCATGACAGGGACGGTCCAGTGACCTTGGGAGAGCCTCGTTTCTCCTCGCAACAATCCGGCAGATCTGCGGGGCGCCGGTGACCAATCCCCCGTGCACGGCGAGCGTTTGCGGGCGACACGCTTGCCATGGCCAAGAACAAGACCCGCACCGAGGTAGGCCGCGGCAAGGGGAACCGGAGCCAAGGCCGATGGGGACGAGGCGTCGGAGGGCCGCATATGAGCGGTGAAGCCGGGTAACGGTCGGCACCGGAGCCGGTGGAGCAAAGGCGGCCCGTGTCGGGAACGAG
>DASPUY010000233.1:0-31300 GCA_035622655.1 Polyangiaceae bacterium
CGCACGCGTGGCGATCCGGCCAGCACCTGCTCGGCGGTGGCTCTTCGGACTGCGCTCGCGGTCTCGGATCTCCCGGTGAGGTTCGCCGGCGCAGCGGGGCTGCAGATGGAAACGTCGATCGACGTGCGCCACTCGCCACGGGGCGCCAGCCTGACCGCAAAGCGCAGCCTCGATTCCTCGATGACGGCGCCCGCCGTGGATATGCGGGTTTCACAGACGTAGTGGTCGCGCCGGTACCCGAAGACCAGAGCTCCTCGTTCGGTCAGCCGATAATAGCGGCCCTTTTTCGACAGCCAGTCCTTGATCTCGAAAAGATCGACGAAGTCCGCGCCGGCCTCCAGCACGAGCTCGTGATCCCGGAGGATCGGAGCGTGGCTCGTGAGCACGATCTGCTCGCTGAAACCTCGCCCGACCGTTCTTTTTCGCATCAGCGAGAGGTCGGCGTCGGCGTAAATGGTTCCGCTTGCAGCGGCGAGAAAGAACCGAGACTCGTAGTGTTCGACGTCATGCGTCGAAAGTAGCGTGGGCCGCCTTCCGTCGAGGGTCAGGACCCAGCGCGAGAGAAATCGGGTGTCGTCGGCAAAAAGTCCGTGGGTATCGCGAGGAGAGCTCTCGATGTCACCGTGTCGATCGCTGACCACGAACGTGTTGCCTTCGAGGATGGCTACCGTGGGTTCGCTCATGTGCGCCACGCGTCTCGCTGGCCGGGGATTCGGTCGCCGGCGCTGCACGCCGCGTGCCCCCAGCGCGACTCCAAGCGTGGCTTCCTGGTCGTGCCGTCGTCCCGTGGACACGTCAGAGCTACTGCGCCGCGCGCGCCCGGGCACTCCGAACCGCAGGTAGCGCTGGAGCCTCGCCCGAAGGCCCGCCCGCCGCGGCGGCAATCCAACCGCGGCGGGACGGTGACGGGTCTAGCGTCAGTTGCCGCGGGCTTCGCGAATCCGCTCGCGAACGGCCTCGCCGACACGTTCCCGAAGCTCGCTGGCCACGCGCTCGCGAACCGCGTCCGTGAGCTCGTCTGCGTCCCTCGAGCCCAGTCGCTCGCCGAGCCGCTCGGCCAGGCCAGCGCGTACCGCTTCGCGCACGCGCTCGCGCACGGCGTCCGCCACACGGGCGCGCACCTCTTCGGCGATTCGGCCGACCTCGCGGTGGGCGTAGTCGTTGCCCGCGCGCTCGCCCAAACGCTCTCGCAGGTGCTCGCGCACGCGCTCGCGCACCTCCTGCCCGATCCGCTCGTGAATCGCTTGCCGCAAATGCTCGCGAACGTCGTCCGCCAGGCGTTCGCGCAGTTCGTCGGCCAGCCGCTCGCGCAGATGATCTCGTACGCGCTCGCGGATCTCGTCCCCGATGCGTCCGCGCAGCTCCTCGCGCAGGTGTGCCCGAACCCGCTCGCGGACTTCTTCGCCGATACGTTCACGAACGCTTTCACGCAACCGTTCGCGGATGGCGTCGCCGATTTGCTCGCGCAGGCCTTCGCCGCCCAGGGCTTCGCGCAGCTGCTCGCGCACGCGCTCACGCACCTCGTCTCCGACTCGCTCGCGAATGTTCTCGTTCAGATCGCTCACGTCGTACATGGTGTCAGCTCCTTGTCTTCTGGATTTCGATTTGGTTTCGTTTGCCTTCGGACTCTGGACTCGACCGAACTCGCCGGTCCGGAACATCAAAGTTGACGTGCCGGCGTACGACATCGGCCTTCCGCTCGGGCGGCTTGGCTCGTGGGGAGCGCAGTGCGGTCCCCAACGAGCCTGACGCCCCTCCCGACGGAGCCGAAGAGGTAATTCGGCATGCCGGCGCGCGCAAGCGAAAATCAATACGTATCGATGTCACATTTCCAATGCAGGGCAGCCGCGGCAATACCGAATTCGGCCCGGATCGGATTGCGAGCCTGGCTGATCAACAAGCCATTTCGCCCCAGCACGAACGCCGGTGCGTTCCTTGCAGTCGATCCAGCCGATCCAGTCGATGCAGCCGATTCAAGCGATGCAGTCTGCGCAGTCGATGCAGTCGGCGCAGTCGACACAACGCAACGCTACCGAGCGCTGCAAATCGGGACTCGGAGGAGGAAACTCATGCGAAGTCATCACGTCGTGAGAACCGTACTGTCCGTCATCGTCACCGTCGGTACGGCAGGCGTTTCCGTCCGGTCATTCGCACAGGACAGTCCTCCGTCGAGTCCGGATCCTCAGACGAGCTCCCAGAGTCAATCGAGCTCTCAGAGCCAATCGAGCTCACAGAGGCAGGCGACTCCAGAGACGCAGAAAAGCCAGCTCGTGCGCACGTTCGCCACGATCCAGCGCATCGACAAGGCGCGCCGCATGGTCAGTCTCAAGGGCGCCGACGGTCAGGTTTTCAGCGTCCAGGCGGGTCCCAACGTGGATCTCGGCGCTCTCAAAGCGGGAGACAAGGTCGGCATTACCTATTACGAGGAGATGGCCGTTTCGCTCAACAGTTCCGTGGCAAGTGCGCCGACCATGACGCAGAGCAGGACCCAGAGCGGTGGCGTCACGTCGATGCAAACGACGATCACCGCAACGGTCGTTTCGATCAACCTCGCCGACAATACGGTGGTGCTTCGCGGGCCGCAGGGACTGCGCACGGTTCACGTCCAGGACCCGGATCTGCAGGCGCGACTCCGCACGATACGGCCCGGCCAGGCGGTGACGCTGACCTACACCGAAGCGATGGCCGTCTCGATCCAGCGCTACCGGTGAACGAGCGCACGTTCCGCGCTAGCCGCTCTGGGCGAACCGTGCCAATCGCTCGCCGCTGAGCCGACAGATTCGCCAGTCGGGCATCGGCGGTGCGCCGATGGATCGATAGAAGGCGATGGCCGGCTCGTTCCAATCGAGGACCGCCCATTCGAACCGGCCGCAGCCCCGCGCAACGGCGATCCGCGCCATCTCCCGTAAGAGGGCCCGTCCGTGGCCCCTGCGCCTGTGTGCGGGGAGGACGAACACGTCTTCGACGTGCAGGCCTGGCCGCGCGAGAAACGTCGAGTAGTTGTGGAAATATACGGCGAAGCCGACGAGGACGCCGCCGTCTTCCGCGACGAGCGCTTCGATGAAGCGCGGCGAGCCGAACAGGTGTTGATTCAAGTCCTGCGGCGTGCCGGTCAGCTCGTGCTCGAGCCCTTCGTAGCAGGCAAGCTCACGCACGAGCGCGTGCAGCGCGGGCGCGTCGTCGGGGGTCGCAGGCCGAATCATCGGCCCCAGCGTACTCCCGCGTTCGCCCGCCGGGGAGCGCGCCTTGCTGACGAGCCGAGCCGCGTCTATGAAAACCCACGGTGGGACCATCCGCGCCTGGACCGAGAGAAGCCTCCACGACGGAGGGGCTGCCGGTCGCGCCGTCCATGGGACCGCTGCTCGATGCGGCGCAAGCGTCTCGGCAGATCGCAGCCATCGACCGGCGAGTGCTGGTGATCTCGGCGCTGGCCGTGGGCATCGCCGTCGTCGCCGGGATCGTGGCGCGTGTCCTCACGGCGCTCATCGGTCTTTTCACCAATCTCGCATTTCACCGAAGATTCGATTTCTCGTTCGCTTCCCCCGCCGACAGCCATCTCGGGTACTCGGTGGTGTTCGTGCCGATCTTCGGTGGCGTCATCGTCGGCTTGATGGCGCGCTACGGATCGAAGGCCATTCGCGGTCACGGCATTCCCGAAGCGATGGAACAGGTGCTCTTCAACCAGAGTCGAATTCCAGCGCGCTTGACGTTCCTCAAACCGATATCGGCCGCAGTCGCCATCGGCACCGGGGGTCCCTTCGGAGCCGAGGGGCCGATCATCGCCACCGGCGGCGCGATCGGATCGCTCGTGGGACAGCTCTTGCGCACGACGGCCGACGAGCGCAAGACGCTGCTGGCCGCCGGCGCCGCCGCGGGAATGGCTGCAACTTTCGGTAGTCCGGTGAGTGCGGTGCTGCTGGCGGTCGAGCTTCTTCTCTTCGAGTACCGCCCGCGGTCGATCGTTCCGGTCGCGCTGGCCGCCGTCACGGCGACGGGCGTGCGAATCGCGCTCGTTGGTGCCGACCCGGTGTTTCCGACGCATGCGGTGACGGCGCCGACCGGCGAGTCGCTCGTGGGGTACGTGGCGATTGGCGCCCTCCTCGGCTGCGCGAGCGTGTACGTGACGAAGCTCGTGTACTGGATCGAAGACCTGTTCGAAAAGTTACCCATCCACTGGATGTGGTGGCCGGCGATCGGGGGGGCCGTCGTCGGCGTGGTCGGCATCTTCGCTCCGCACACGATGGGAGTCGGCTACGACAACATCGAGCACATCGTCAGCGGCGACCTCTTCGGTAGGGCGATGTTGTGGCTGTGTGCATGGAAGCTCGTTTCCTGGGTTGTGGCGCTCGGCAGCGGCACCTCCGGAGGCACGCTTGCGCCACTCTTCACGATCGGTGGTGGTCTTGGTGCCGCGCTCGGAGAGGTCGTGGCGCGGCTCGCACCCGGCGCGCACCTGGATCCGCGGGTCGGTGCGCTTGTCGGCATGGCGGCGATCTTCGCCGGCGCCTCGCGAGCCTTGCTCGCGTCCGTCGTGTTCGCGTTCGAAGCCACACGTCAGCCCCTTGGCTTGCTGCCTCTGCTGGGGGGCTGCACGAGCGCGTACCTCATTTCGTGCCTTCTGATGCGAAGCACGATCATGACGGAGAAGCTCGCGCGTCGCGGCGTGCGCGTTCCAAGCGAGTACGCGGCCGATTTCCTCGATTCCGTGCTCGTCAAGGACGCGATGACCACCGAGGTGATCACGATCGCTGCGAGCGACAGCGTCGAACGCGTTCGCGCCTGGCTACTCTCGAAAGACGCGACAGCCCAGCACCAAGGCTATCCCGTGATGGACGCGGACCGCATCGTCGGTGTCGTCACGCGACGCGACGTGCTCGACGACGTCGCGACGGGGGCGGGCCCGGTCGCAAGCCTGGTGCGGAGGCCGCCAATCGTCGTAAGCGACGGCTCGTCCCTGCGGGAGGCCGTCGACCGGCTGGTCCAGGCAGGCGTGGGCCGCTTGCCGGTCGTGAGCGAGAAGGACGGGCGACGCCTCGTCGGCATCGTGACGCGAAGCGATCTGCTGGGCGCTCACAGAGGGCGGCTTGACGCCGGAGTGCCACAGAAGAGCGCGCTCCCCCTCGGGCGAGTCCTGTTCGCACGCACAAAACGCTGAGTCCGCCGCTACCCGATTCGACGCTCGTCGTCCCCGTTGCCGCTCGCCGGTCGCGAAGATAGCGTGTGGGGGATGCCGTCCGACGAAGATCTCAAGGCCGAGCTCGATCGGCTGCGCGCCGAGAACGAGCGCCTCAAGACCCGCGACAAGAGAGTGACGTCTCTCAAGATCTCCGAAAAAGGAGGTGTGTCGCTGTATGGCCTCGGGCGCTTTCCCGTCACGCTTTACAAGGAGCAATGGACGAAGGTGCTCGACATGGCCGACGAAATTCGGGCCTTCATCAGGGAGAACGAAGAGAAGCTGAAGACGAAGAGCGACGACTGAGGCAGCGGGGAGCCGCGTCAATCGCCGATCGCTGCCCGGATTCTCGCCCGCTCGCTTTGGAGAAGCTCGATGGCGCGGCCGAGACCGACCTCGGCGGCGACCGCCTTGAGCAAGATTTCCACGCGCGAGATCACGCTCGCGGCTTTCGCGGTCGAGGCTCCCTTCGGCTCCGCGGCTCGTCGCGCAGCACGGCCGGGCCCCTCGTTTTTGGACGCCTTGCTGGACGACCGCACGTTGTACACGTACCCGACGTCGAGCTCCATGCTCTCGGCTTTCGCTCTTTCGACGATCTCCTTCGGCGTCAGGTTTGCGTGAGCGCGAACGAAGGCAGCCTTGCTCGTGGCTGGCTTTTCGGGACGAGCGCTCTTCGGCACGGTGGCCGTCGATTTTGGTGCACCCTTCTTGCCGGCCGCCGTGGGCGGCTTGGCGCCGGCGGTTTTTTTCGCCCTGTCTGTGCGACGAACCTCGTAGACGAGACCCGCGCGGAGATCCATCCCTTGGGCCTTGGCCTTCTCGACGACTTGCGCCGCGGACATGCTGCTCGGCTGCGAGCGGATGAAATCGGACTTGTTGATGGACTTCGTGTCGGGGTCGCTCGTCGTCGTGGGAGCCATGCGTCGATGTCGAGTTCAGCACAGGGCGGGCGATGAGGGCAATACCAACGGTTGGGCGGACGGCCTGGACGCAACCGCCAGGCCTAACGAGAAGGGTGCTGGCATCCGGCGCGCCGAAGGCGTAGAAGCCGTTCGACCGAGAAAAACCGGGAGAGAGACCCAGATGAGCAGGATCGAGATCAAGACGAAGGATGGGACCTGCCCTGCGTACGTTTTTCGCCCCACGGGAATCGGTCCTTGGCCCGCCGTTCTAGTCTTCATGGACGGCCTGGGGATACGTCCTGCCATGCTCGAAATCGGAGAGCGGCTTGCGACCTACGGGTACTTCGTTCTGCTCCCGGATCTGTTCTACCGGTCCGGACCGTACGAGCCGATGGATCCTCACACGATTTTCACAGATCCGGACAAGCGCAAGCTTTTGATGGAGAAGTTCTTCGCGCATGCGACGCCCGCCAACATCATGTCGGATACCAAGGCGTTTCTCGAATACCTCGCGGGTTGCGCAGACGTGAAACCGGGCGGCATCGGCACGACCGGCTACTGCATGGGCGGCCTGATGTCGCTGACCGCGGCCGGGACATACCCGGATCGAATCGTCGCCACGGCCTCCTACCATGGGGGCCGGCTCGCGACAGACGCCCCGGACAGCCCCCACTTGCTCGCCTCGAGGATCAAGTCGCGCGTCTACCTCGCGGGCGCGATCGAGGATCAGTCGTTCCCCGACGAGATGAAGGCCCGCCTCGAGGAGGCGTTGACCAAGGCCGGCGTCGACCACACGATCGAAACGTATCCAGCCAGGCACGGCTGGGTCCTTCGCGACACGCCCGTGCACGACGCCGCCGCCACCGAGCGGCACTGGCGGACGCTCATCGCTCTGCTAGACGCCACGCTCAAACGCTAGATCGGTGGCCGGACGACGGGCCGGCCAGGGCGATCGGCGCTGGCTCGAGCCGTTCGCGAGCGCGGTCTCGCGCAACTGCTTTTTGCCGAGTGTGACCGCGAGCCGGCGGCGAGTGGGACATGCCGTGCGGAGATCCGTGACAGTCGTTGCAAGTCTTACGATTTCGTCCCGTTACATGCATGGCGCGACGATTGCTGAACCTCTGGACGACAGCGAATTCCGACGAGACAATCGGCGATCCAGGAGGGATGCGATGAGAGCCAGGACAGCGCTTGGGACCATGCTCGCCATGGGCTTACTTTGGGGCTGCAGTTCGAGCAGTGGGATGGGTGGAAACCCCGGAACGACGGGGACGAGCTCCGGGACGAGCTCCGGCACCAGTACCACAGGATCGGGGACGAGCACGGGCGGCACCCTGTCGGTCGTGACCCTCACGACCGACAGCGATTGCACGATCTCGACTCCAACGGAGTGGCCCGCGGCAATCTACGTGATCAACTGCGGCAACTACCTGGAGGTCGACGCCGCGCTGACGATCGACAAGGGGACGATCGTGAAGTTCGATGCGGGAAACTACGTCAACGTTTCGGCGTCCGGAACGCTGATCGCGACGGGGACGGCGGCGGACCCGATCGTCTTCACGTCGATCAAGGACGACTCCTGGGGCGGCGACACCAACGGCGATGGCAACGCGACTTCGCCGGCGCCCGGCGACTGGGTCGGCATCCGTCTGAACGGAACGAACAGCTCGAGCTTCGATTACACGGGCTTTTACTACAGCGGAGGGTCGAGCGCTGCGCTGACGGGCTCGAGCGCGGGCACCGTGTCCGTGACCAACAGCGTCTTCGCACACAATCAGCCCACGACGGCCGCGATCACCCAGCCGCCCGCGCTCGATCTGTCGAACGCTCCGTCCGGCACAGTGGTCACAGGCAACACGTTCTACGACAACACCGTTCCGCTCGCCATCAACGGGCTATTCTCGATCGACGACTCGAACTCGTTCGACAACTCGGCGGCGGATCCCTCGAACCCGCAGCCGAATCAGTACAACGGCATCGTGTTCAACACGGGCCCCAACATCGACGGCAACGTCTCGTGGGGGGCGACGAAAGTGCCGTTCGTCGTGTACAGCTCGTACCTCCAGATCGACAGCACCGGGTCGCTAACACTGAGTGACGGCGTCATCGTGAAGTTCGGCGCGGGCGCATACATGGCGGTCGCCGGCACGATCGGCTCCGTCGGCACGAATGGAATCTCCTTCACGTCGCTCAAGGATGACGCCCGCGGAGGCGACACCAACGGCGACGGGTCGGCGACTTCCCCCGCGTCGGGCGACTGGAACGGGGTTCGATTGGAGTCCAGCACCGGGGCGAATTTCACGAAGACCAGCTTCACGTACGCAGGCGGGGGCGACGCGGCCGCGCTTGACGAGGGCAACTCGACGGCAACCGTCAAGAACTGCGTCTTCGCCCATGATCAGACGACGACCGCGGCCATCTCGTCGCCCGGAGCCCTCAACGCCCCGAGCGCCCCGCCGGCCAACGCGATCACCGGAAACCTGTTCTACGACGACACGGTGCCGCTGCAAATCAATTCCACGACCTCGATGGACGACTCGAACTCGTTCGACAATTCGGCGGCGGACCCCGGAAATGCGCAACCGAGCCTTTACAACGGGATCGTCGTCAATACCGGTCCCGATCTGGAAGGAGCGGTCACGTGGGCGGCGACGAAGGTGCCGTTCGTGATTCCCACGTATCTCGTCGTCGACAGCGCGGCGACCCTGACCCTGGGAAACGACGTGATTCTGAAGTTCGCACCTGCAGCGAACGCGGGGATTCAGATCAACGAGGGAGGCGCGATCAATTACGGGACGACAGGCGACATCTTCACTTCGCTTCGCGACAGCAGCCGCGGCGGCGCGACCAATGGCAACGACCCCACGCCGCCGGCAGATGGAGACTGGTGGGGCATCACCGCTCCCGGGGACTCCTCGCTCGGCTCGACGACCGCGCCGCTCACCTGCGAGGAGCCCATGACGGAATATTACGAGGTCTGCCCGGGCGGCTGAGGCGCTGCTCCAGGGGTACTCCGCGGTGACGGCCAAGGCTCCCGGCGACGGCGGGTGCCCCCGCCACCGCGGACCAAGTCACCCACCACTCGCCGCTCCCGAGGCGCCCGCGATTCGATGCGGGCCCCGCGAGCGGCGGCGCTCGTTTTAAGCCGTGGCCGGCCCTTCCAGGGCGATGCACACTCTGCTGTACTGGGCTGTGGTGTAGGGTGAACGCCCATCCGGAGAAGGCGATGTCTGCGGACAGCGAAGCGGTGCAGCGGGCGCAGCAGCGTTTGGGCTCGGTGCTCCGCGGGAAGTATCGCCTCGACCGGGTGCTGGGCATCGGCGGCATGGCTGTGGTCTACGCCGCCACGCATCGCAACCAGAAGCAATTCGCCGTCAAAGTGCTCCACCCGGAGCTCTCGCTGAACCCGGACGTGCGCGGGCGATTTCTTCGTGAGGGCTACGCCGCCAACTCGGTCAAACACTCGGGCGCCCTCGCCGTCCTGGACGACGACACCGCCGAAGACGGGGCGGCGTTCCTCGTCATGGAGCTGCTCGAAGGAGCGTCGATCGAGGAGCTCTGGGAGCAGAGTCAAGCGAAGCTGCCGCTCGGTCCGGTCCTGGGCGTCGCTTACCAGGCCCTCGATGTGCTCGCGGCGGCCCACGCAAAAGGCATCCTGCATCGGGACGTCAAGCCGGCGAATCTGTTTCTGACGTACGAGGGGGTCGTCAAAGTCCTGGATTTTGGCATCGCCCGGGTCCGAGACGCCGCCGCGAGCGGCGCGCAGCAGACCGGGGCGGGCATCTTGCTCGGGACTCCTGCGTTCATGGCGCCCGAGCAGGCCCTCGGCAGGGTCAGCGAGATGGATCCGCGTACGGATCTCTGGGCGATGGGCGCCACGTTGTTCACCCTCCTGAGCGGCCGCCTCGTGCACAGTGGAGAGACGGGGCCCGAGGTACTGATCCGGGCGGCAACCACCGCTGCGCCTTCGCTGGCGGCCGTCTCGCCGGGAACCCCTCCGCCCGTCGTCGCGGTCGTAGATCGCGCGCTCGCTTTCGAGAAAGGGCAGCGCTGGCCGGGAGCCGAAGCGATGCGGGACGCGATCGTCCAGGCGCAAATCGCGGTGTTCGGACAGCGAGTCTCGGCCGAAGTTCTGTCTGTGCTTTGCCGTGGGCTCGGCCGCACCTTCGCGCTGACGCGAGCGAGGCAAGAGGCGGCGCCCCCGCCGGCGGGGGCGTCGGTGCCGGTTGTGCCGCCGCCGGCGCTGTCTCCGGTTGCGCCGGCGCGCGGGCGCGTGGCCGGCACGCAACCGGATGCGGGCGGAGCGGCTCCGATCGTCGACGGGCTCGATCGGGCCGTCCCCCAGACTTCTTTGCTGAGTGGTACGACGGCACGCCCCGTCTTCACCGAAGAGCCGCTGGCGCCCGCGGGACTGCCAGACCGGCGGCCGTTTCTCATCGCCGCGGCGTTTGCGGGTGCGGCCGTCGTTGCCGGGGGGGTGGCATTCGGCATCCATTCCGTCACTTCGGCGACGTCGGCGTCGAGCTCCGCTTCCGTCACGATGCAGCCGGACGCGGCGCAGACGCTGGCACCGCTCCGCTCGACGCAGACGCTGCCACCGGGGCATCCGGAGCTTGCGGGGTCCGCGGCAGCCCCGGTATCCCCCGCCGTCTCGGCGCTCGTGCCAGCGGTGACGTCGACGTTTTCCCCGATTTCTGCGGCGCCCGCGTCGGCCGCAGGCCCGTCTCGGGCGGCGCCGGTCGAAGGGGATGCCCGTCCGCCCGCGGGAAGATCCATGGCGCCGTCGCCCTCGTTCGCGCTTCCACCGTCAGCGACGCTCCCGCCAACCGGAGCGACGGCAGCTCCGACGGCCGGCTCTCCCAGTTGCAGACCTCCGTTTTATTTCGATTCGGCTGGAAACAAGGTCTTCAAGAAGGAATGTCTATGACGAGACCTCACGGGCGCGGCTCGGTGCCGGCTCTCCTTTCGGCGGCGTTGGCGCTGCTCGCGCCGCGGGCGAGCGCCGATCCGACCAAGGACCAATGCGTCGACGCGGACACCAAGGCCCAGTCGCTTCGGCGGAGCGGCCACCTCGCCGAAGCGCGCGAGCAGCTCCGGACGTGCGTTGCGCAGGCTTGCCCGGGCCTGGTGCGCGACGACTGCGCGCAGCGTCTGGACGAGCTGGAACACGTGCAGCCCACGATCGTGTTCGACGCGCAGGACAGCGCGGGGCATGACCTGGCCGCCGTGACCGTTCGGATCGACAGTCAGCGCTGGCTCGACCACCTGGACGGGACCGCCGTGCCCGTAGACCCCGGCGCTCACGCGTTCCGGTTCGAGGCCCAGGGGCAGGCGCCGGTCGAAGAGCAACTCGTCATCCGTGAGGGCGAAAAGGCGCGGCGAGAGCGGATTCAGTTCGGTGCGGCGGGCGCTGCCCCGGCCGCTCCCGGCGGCACGGTCGAGACGCCGTCTCCCGGGGCCAGCCCGACCGGGGAAGCGATCGCCCCACCGCAGATCAACGCCGTTTCCAGCTCATCGTCGTCCGGCGGGCAGACCCAGCGGACGATCGGGCTGGTGGCCGGGGGGACCGGAATCGCGAGCCTCGTCGTTGGCAGCATCTTCGGCGCGCTGGCGGCGTCGCGCTGGAGCAGCGCGAAGAGCGCGTGCCCCCCTCCGAGCTGCTCTGCCCAATCCCACGATCAGGCCGAGAGCGACAAGAGCAGCGCATCGACCTCGGCGACCGTGTCGACCGTCGGGTTCATCGCGGGAGGCGTTCTCGTGGCCGGTGGACTGGCACTCTACTTGACCGCCCCCCCAGGTTCTACGGCCAGCCCGAGGGGTCTTCGCGTCGCTCCATTTTTGTCGGCGGGCAGCGGCGGCGTACTCCTCGAAGGAGGCTTTCGATGAAGTGGCGCGGAGCGACGAGATGGCACCGGGCCATTGTCCGGGCGGCGGCGCTGCTGTTCACGGGGCACCTGGCGGCGTGCAGCGCCATCCTCGGCATCGGCGATTTGCCGCCCGTCGCCGACGGCGGTACGGCCGGCGGCAGCGGCAGCTCGGGAGAGACTGCGGCCAGCGGGAGCTCGGGAGCTACTGCGGTGGGAGGGGCAGCACTGGGCGGTGGCATGCTCGGGACAAGCTCGGCGAGCAGTCTCTCGTCGTCGAGCGGCTCGGGCACCGCAGGCGCCTGCAATCCCTCGTACAACACCGCGACCTGCAACGAGTGCATCGTCAACAATTGCTGCGATTCGTTCACGAGCTGTGCGGACAATCTCGATTGTGCGGGCGCATTCGGCTGTTTTTCCAGCGCCACGTCCTTCACCGAGTTTTGCGACTGTGTCGACGTCTACGGAGGGTTCAAGACCGTCGTGACCGCCGGGTACACCGCCTGTTACGCGGACGATTGCGCGTCGCAATGCGCCGGCACCAGCGTGGTCGGAGCCTCCTGCTCGGCGTCGAGTCAGTGTCAGCTGGGGCCTTGCGTCGAGACCAACACGGGCGTGGACGTGTGCTTTCAGTTCTGCTGCGGCGACAGCGACTGCGCCAGCGGCTCGTGCAACGGGGTCCAGGACGTCGAGGGAGTGCTTGTCCCCGTATGCACCGACTGACGCCCCACGTGCGGTCGAGGCGACCCGTCTCCAGTTCGTTCCAATGGTCGCGCGTCCGGTGAGGCCCCCCGATCGTTGGGAAATCTGGATTGACCGCGGGGGCACGTTCACCGATTGCCTCGGACGCGATCCGCTCACCGGGCGGCTGACGGTGGCCAAGGTGCTGTCTTCCGATCGGGCGCCGGTCGAGGGGATCCGGCGCGTGTTGGGGCTCGAGTCGGACGCCGCCATTCCCCCGTGCGACGTGCGCCTGGGCACGACGGTCGCCACCAACGCACTGCTCGAGCGCAAAGGCACGACGTGCCTCCTCGTGACCACTCGCGGATTTCGAGACGTGCTCCGGATCGGCACGCAGGCGCGCTCGAGCCTGTTCGAGCTCGACATTCGAAAGCCCGAGGTCCTCTGCGCGGCAGTCCTCGAGGTGGACGCGCGCTGCGATCCCGAGGGGCGGGTCGTGGAGCGGCCCGATCCCGAGCGGGTCCTGCAAGACCTGATCGTGGAGAGGCAGCGCGGGATCGACAGCGTCGCCGTCGTTCTCTTGCACGCGTATGCCGGCGCCGACCTCGAACGGGAGATCGGAGCCCTGGCGGTTCGAGCGGGATTCCGCCACGTCGCGCTGTCGCACGAGGTCGACCCGACCATGGGCTTTCTCGCACGCGCCGACACGACGACGCTCGACGCTTACCTGACGCCGATGTTGCGCGGCTACCTGGCGGCGATCTCCGCCGAGCTTCCAGGAAGCACGCTTCGAGTCATGCAGTCGAGCGGCGGGCTCGTCGATGCCGCGCGGCTGCGCGCTCCCGACGCGCTGCTCTCGGGGCCTGCCGGTGGCGTCGTTGCGGTCGCCGAGATCGCGCGCGCGCACGGGCTCGACCGCGCCATCGGCTTCGACATGGGCGGCACGTCGACCGACGTGTCGCGCGTCGGCGGGGAGGGTGATCTCGTTTACGAGGGAGAGATCGCGGGCGTTCGCGTGAGAGCGCCGGCTCTCGACATTCACACCGTGGCGGCGGGCGGCGGCTCCGTCTGCCGGATCGACGGACACCGTCTAATCGTCGGCCCACAGAGCGCCGGGGCTGAGCCGGGCCCGCTCTGTTACGGCCGTCCGGAAGCGACATCGCTCACGTTGACCGATGTCAATCTTTTCCTGGGCCGCCTCGTGCCGGATCGATTTCCGTTTTCGCTGGACGACACCCGGGTGCGCCACGCGGTGACCCGGCAGGTCGCGGCACTCGACCGGCTCGGCTTTCGACGTTCGCCGCAGCAAGTGGCCCTCGGTTTCGTCGAGGTGGCCAATCACAACATGGCGGAAGCCATCCGCAGGGTGTCGGTTGCGCGCGGCCACGACGTTCGCGATCATGCCCTCATCGTCTTCGGCGGTGCCGCGGGCCAGCACGTATGTGGCGTGGCTCGCCTGCTCGGAGTGCGCAGCGTCCTGTGCCACCCGCTGGCAGGCGTGCTCTCCGCGTACGGTCTGGGCCTCGCTCCCGTATCGTGGCACGGGAGTGCGGACGCGGGGCGGGCTCGACTGACCGAAGCGGCGGTCGCGGACCTCGCGCCCGTTTTCGTTCGGCTCGAGCGCCAGGGTCGGGCCGCGCTCGAGCAGGAGGCGCTCGACGACGGACCAACTGTCGTGTCGCACCGCATCGACTTGCGCTACGCAGGAACCGAGCATTCGCTGACGCTGCCCGCCGGGACATGCTCGGAGCTGCGCGATGGCTTCGCCCGCGCGCACGAGCGACTGTTCGGCTACGTGCGAACCGAGGATGCGATCGAGATCGTCGCCGTTCGAGTGGAGGCGACGGCCCGAAGGGCGCGCCCTGCGCCGATGACGCCGACCGCCGCGAGCGCGGCGGCCGCGCGGCCGCGCAAGGCGACGACGCTCTGGACGAACGAAGGACGGGAGGCCCTCGTTCCGGTTTTCCTCCGAGAAGACCTGGCAGCGGGTCAATCGCTGGCCGGTCCGCTCGTCGTTCTCGAGGCGACCGGCACCTTGGTCGTGGAGCCGGGTTTCCACCTCAAGGCGCGCGACGACGGCGTGCTTGCGCTGCACGACGGGACGGTCCGCGCCGCCGCCGCTTCGTCAGGGATCGCTGGAGCGATGGACGAGCAGCTCGACCCGGTGCGGCTCGAAGTGTTCGGCAATGCATTCATGTCGATTGCAGAGCAGATGGGCCGGGTACTTCGGCGGACGGCCCAGAGCACCAACATCCGCGAGCGGCTGGATTTCTCGTGCGCCATCTTCGACCCCGCGGGCTCACTCGTTGCCAACGCTCCCCACATCCCGGTGCACCTCGGCGCCATGGGCGAGTCGGTGCGCGGGGTCTTGTCGAAGCATCCGCACCCCGAGCCCGGCGATGTGTTCATCGCCAACGATCCTGCAATGGGGGGCTCGCACCTGCCCGACATCACGATCGTCTCGCCCGTCCACGATCGAGACCGACGGCTTCTGTTCTTCGCGGCCAATCGCGGGCACCACGCAGACGTCGGAGGGATCACGCCCGGCTCGATGCCGGCCTTCTCGCGTAGCCTCGAAGAGGAGGGGGTCGTCTTTCGAGGAGATCGAATCGTGCGCGGAGGCCACCTCGACCGAGAGCTCGTGCTGGCAACGCTGCGCACCGGACGATATCCAGCGCGCGCGCCGGAGCTCAATCTGCTCGATCTGGAGGCCCAGATTGCGGCGAATCGCGAGGGTGAGAGACTCCTCGGGGACCTCGTCTCCTCCCACGGACGCGCGACCGTTCTCGCGTACATGGGATACTTGCAGGACGAGGCCGAAGCGGCCGTCGCCGAGGCGATCGCGCGGCTCACGCCGGGGGATCACGAGTTCCGAGACGCTCTCGACGACGGGTCGCCCGTCGGGGTCCGCATCTCGGTTCGTGCGGACCGCTTGACGCTCGACTTTTCCGCGAGCGGTGGCGAGCACGCCGGCAACCTCAACGCGCCATTCGCGGTGACGATGGCTGCCGTGATCTACTTCCTCCGCGTGCTCGCCGGGCGCCCAATCCCGCTGAACGACGGATGTCTGCGCCGGGTCCGCGTCATCGTCGCGCGGCCGAGCCTGCTCGCTCCGGGGCCGGAGCGCGCAGTGGCCGGGGGCAACGTCGAGACGTCGCAGCGTCTCGTGGACGTGCTGCTCGGGGCCAGCGGCCGGGCCGCGGCGAGCCAGGGCACGATGAACAACCTGACTTTCGGCGACGGAACTTTCGCCTACTACGAGACGATCGCCGGTGGCGCCGGCGCCGGGCCCGGCTTCCACGGAGCGTCGGCCGTGCATACGCACATGACCAATACTCGGCTCACGGACGTGGAGGTCCTCGAGTCTCGCTTTCCGGTCCGGGTCCGCGTCTTCGAAGTGCGTCGCGGCTCGGGGGGTCGCGGACAGTTCGACGGAGGCGACGGGCTCGTTCGCGAAATCGAGATGCTGAGGCCCCTCGACGTCACGATTCTTTCCGAGCGCCGCGTGCTTCGTCCCTTCGGTCTGGACGGCGGTGAGGCGGCCCTCGCGGGACGAAATCTCTGGAACGGTCGCGATGTGGGAGGCAAAGCGACGTTCCGCGTCGACGCAGGGGACCGCCTTCGCATCGAGACCCCCGGCGGGGGTGGGTACGGGCGGCCGGTGTCGGGAGGAGCCGGCAAAGGGCAGGAAGAGGCTGCGACGTGATCGGCCATGGTGGAGCTCCTGCGGGGCGTCGCGCGCGGCGACGATTCGAAGCGAGCGTCCTTTTTGCGATCCCGAAACGGAGACCGCCCACCCGATGGGTGGTTCAGGCGGAAGGTCGATCGCTGGCGGTCGAGCGCCGACCCGGAGGTGGCGGCGTTCGTGACCATGTTTGCCGGCCGCCGTCTGCCCGACCGGGGCTCGGCGATCGAGGGTCCGGTGCGCGCCGTCACCGGCGAGCAGGACGTCGAGCCGATGCGTGCCGAAGCCGTCGCTCGTGCTCTCGCGCCGCTCTGCGCCCGGCTTTCGGTGAAATCACTGGCCGATTGCGGGCACTACCCGATGGAAGAGGCGCCCCCGCTGCTCGTGTCGATCATCGAGAGTTTCCTGGCCTACGGCCGCGCCTGAGGAGGCCGAGAGCACGCGCGTGCGCGGGGAGCGCAAGTTTGGCGAAAAAGCCTGGCGACACTTGGGCTTGAAGCGCGGCGCCGCGCTCCTGCGGTCTGCCGATCCTCGGCTCTGCAACTATTTTTGCATTGCCCTTTTTCGCGAATCGCCTAGCGTGGCGGCGCTTCGTGTGGGGGCTCCTTTTGCCGAGCGCCCATGCACCACCGGCGCGATGAAGTGGCATCGCGGGGGGTCGTGTCGATCGCCCGCCACTCCACGAGCGTCCTTCCCCGAGGGACTCCGAATGAGACCGCACCGAATTTCAATCCTGTCGCTGAGCGCTCTGACGTGCATGGGATGCACCGTTGCCGTGCGTCCGGCCTATGTCCCGCCCCCTCCGCCGCCCACCGTGGCCGTGACCGTTGGAACGCCGGCTCCAGCAGAGCCGGCCCCACCGGCTGAGCAGCCCCCGCCTCCGGAAGGGCCGGCGGCACCTGCGGCAGAAGACACCGAAGCCCAGGCGGACACTTACGATGATCAGGACCCGACCGCGCTCCAGGATTTCCACCCGGCGCTCGATGCGCACGGCCAGTGGGTCGACGACCCAGTCTACGGCACGATTTGGGTGCCCAACCCGGCCGAGGTCGGGCCGGACTTCGTCCCGTACATGGGCGGCGGCCATTGGGTCTACGGTGACGACTACCTCTGGGTCAGCGATTACGATTGGGGTTGGGCTCCGTTTCATTATGGTCGCTGGGTCCCGCTGAGCAGTGGCGGATGGGGATGGATCCCCGGCCGCGAATACGCTCCAGCGTGGGTCGAGTGGCGAGTCGGCGACGACTACATCGGCTGGGCTCCAGCCGCTCCGCTGTACATCTGGCGAGGCGGAGCCGTGGTCACGGTCGGTTTCGTCGCACCCGAGCTTCGCTTCGGGTTCGTCGCGCATGGCGATCTTTTCTCGCCGACCCCGGGGCGAGTCGTCATTCGAGGAGAGCGCGCCGAGGCGATTCGGGCTCGCACTCACGTCTATGCGGAGGGCGGGGGCGGGGGCGCGGGCCATGGTCATCACGGGCCGCCTCCCACCTCGCTCAAGATTCCTCCGTCGAAGATCGCCCACGCGACCGGGCATGAACGCGGTGCGGAGCAAGCGCGAAACTTCGGGCATCCGTCCACGGCGCAGCGCATGGGAGCGCATCCGCCGGCCAAGCGGGTTGCGACCGCCGGCGGGGCTGCCCGTCCGGGCCGCGCGCAGGCGCGTCCGGAAGAGCGCAAGGAGCCTGGAAAGACGGCCGAGCGCGAGCCGGCCAAGGGCACCGAGCGCGAGCCGGCGAAGGGTACCGAGCACGAGCCCGCAAAGACGGCGTCAACCGAAGGGCACGAAACGGGCCGACCGCAAGGGGGCACTACCGAGCGGCCCACGGGTTCCGAGGCGTCCCGACCGCCGGCCACGTCGCATGGCCCAGCGGCAGCCCCTCAGGCGCACCCGGCGCCGGCTCCGAGGAGCGCACCCGCGAAGAGCGCCCCTGCCCCGAAGAAAAAGTAAGGGCCGGCCTCGAAATCCCGAGGCATCCGAGAGGCGGGTTCCTCCGCGTGGGTTTCGCCCCCTTCGGGGGGGCCCGTCGAGCTCCTTAATCGACGAATCACGGCGGCCGCTTTTTCAAGGGTGAGGAGCGCGCCGCCGTCCCCGGGTCAGCATGGCGGGCGGAGCGCGGTCGGCGAGGACCCGGTGCCGGCACCGAGTGCCACGGTCTTTCGGAGCACGTGGGTCGTGTCCTCGCTCGACGCGTTGCGGGCGAACGGGCACTGGGACGCATACCTCGCATCGCTTTGCGAGCATCGCGAGCAGATCCTCTCTGCAGTCGCGGGCGCGTGGCTTCCGATGGACGTCGCGCGCGCTCACTATCAGGCCTGCGACGCGCTCCGTCTATCGAGCGAACAGGTCGCCGCAATGCTCAGTCGCGGCGACATCCGCAGAGCCTGGTACGCCCCCTACATTGCTCTGGCGAAGCGCGCGCGCTCGCCCTGGGAGATCCTGTTTCTGCTGGACCGGATGTGGCACCGAAGCGTGGACGGGGGCCGGCGTTTCCATCGTTCGGCTCGGAGACGAACGAGCGGGTATCGACTACTCGGGATGCGAGCTGTTCGACATCGCCTACTTTCGCGAAGGGGTGCGGACTGTGCTGGCGGCGCTGCTCGCTCACGTGTCCGAGCGGCCCGAAGTCCAGATTCTGCCGCAGACGCAGAGCGGCGAGGGCCGCTTTCTGGCGCAGTGGACCTAGCTCGGTCAATGCGCGCAGGGTGACCGAGGACCAAGAAAAGGCTGATCGGACCCTCGGAAACAAGATTTCCGATTTCCGGAAAATCGCACGCGATGACTCACAAGCCATTGTGACGATTCCCGCTCCCGCCTGATCGCTGCCATTTGCGTTTCGTTCCGGACGTCCAGCTGTAAGCCGCGTGTCACCGTGTTGTGTCGCCGTGTTCGTCCTCCGGGAGGCCGTAGAAGGCGCCAAGTTCGGCGTATTTCTTGCGCATGGCCGAGGCCGCAGGGCACGTTCCGCCTCTCCGTGCGCCGGCGCCACGCGCCACGCGGTGAGGAAGCGACGGGCCCCGAGCGGAATTGCCGCGCATTTCACGCGATTTCTTTTTCGAGATTTCTCTTTACTTTCGATTCTTGCAACGTAGTTTGGTGTCGTCATTGGAGGACTAACCATGGCATATCCGCATAGGTCGCTTCTCGAGCGATTGATCCCGGCGATTGTGTTGTTATTTCCCGCGGGTGCGTACGGCGCCTCTATCGACGCCCCGATACTGCCTCAACTTCCCGCCACGCCAACCGTGAGCGCATCGACCGTTCCGGCCAACGGCGACGTGAACCCTTACGGAGTTGCGTTCGTCCCGGGCGGGTTTCCGGAGGGCGGCCTCTTGCGCGGGGGCGATGTCATCGTTGCGAATTTCAACAATTCCGCGAACCTGCAGGGAACGGGGACGACGATCGTTCGCGTGAACGCCAATGCGTCGCCCTCGCTTTTCTTCCAGGATTCCTCGTTTCCGGGGTTTTCGACCGCGCTGGGCGCGCTGCGTCGAGGGCTGGTCCTGGTGGGCAATCTCCCCAGCACCAACGGTTCCGGCTCCTGCACCGAGGGGGCGGAAGGCCAGGAGGAGAACGTCGGCCACGGAGCGGTCCTGGTCATCGACAAGGACGGTCGGCTCGTACAGGTGCTGTCGAGCCGCGTGCTGCTCGACGGTCCGTGGGATCTGACGATTCTCGACGAGGGCAACTCGGCGCACATCTTCGTCGCGAACGCACTCAGCGGCGCCGTCACCCGGATCGACGCTTTGGTCGGCGGCGAGGGCCTGGTCATCGAAGACGCGGAACAGATCGCATCGGGTTACACGCATCGGTGCGACCCCGCGGCGTTCGTGGTCGGCCCGACGGGAGTCGCGCTGGACCAGGAGAGCGACGTCCTGTACGTGGCCTCGGCCGGGGACAACGCCATTTATGCCGTTCCCGACGCGCTCAGGCGTACGCGGGACACCGGAACGGGCAGCCTCGTCGTTTCGGATGCGGTGCACCTCCACGGGCCCCTGGGGCTGGCGCTTGCTCCGAATGGAGACCTCATCTCGGCCCAGGGCGACGCCGTCAACTTCGACCCGAATCAGCCGAGCGAAATCGTCGAGTTCACTGCGACGGGCTCGTTCGTCTCCGAGTTCTCGATCGATTCGGCACCCGGTTCTGCGTTCGGGCTGGCGCTCGAGGTGGTCGGACCTCACTTCCGGTTCGCCGCGGTCGACGACGGCATCAACGTGCTCGACATCTGGAACGTTCCGTGACGTGGAGTCGGGCGCGGTTCGCCGCGCCCGCGACGCCCTGCCCAGGCGCGCTGCAATCGGGGCGCGCCTGAGGCAATCCGCCGGCCTGTCACGCCGCGCGCGGCCGATGGGGGCGGACGGACGCGACCGGCGGTGAGGGGACGAGTAGCTCCCCGGTCGTCCGCAGCCGGACGCAGCCGCCCGGTTGGAGCGCGGAGGAAACCGAGCGCTATGTCACGATCCCGCTCGAAATCGGACTCGCGGGGATGCCGGGCCTCGATCACATTCGAAGCTTCTCGCTCTTCGGATTGAGCGATGTGAAGTGCTATTTCACCTGGGCGATCGAGTACAAGGACGCCCGCCAGGAGGTCATCAACAGGCTGCAGTTCGTGCAGCTGCCCTCGGGATTGCAGGGTCAGCTCTCGCCCTGGAACGCGATCGGCGAGGTGTTTCGCTACCGCGTTGTCGGATCGGGCTACACGCTCAAGGATCTCAAGACGGCCGAGGACTGGATTCTCGAGCGCCAATTCAAACAGGTCCAGGCGTCATCGAACGTCACGAGCTACGGCGGGGAGACGAAGCAATACCACGTGGAGGTGGATCCGTACCGCCTCCGCGGCCATGGCAGCACGCTGGGCCAGCTCATGACGGCCATCCAGAACGGCAATCAGAACGTCGGTGGCGACCGTCTGTTTCTCGGCGAGCAAAGCTACGACGTGCGCGGTGTGGGCTTGCTCGGATCTCGCAGCGGCTTCCAGGAGCAAGACATCGCCGACGTCGTGGTGGCAGAGCAAAAGGGGGAGAAATCAACGAGCTTCACGAGGCCGAAGGGCGTTTGAAGATCATCATTCCTCTGACGGTGCTCCTCATCACATTTCTCACCTACAGCGCGTCGCGGCAGTTCTCGACCCGACGCGCGATGCTCAGGCCAGGCATGTGTCGCAGCGGCCCTTGACGTGCACCTCGACGTCGCGCGCAGCGATGGCGCGGGGCACGCCGCGAGCGGAGACGAGACGAACCGCCCCGCCGGGTAGGCAGGTGACGCCGCCGCAGGTCACGCAAAGAAAATGAGGGTGCTCGCCGACGTGGGCCGAGGGTCCGCGCCTGATCTCGAAGCGCCAGACGTGGTCTCCCAAGTCGGCACGTGCCACGAGGCCGGCTTGAGCGAGGTCGACGAGATTGCGATAGACGGTCGCGCGATCGAACCCCAGCGAGGCGATCTCGCCCGCGATCTCGCCATGACTGAGCGGGGCGGGGGCGCCCTCGAGAAACTTGAGCACGGCGATCCTGGCGGCCGTCTTTCGCAGGCCCGACCTTCGCAACAACAACGCGTGGTCGGCGGCCGAGCGTACGTCCGCGGCCACGAATCTCGACTGCCTGCTACGCCTTGCCACGGCCGGATCATCGTACTGCGAGTGCGACTTCTTTCAAAGGCCGCAGCGGATTTTCCGAGGCGGCGTAGAGTTCGGGATGCATTCGCAACTCAGTTGCGTCATCATGCGATCGGTCCCCGCCCATGAATCGCAGGCCCCCGCCCGAGGCTCCGTCCCCCCACGAAGCTCCGACGTGCGGCCCCGAGGACCATGCCCGGCGCGCAGCAAGCAAGAAGATCGTCTCGGACGAGGCGTTCTCGCGAGCGGCATCGCTCTTTCGCGTCGCGGGCGACGTCGCGCGGCTCAAGCTTCTCGATAGGCTGGCGGAAGGCGAGTGGTGTGTCACCGAGCTGGCTGAAGCGGCCGGCGTCGGGCTCTCGACGGTCTCCCAGCAGCTTCGGCTCTTGCGCGCGGAACGCATCGTCGAGCGCCGGCGCAGCGGCAAGCACACCTTTTACAGGATGGCGGATCGTCACGTCATCGACCTCATCACGAACGTCCTCGAGCATGCGTCCGAAGAGCAGGAGGGGTCGTCGGGGGACGCCACGGACTAGAGTCCGTCAAGGGACCGTGAGGGCGTTTCCGCGTCGAGAACGGCTCCGGATCGTCCCGGGACCGGGCCGCATCTGTCGCGGACGGAGTCGTTGGGGGGCTCGGCGCGTGGCTCCTGCCGATAAAAGCGTCCTACCGCCGTCAGCAGAGCGGCCGCCACTCCGAAGGCGGCAAATTTGAGGCGTGATCCAGACTCGCTGAGCCAGGCGAGGGCAAGCGCCGCGGCGATTCCTGCGCAAAAAGCCCCGGCCGATGCGCGTCGACCGTCGGCAGTCTGGGGGGAGGTGTGTCGATGAATGACCAGGTGTACCGTGATGCCGAGACCGAGCGCGAGCATCCCGTGCAGCCACGCTTCCGGCGCTCTCGCGAGCAGGCCCCGGCCGCCAGCCGCTCCCGCGAGCGTCCCTGCAGCGAGCCAGGCCATGCTTTTCAGGGTTCGGCGCACGCCGACGCGAGGCACGAACACCGATCCGATCAGAAGCCCTTCGGGCAGTCTGTGCAGCACCAGGGCGCCACCCAGGACGACGGCTCCGACGTCCCCCGGATCGCCGAACGCGACTGCGAGAGCGGCTCCGTCCATTGCCGAGTGAAACGTCAATGCAGGAAGGACGAACGCTGCGCCGACGCTCGCGAGGTCCACCTGTCGCCGCTCCAGCCAAGCGAGGATGCAGTACCCGGCGAGCGCCAGCACTAGCGCCAAAACGCCGATGTCGTCGCAGAGGTGAGGCAAGAGCCGGCCGGCAACCATGACCGGAATGACTCCAAGCGTGAGGTCCTCGACGACTTCCGCAAGGCGGAGTCGTCTAGTTCCCAGGGCCACCAGCAAAGGTCCAGCGACGAGCCCGAGGAGAGAGAGCGCCAACGCGACGAACACCAAGGTGCATCCCGAAAAACCGAAATAGGATTTCGCGAACCCTAAGGATCGACTATAGACGTTCCAATTACAACTGCATTGCGAAAGTTCTTCAGTTCAACAAGTGATGAATCGTTCCGCTTGATGTGTCACCACGAGCTGGTCCAGAGAGCTGTCGTCCGACGAGCCTTGTGCTGGGCCATGGCGTGCGGAGCCGCGGGGTCGATCGGCCTCGCAGCCCCGTCCGTGCGCGCCGAGGAGCCCGCGTCTTCGGCCGCGCCTGTCACGCCCCCCTCGGTCGTGCATCACGTCGACCCGATCTATCCGCCGTCCGCCCTCAAGGAGCGCCTGCACACCACCGTGATGCTGACGGTCACGGTCGATGCCGACGGCCACGTTTCGCAGGTGACCGTGTCGGAGTCGGGGGGCAACGACCTGGACGAAGCGGCGATCATCGCGGCAAGACAGTGGACGTTCGTGCCGGCCATGCGGAACGGCAAGGCGGTCGCGAGCCGCATCAAGATTCCGTTTCATTTTGCCCCGCCGGAGCCTCCGCCCGAGCTCGTCGAGCCGGTTACGCCTCCCGACCAGCTTCCTGCGAGACCTGCCGTGCCTGCGGCGGCGGCTCCGTCGACCGCGCCGGTGCCTGCGGCTGCGCCCGCAGCCGCGTCGGGGCAGGCGTCGGGGGTAGCGCCCGCGGCGGAACCCGCACAAGCGGCAGCAGCGTCGGGAGCCCCCACCACGTCGGACCAGAACGCCAATGAGGTTCAGGTGCACGGGCGGCTCGAAGCCCGAACGCATGGCGCATCCGATTACCAGGAGACGGTGGGCGAGCTGAAGGCGATTCCTCGGACCAACGCGTCGGATGCGCTCAAGCTCGCGCCGGGCTTTCTTCTCACCAACGAAGGGGGGTCGGGCCATGCGGAGCAAGTGTTTTTGCGTGGCTTCGACGCGCACGAAGGCCAGGACCTCGAGTTCAGCGTCGACGGGGTTCCGATCAACGACGCGGGCAACTACCACGGCAACGGATATGCGGACACGCACTTCATCATCCCGGAGCTCATCAAATCGATTCGGGTGCTCGAGGGCCCCTACGCTCCCCAGCAGGGCGACTTCGCCGTCGCGGGAAGCGCGGACTACCATTTGGGTCTGGACCGCCGAGGGCTGACGACCGAGTACACGTACGGGAGCTACAACACGCAGCGGTTTCTCGTGTTGTGGGGGCCCGGGGAAGCTCCGGGAACGTTCGGTGGGGCCGAGTATTACTCGACCGACGGCTTCGGGGTGAATCGGCAAGCGAAGCGAGGGAGCGGAATTGGGCAATACGAAATTCCCTTGGGCCGGAACGGAACTCTTCGAATCAATGCCACGGCGTACGCCACCGAGTACAACTCCGCCGGCGTAGTCCGTGAAGATGACTACCTGTCGGGAAGGGTTGGCTTTTACGGGGCGGAAGATCCCAATCTGACCGGAAACACGTCCAGCCGCGTATCGCTCTCGGCGACATACGAGAACCGATTCAGCCAGTTCGACCTGTCCCAGCAGCTCTTCGCGATTTATCGGTCGATGCGACTGCTCGAGGATTGGACCGGGTTTCTGCTCGACGTTCAGCAACCGACCCAATCCCCGCACGTGCAGCGTGGAGACATGATCGATCTTCATTTCGACGAGCTCACGCTGGGCGGACGAGGCTACGCGCGCTGGCACGGCGAGGCCTTCGGCTTGAGACAGGAGTTCGAGGGAGGGTACTTCGCGCGCGTCGACCAGACGACGTCGACGCAATACCGGGACATGTACGGAACGCAAACCCCGTACCTCACGGATGCGGATCTCACGTCGACGCTCGCGGACATCGGGGTGTACGTCGACGCGAATGTGCGTCCGTTGTCCTGGCTGACCCTCCGCGGCGGGGTGAGGGCGGACATGTTTCTGTTCGACGTGTTCAACAACTGCGCAGTGCCCTCGTCGGTCGGCGTGGACAGTCCCTCGAACGTCTATCTCGAAGTCGATCAGCCGTGTCTCAGCGAGCTGGAGCACGGCCTGTATCGCGAGCCGGTCCAGCGCTCGTCCACCGGAGACGGTGCCATCATGCCTCGAGGCACGCTCATCGTGGGTCCGATCAATCACTTCGAGTTCACGTTCAGTGCGGGCACCGGAGTGCGGTCGGTCGATCCCAGCTACGTGGCGCAGGGACTGCAAACTCCTTTCGTCAATATCCAGTCGGGAGACCTCGGGGTGTCCTATGCCGGGCAGATCGGAGCGGTGAGCCTGGCGGCCAAATCCGTATTTTTCCAGACGCATTCGGAACAGGACCTGATCTTCGATCCGACCGAGGGCCGAAGCACGCTGGCCAGCGGATCGACCCGCGACGGCTGGGCAGGATCGGCGCGGGCGCTCGGGAGCTTCTTCGACGTCGCCGCGAACGCCACGGCGGTGAAAGCCGTCTTCGAGGACACGCATCTTCTCGTTCCCTACGTTCCCGATCTCGTGCTGCGCGGAGATGCGGCGGTGTTCCACGACCTGCCCTGGCGCCCGCGCGGCGAGCCAATCCGCGCCACCGCCGGCTACGGCGTCAGCTATGTGGGTCGACGTCCGCTGCCCTACAGCGAGTTCAGCGACATCGTCTTCATCTCCGACGCTTCCGTCAGCCTCGCTTGGAGCATGTGGAGCGTGCGCCTTGCGGCACAGAACCTCTTCGACTCGAAGTACAGGCTCGGCGAATACAACTACGCCTCGAACTTCAATCCCATCTACAACCCAGGGGCGCCGCCGACTCTGGCGCCCGAGCGCGCGTTCACCGCGGGCGCGCCACGCACGATTCTCCTTTCGATCTCGGCCACGTTCGGGGGCACGTCGTGAGCCGGTGGCCATTTGCAGTCGCTTTCCTCGGACTGCTGGCGGCTGCCTGCAATGGAACGACTGGCGACGCGTTGTACACCTTTCCCGCGTACGCTTCGGGAGCCCACGGGGCCGGAGAGCCTTTCTCGGCAAACGGCTACACCATTCAGCTGACGTTCGCGCAGCTGTACGTGGGGGCAGTCTACGTCAACGAGGCTCCGGCCGGCTCGGGCGGCACGTTCAACACGCCTGTCTGCATCGACCCGGGCGTCTACTGCGCCCAGGTTCCCAGCGGCACGGAAGTGAATCTCCTGGACAGCGCACCACAGCCCTGGCAGTCGCCGTCGCCGCAGGGGAACGGATCGGCCGATCTCGGGCTCAGCTGGGAGATCTATCTAGGGTGCGGGGACGTCAACAATTCGACCAACATGTGCCCGAACAACACCGTCGACCTGCAGGGTACCGCCACGCGCGAGTCGGACGGGAAAGTCTTCACGTTTGCTGCAACCGTGAACATCAACCAGAGCAACGACGGGTTGCCATCGCAAGATCCTGGACAGCCGGGGCTCAACCCCATCTGCAAACGGCGCATTCTCGAGCTCGGTGGCATCTCGCTGACGCTCTTCGAAGGCGCTCTCATGACGCTGACGATCGATCCCCGGGCATGGTTCAACGTGGGCCAGGGCATCGATTTCTCGACGCTGCCTTCTGTCGCGAGCCCTCAGTGCCAGATCGATTCGACTTCGAATTACGGTGACGCCGATTACTGCATTCCCGATGCGACGAACCTTTCGGGCAGCATGCTGGGAGCCCAGCAGGGGGAGAACCTCTACGAGGGTATATTCACGGGAGGGAGCGCGGCCTACAGCCTCGCCTATACGTCGGCTCTCTGAGCCCAAGGGCAGGGGAGCGACCGGCAGCGCACGATTCGACGGCCACGCCGGGCTCGTCATGGATCCGGCAACGGTTCGAGCAATTGCAAGTTCGTCGCGACGGTTCTTCACTTCAACAAGTCAGAAATCGTTCCGAAGCCAGGAATAGGGCTTTCGCCGAGACGATGGTTCAATTAGGGTTCACGTCAATTGCAACTTCGTCGCAACAGTTCTTCACTTCAACAAGCGATGAATGGTCGTGAGTCGCGAACGGCCGTGAGCGCCGAGAAATGCATCGGTGACTCGGGTGTGCCTGCCCGGCGGCCAAGCCGGGCGACGTCGCTGCGCACAACCACGACCTCGAGGAGAAGGGTCATGAAGCGAGCCCACGCGGGGAAGGTGATCGGCATTGGAGCGTGCGTTACCGGAGGCATCGCGCTTGCCCCTGCCTGCTCGAGCAGTACCTCCGGCTCGCCGGGGTCCGCTCAGGACGCAAGCGTCACGACGTCAAGCGAGATCCATTACACCCCGGACGCCGGGGTCATCGCGAACGACGCGGGGCTGGCCCTCCAGACGTTCGTGCCTCCCACCGATCCGGGGGCAGGCGGCTTCGTCTTTTCGATCTCCGGGGAGGTCAACGCCATCACCGGTTATCCGTATCCGCCGTACGATTCTTCTCAGACGTGGATGGTCGACGGCTGGAACTGGAAGATCTCGAAGTACATCGTGGTCGTGGATCACATCACGCTATGGACGAATCCGAACGAGAGCACGTCGAATCAAGAGCTGCACGGACCGGTGGTGGCACAGGTCAACGGTCCCTGGGTGGTGGACCTGCACAAGGGCGGGCCACTCGACGGCAAGGGTGGCGGGGGCGAGCAGGCGCTTGCGATCGCCGCCCTCGGCAATCAGAACCAGAACGGCGGCGCCTCGTTCGATCCGACGCAGTACTACGCGTTCGGCTTCAGCACGGTCCCGGCAACCTATGACGCCATCAACGTCAACCTGACAGAGGACGAAGCCGCCGATTTTGCGTACATGGTCGCCGGCGGGTACAGCGTTTACTACTACGGGACTGCCAATTGGGCCGGCAACCAGACAGGCGAGGCGATGTTCGGGTTGTGCTCGACGAATCCAGCACAGAACCTGGCCGCGGGTTACCAGACGTGCGCCATCGCCACGTCGGGCTCGGGCGGTGATGCCGGTGCAGAGGACGATGCGGACGATGCGGAGGTCGAGCAGGCGGGCGGCGGTAGCGGCGGGGGAGCGTGCGCCAGCCCGTACAACTTCGGCCAGCTTCCGCAGCAGATGACGTTTCAGCTAGGGTTCTCGACGCCGACCAACTACGTCAACTGCGTGAACTACACGTTGAGCGAACAGGTCGGGATGGACGTGCGGGGCGTTCAGGTATCGACCAGCGAGAGCGAAATCGAACAGCTGACGGTGCACATGGACCATCCGTTCTGGGAGAGTTTCGAGGAAGACACCCCCGTGCACTGGGACCAGATTGCCGCCCAGTACATCGGGCAGACCAATCCGGTAGCCCATACCGAGGATTTCAAGGGCGTCGCCTTCAACCCGTTTACCGACAAGAACGGGACGGTTCTGCCGTGGCACTGGTGCGAGTCGGGCGGGCTCTACACGCCTCCCGGGAACGGCGCGATGTCGTTCAGCACGCTCAGCGTCGAGCAGGATCCGGGAGGAGTGTGCACCGGTCCGGTGGGGGTGGACTTCACATCCCCGATGGACGACTGCCCGGGAATTCGCGACTACTACGATTTCATTCGATACACCCAGTCGACGCAGGGGCACCTGAATTCCCAGGGCCTCTGCTACATCGATCGGCAGTACCCCGCTCCGGCGGGCGGCTCCTGAAATCGCTCAGGGACCGTCGTCCCACCGTTCTGCTCGTGACGGCGGCTCCGCCGCGGGCGCGCAACCGGCGGGAGCGGGGAGGGAAGAGGGCGAGGGCTGCTGGACCATGGCCAGGACGAGGTCGAGGACGAACCCCGCGATGGCGATGTCGTTCAGGAGGGTCGCCATGGGTCGATCCGCCCAAAGCTGATTCGCCGCCCAGAACAAGAACGCCGCAGCCACCAGCGCGGCTCTCGCGAGCTCGCCGCGGCCGGCCCGTCGCAGGTGCTGGTGCAGGACGTACAGGAGCGCGATCGTCGCCAAGGGAATCGTGCCGAGGAGCGCGTGGGCGGTTGCAGGAAAGAGCTCTGGCCGCACGTCCCAGAGGACAAGGGGTGCCAGCGCCAGCGTTCCCACGACGCCGAGAGCAATCGACAAGCGGCTCGGGCGCCGAGCTGGACGACCCTCGGCGACCGCGGGAAATCCGCGATGCTCCTGCGGGGGTTTTGGGGCAGAGGGCGACGCGCGACGAACAGCGCGCATTGGGGAAGCTTAGCTAGCCGACAACCGGATCAATGCGACGTAAAAACGTCCGGAGGGTCTGCACGGGCCTCCGCGAGGTCGCCCAGTGCGTTCGCCCCACGCGTAGCCGCACCGCGGTGACGTGCGACGGATGCGTCAGGGCTTGGCGCCCTCGTCGATCCAGGTCGCGATCGTGGTGACCTCGGTCGTCGACAATGGCTCGGCGACCGGCGGATCGTTGGGGTTAGGTTGCGTGTCGGGTTCCGGCATGGGGTTGCCGCAGGGCGCCGGGTCTCCCGTGATCTTGCTCTCCACTTTCCCGTAGAGGATGCTGGTCAGGTGGCTCCCGGGCACGACCCGGGTCAGACCCGATATGGCGCATGTCACGCCCGACGTGCCGGCCACGTTGCCCATCCCCGCCACGTTCACGAGTTGCGCGTACGCACCGGTCGCCCCGTTCGTCGTCATGTCGAGGTGTCCCTCGGTGACTCCATCACCAGTGGGCGTATGACAGGCGATGCAGCGGGCGGCGATGATGGGGTAGACGTCCGTCGCGAAGCTCAGGACAGCCGCATCGGCCGCGTCTGCTCGCGCATCGGGTGCGACGCTGGCGTCCGCCGCGTTGGTACTCGAGCTGGAGCCGCTGCTGCTGCTCGAGCTCGAGCCGCTGCTGCCGTTCGAGCTCTGGGCGGTGGTGGTCGCGGTCGCTGCGGCGGCCGTGCTGCTGCCGCTCGATGAGCTGCCTTCGCTCGCTGCGCTTCCCCCGGACGAGCTCGACGACGCGAGGGACGAGGAAACGGTCACGCCGCTGCCCACCGAAGCACTCGAGCTTCCGTTGCCGGGCAGCAAGGGGGCACCACCGTCGCCGGTCCCTCCGCCCAGCCCACCCAGGCTCCCGCTGCATGCCACCGTCGCGATCAGGCTCGCGACGGCGAGGCGCAGAGCTCCCGGCAAGATCGGTGAGGTCGGTGGTCGCCCTCGGTTCTTCACTTGCCCTCTATGTGTACGCACCGGCCAGGAAGAAGGCAGCAAAATCGCTGATCCCCCCAGAGTGTACGCTCGGACTGAACGATTCGCGTGTTCATGCATAACACTCGAGTCGTGAACGACCGTATTCGTCGGTAGCGCGATCTCCGTGCGGGATGCGCAGACGCGAATGGGCATGGCTCGTGATCATGCTCGGGCGCGGGGGCGAATCGGTGGGTGAAACGTCCGCGACGCGAGGCTCCGCGGCGCGAAAAGAACGGATGGAGGAAGCTCGATGAAATGGATCGTGGGCTGTGTGGTGCTCAGTGGTGTCGTTGGATTCGCTTCAGGGTGTGGGGCTCACACCTCCTCATCAGTAGACGGCCCGTCGACCTCGGAAGTGGCGGTCAGCGTGGTGAGCGGAGGGCTCAACGACAACGCGGGCTCCGCAATGGCCTGGCACCCTCCGGGTCCGGCGCGACGATCGCTGTTGCGCCGCGCTCTGGACGCGATGAATCCCATCGGAACGGCGTCGGCGGCGACCTGGACCTGCACCGGCGGAACGCTTTCCCCGGCCTTCGGCGGCCCGAGTCTGGACCCGTATTCGTACACGCCCCCATCGTGCCGCGTGACCTGGAACGACGGCCTGACAGCGTCGTCTTCCTGGAGCGGCGCATTCACGCTCGTGTATGGTCCGAGCTGCGATTCGACCCACGCGCTGCTCGAGAACCAGGCGTCGGGCTGCGAAGTCACGCGTACGACGGCGTCCGTCGGCAACACACGAACCATCACGGGCCCCGACGGAAACACTTACGCGATCCTCCACAACACCAACGGCGCAGGCACCGGCTGGGATACGTCGGTCACGCCGGCCCCGAACGACGACGGCCTGCAGTTGACGGCGACGTCGCTCGGCATCGGTGGGAGCCACTTGACGGGAACGGTCA
>DASPUY010000234.1:0-33742 GCA_035622655.1 Polyangiaceae bacterium
AGCTTGTCAGCCATGCCTTCCCTTGCATCACGCTTCGCTCCTGCGCCCAAGCGCCAAAGGCGCAGAACCTCAGCGCATTATTTTGACACGGCAACTTTTCACCGCCCCTGCGTTGAACCTTGAGGCCATGGCAATGATCTCGCTGGCAGGCCCTCGATCCTCGCTCTGCGGGGCGCTCGATGGGAGTGGCGCTCCCCACGACGTGCATGGCTTGGCGGGCCTGCCGCAGCGGAGCCGAGCGAGCGGCAGCGAGTCGAGGCGGAGCGAGGCTCAGAGTGACTTGAGAACCCCGAACAAAACTATTGAGGCACCTGTGACCAGAGCGAGTCTTGCTGAGCGGCGACCCGACCGTCGGCTCCGAGAACGAACACGCGATCGCCCTCGGCCTTCCGGATGTCCTCTTCGCCGCTGTCGCGTACCTGCAGCTTCTCGTGCACCGTCATCGTCGCCTTGTCGAACACCGGCGGATCGGTCGTGAGCCGGTACTGGAGCCGGCCGAGGTTGCGCTTCGTGCCGTATCGGATGCGTTCGGCGGGAGACGTTGCCGCCGGAGCGAGCTTTCCTCCGATGACGACATAGAGCGTCAAGGTGCTCTCGCACTCCGCGCCGACCTTGACGTCGGCGCATCCGTCGTCCGCGGCGACGACCGCGCGGGTGCTCCCGAGCTTCGCGAGCGTGAAACGCGAGTGGCTCGGACTGCCGTGATAGTCACCCACCGCGTAAACGTCGATCTCGGAAGGTCGCGCCCGCACGAGCGCCAAGGGTCCCTCGGAAGTCCGATCCGCCGAGGGCTGGAACGCTCGCAGCCAAACGACGTCGACGTCCTCCCCGGGCACGATGATCGCGTCGGCCGCCGCAATGGGCCCGGGGGTCCCCTGCACGCCGCTCCCGTGGGTTTCGCCCACGCAATCCGGGTCATGGGCCCCCAGCGGGGCGCCGAACGAGCGAAAGCTCGGGAAGACGACGCTGAAGTAGGCGTCCGGGCCGGGCGCACCGCCGTCGCCGAGATCGCCGGGAGACAGAGGCTTGCGGCAGATGGCGATGGGCACGTCGAGACGGGCCTTGTCCTCGAGTCGCGAGGGTGGGGGCGGCGCGCCGGCGCACGCGAACCCCATCAGCGCCACGGTGCCGAGGATCGGAGCGCGCAGCCTGCGGCCGGTGACCGCTGCGCTGCCGGCTCGAGCGAGGGATTGCCAGAATCTCATGGATCACAGGACCTCGACATGTTCCAGGATTTCGAGAAGCTCGCCCGAGATGCGCGACAGGCTCTCCTCGGAGGTCACGATTTGCAGGAGAACGATCCGGTGCTCTCCGCGCAGCAAGATCTCCCGGCTCCGGCTCAAGATCGGCGTCTTGCTCTCGATCTTCCGGTCGATCGTGTACGCACGTCCCTGATTGGTGGTCGTGGCGGTCGGCACGCGCTGACCGATCGCCTTGGCGCCGCTCGCCGTGACGTCGGCCTCGTAGTGGGCGAGGACATCGTTCCAGGACTTCCCCGGGGGATCCGACCTCTCGTAGATCGCGAAGGAGTACGCGTTCGGGGAAACGTAACGTACGAAGGAGCGGCCGGGCTCAAGGCTCGCGTCTCGGATCGTCCACCTGGGCGGATGCGAGAAACGCACGCCCCCTCGGAGAATCGAAACGCCCACCCACGGCCCGCCGTCGGTCACCGCTCCGTCGAGAGCCGGAAACCTCTGCTCGAGGTCGGGGCTCGTGCGGACGTCGACGGGCGCGGCGGTTGCGGTTCCGCCGGGATCGAAGACGGTGGTCGGGCCGCCCGATGCCGCGGCCGCGCCCCCGCACCCCACGCAAGGGATCGCCAGGGCCACCGCCAGGACCGTGCCCACGGCCGTCGCCCGCTGCGACTCGCAGAGGAGCGGCGAGCCCACGTCGCAAAGGGCGGCGCGCCCGCCAGCGGTCGGGCGGTCGGATCGGTCGGTCACGGCTCGGCGTATCCCCCGGGCACGACGAAGGCGTCTCCCGAATCGGCGAACGTGAATGTCCCCCAGCACGCGAGGCGCGTCTTGGCGGCGAATGCAACGTCGTCCTCGTTCGACCCGAGGGGCCCGAGCACCGCGACGTTGGAGCGGTGCACCCCCCAGGCCCCCGCTCCGCGCTGGACGAGGGCGTCGTAGAGCGCGCGTCCCGCCTCGTCGGCCGAAGGCAAGATGGCCACTCGAAGGGGAACGGTCTGCGCGACTCCCGGAACGGTGACGAAGACGAAGACGAGATCGGGTTTGTGCGTTTCGACGGGCTGTCGCTCGACGCGGGCCTCGATCTGCTGACCGCGGAGGAACGCGACGAGGCTCGTCTCGTTCAGGTTGCGATAGTCGGGGGCGACATCGACGTGCGCACACACGTCCGGCCGCCACTCGAACCCGGCCCGACCCGACGCTCCTTGCCGATCGACCACATACTCGCGAAAGTCCGCGCCCGAAGGCATCTGCGATGGACGGCCCGCACAGCCGACGAGCGCGACGGCCGCGGCGAGCGACGCAAAACGCGTGAGCATTGGGCCGTGCGAGGGTACCCGAGCGCTCTCTCGTCTGCCAAGGGACGCGAGGGCGCCCGCTTCACTGGCGACGGGTTGGCTGCTAGTTTGGTGTGGATGAGCGGTGAGCACGGCGACCGCGCCGGCGGCCACGGCGGCGCGTTCGCGGCCCCCGGAACCGTCATCGCCGGCAAATATCAAGTCGAGCGAGTGCTCGGCTCGGGCGGCATGGGCGTCGTGCTCGCAGCCAAGCACCTGCAGCTCGGGCAGAGGGTTGCAATCAAATTCATGCGCGACGAGGCCGCGCTCGACGCCCAGGCCGTCAGTCGTTTTCTTCGCGAGGCGCAGGCTGCGGCGGCACTGTCCAGCGAGCACGTGACCAAGGTCCTCGACGTGGCAACGCTCGAGTCCGGGCCACCGTACATGGTGATGGAGTTTTTGTCCGGCGTCGATCTCGGTGCCATCCTGCGTCGCGATGGTCCATTTGCGGCGCGCGACGCCGTCGCCACCATACTGCAGGCGTGCGAAGCGATCGCGGAGGCCCACGCCGTCGGGATCGTTCACCGTGATTTGAAGCCGGCCAACCTGTTCGTCACCCGCCGCATCGACGGGACGCCCCTGGTCAAGGTTCTCGACTTCGGGGTCTCCAAGCTCACCGAGCTGAACGAATCGCACCGACGGCGCGAAGATCTGACGGCGAGCGGATCGATCATGGGATCCCCCGGCTACATGTCGCCGGAGCAAGTGCGGAATTCCAAGGCCGCCGATGCGCGCAGCGACATCTGGTCGCTCGGCGTGATCCTCTACGAGGTTCTGACCGGAAAAAATCCCTTCATCGGCGAGACGATCGGCGAGACCTTCGCGCGGATCGTCTCCGAAGACGCCCCTCCGATCCAGTCGCTGCGGGCGGAGATTCCCGCCGGGCTCGCCGCCGTCATCGGCCAGTGCCTGGAGCGATCGGTCGGTGCGCGCATCCAGACGATCGACGGCCTGGCCTCGAAGCTCGCTCCGTTCGGCCCCGAGGACGCACGGGCGACGGTCGATCGGATCCGGCGCATCACGTCGTCGGTTCGATTGGCGCGCCAGGGAGTTCAAGCCACAGCCGTGCCCTCCGATACGATGGCGGCGCCGAGCATCTCAGGGGGAACGGGCCCGGCCGCATGGCTCCGGTCCGGGACGTCGCTTCCCTCTCCGCGCACTCCGTCCTGGCAGAAGTGGGTCGCGATTGGCGTGGGTCCGGCGATCGCCGTCCCTGCCCTTGTCTACGTCATCGTCGTGACCCGCGCGCCGCACCCCGTTCAGGCCGTCTCCGGCACGGGGTCGAGCAACCAGGCGTCCGCCGGGTCGAGCAACCGGGCGCCCGCTCGACCGAACCTCGCCGAGGTGCCGGACCGAGCGCTCGGCGCCCCGCCGGCGGCAACGATCGAGACCCTCCCCCCGGCGAGCGACGGGCCCGACGTGGCGTCGAACGGGGGCTCGCAAGGATCGAACGCGGGCCTTCACGCCGAGGGGACCGTGGCGAAGGGGTTCGGCGCGGGCCGACCGACCGACGAAGCACGGGCGTCGGTGCCGCTGAGCCCAGGGCGTCAGCCGGCGCACGTTCCGCGCGTGCTAGGGGCCGACGCGGGGGCCGCGCTACGCGCACAACCTGCAGCCGCCACGCCGGCGAAAAAGTCTCCCTACGATGATCTCTGAAAACGGCTCCCGGGGACCGACGACGTTCCACGCCGACCCCGACGATCTCTCATCCCCGAAACGGGCGCTTCCACGCCTCGCGCTTGCCTTCGCACTACTTTCGTCCCTTGCGGTCGGCGCGCGCCCGGCCAGGGCGCAGGCCGAGAATCAAGCCGCGGCGCGAGCGCTGTTCGACGACGCTCGCGCGCTCATGAAGGCTGGCAATTTCGCCGCCGCGTGCCCGAAGCTCGAGGGCGCGATCCACCTCTATTCGAGCGTCGGCATTGCGCTGAACCTGGGCGATTGTTATGAAAAAATAGGCTATACGGCGAGCGCTTGGACCGAGTTCGGAGAAGCCGCGTCCCTCGCGAATCGCGCCGATCGGTCGGACGACGCGGCGGAGGCGAGGCGCCGACAGAGCGCTCTCGAAGGCAAGCTGACGCGGCTCGTTGTCCACGTACCGCGCGACATTCCGGGTCTGAGCGTCCGGCGTGACGGCGCCGACCTGCCGGCGGCGGCGTGGGATTCGCCGATTCCCGTCGATCCAGGGTCCCACGAGATTCGTGCCGAGGCTCCCGGCCACGGCGCGTGGAGCCGGTCGGTGACCGTGGCGGGATCGGGGCAGACGACCACGGTCGAAGTACCGCCGCTCGCTCCCGCTCCCTCCGCGAACCCGCCTCCCACCGCGCCGCCGCTCCCGGCCTCGCCTGCGTCCAGCGCGCCGGCGCCGATGAATGCGGGAGGCGAGCAGGCTCGAGGTTCCCCGGGCGGTCGAGCGGCCGGATGGGTCCTGGTGGGCAGCGGTGTCGCGATCGGCGTCGCGGGTGGGGTCCTCATGGGGGTCGCATCGGGCGACGCGAGCAACGCGCGAACCAATCAGGACAAGCCGGAGTACCAGTCGGCGCAGACGCTGTGGACTGCCGGCCTCGTCGGCGCCATTGCAGGAGGCGCTGCTGCGGCCGTGGGGGTGGTGCTTCTCCTGACCTCGCGTGGCGAAGAGCACGGCGTCTCTCTGAAGGTGTCGCCGTGGCTGAGCAGCGGAGCGAGCGGCGGTCGTGTTGCCGTCACCTGGTGAAGAGGCATCGGATCGCGGCGAGCCCCTGACGCTCGAAATCAACCGCGACTTCTACGACGCCCTGTGGGCTCGTTCGCGCCTCGTGTCCGCCTCGCGGTTCAACACGTGGCCCCTCGTTGCGTCGCTCCTACCCACCTCGCCGTCGCGGTTGGAGGTGGCGCCCGGGCTTCGGCCCCGGCTTCCGCTCGAGGGCACGGTCTTCATCGATGCGAGCGAGCCCGCGGTGGCCAAGCTCCGCGACTGCGGCGCGGATGCGCGAATCGGGATCGTATCGAGCTTGCCCTTGCCGGACGCGGCGTTCGACCTGGTTGCGGCGTTCGACATCATCGAGCACGTCGACGACGACGACGGGGCGCTCGCCGAGCTCGAGCGCGTGTCGAGGGCGGACGCGACGTTGCTGCTTTCCGCACCGCTCCACGCGGACCGCTGGACATCGTTCGACGACCTGGTCGGTCACCGGCGCCGCTACGACCCTGTCGCGTTGCAGGCGAAGCTCGCGCGCTTCGGGTGGCGGGTAGAGGCTTCGGCGGTCTACGGCATGCAGCCGAAATCTTCGCGGCTTCTCGATTGGAGCGTCTGGCAGCTGCGTCACCGCCCTGATCGGGCCATCTGGTGGTACGACCGGGCGATCTTGCCGATTGCGGCTCTCTTCCAGGCGAAGCTCGTTCTGACGCCCGGCCTGATGGACACGCGCGCGGTCGACGAGGTGCTGCTTCTGTGCAAGCGAAGCCCCGTTTTCGTCGCGCCGCGTTAGCGTGAAACGTGCGTCGTCGCCCACATTTGGCCGTCGTTTCGCCTCGAGCTCGGAAAACGAGCTCGGAGGTCGTCGAGCCTGAAAACGTGGAGTCGCCCGGCGCGTTCGACGATCGATGAGCCTCTTCGTCGTCCCAGTGCACACTTACGCAGGGTGAAAAACGAGTGGCCGTCGTCCGAACGCGCGGGCGTCCTCCTCGTGACCGCGCTGGTCGGTACGCTCGTCGGCTGCGCCAGCGCCGGCAGCAACACCTTTGCTCCGAACGGCAGCGACGCGGGCTCGAGCCTCGCCTCGATCAGCGCGCTCTCCGACGCCACCACCGGCCTCAGCGCGGGCGATGCGTCGCTGGGCGAGCTCGGAGACGCGTCGCCGGTCGGTAGCGGGGGGCAAACCTTCACAGGTCCGCTGGCGGGCCCATTCACCGATTTTCCGTCCACCCCGATTCTGGACATGCCCGATGGGGGAACGGGGGCCGCACCGTCGAACTCGGCTCAGCTCTTCGGCCCGACGTCGCAAGGCGCGACCACCGGCGGGCCGTGTTTGATCGAGCCGGAGGTCGGCTCGATCTATCCGAACAACTGGCTGCGCCCACGGTTCGCCTGGATTGCTCCTGCGAATGCGAACCTCTTCGAGCTGCGCCTGCACGTCGGCAATCAGACCAACGACCTCGTCGTTTACACGACCGCGAACCAGTGGACGATGTCCGAAGCCATGTGGGAGGCGCTGCGGGCAGACTCACAGGACGTGCCGATGACGATCACCGTCCGCAGTGGAGAGTTCTCGGGAGGGACGCTGTCGGGCGAAGCGCTGGGGTCGAGTGGGGCGCTCGGAATTGCTCCCGTGGGTGCTCCCGGCGCGATCGTGTACTGGGCGATCGTGGGCGGAATGGCCGGCACCGGAATCCTCGAAGGCTTCAGCGTCGGCGACGAATCCGTCGAGACGGTGCTCACGGGCCCCCAGGTGCAAGAAAATCCGGCCCCGGCCGGAAACCGCGCCTGCATCGGATGTCACGCGGCGACGCCCGATGGGCTCAGCGTCGGATTTCAGGCGGAGTGGCTGGGGCCCAACGGCGGGTACAACAACAGCATCGCCACCATCGGCCAGGACGCTGCGCCGGGGGGCATCCCCAGTTACCTGACGCCTGCGGCGGGCGAGGCGCTCGGCGCCCTAGCGGGCGCCCCCATCTTTTCGGCCGCCCACTGGACCAGCGGGGATCGGATCGAGATCCTGAGCAACACGGGCGACCTGACGTGGGTGGATCTCGAGGCCACCGGTGCCAACGTCTCCGGGCTGCTCGCGCGCAGCCTGGGAGCCGACGCGGGCGACTCGCAAGGGGCGACGGCGCCCACGTGGAGCCACGACGGGTCGACCATCGTGTACACGTCGCTGCCGGTCGGCGGAATTACCAACGGCCGTCCCGGCAGCGGGCCGATGGATCTGTATTCGGTCCCTTACAATGCCAAAGCGGGCGGCAACGCCGCCCCAGTCCCCGGAGCCTCGGACCCATTCAACGACGAGTTTTATCCGGCATTTTCGCCCGACGACAATTACATTGCGTTCGACAAGCTCGAGGGCAACGGGGGCACGTACGACGCGCCGGGCGACGAGATCTACATCGTGCCCTCGGGCGGGGGAACGGCCACGCGGCTCAATGCGAACGATCCGCCCGCGTGCACCAGCGCAATCAGCCCGGGCGTGACCAACAGCTGGCCGCGATGGTCGCCGAGCGCTCAGTCCGTCGCGGCGCTCGACAACACGACGTACTACTGGGTCGTGTTCAGCTCGACGAGGCCCAACCTGGACAGCATCGGCCAGCAGGCCGTCCCGCAACTTTACATCACGCTCATCACGGTCGGCACGTCGGGGAACGTCACGACCTACCACTCGCTTTACCTCTGGAATCAGCCTTCCAGCGAGGATAACCACCTGCCGGCCTGGGACGTATTTCAGATTCCTCCCGTCCCCCCTCCGACGACCCCGCGCTGAGCCTCGCGCGGCCCCGAGAAGTCGCCGCGCGGTCGCATCGCTCCCCTGTAGCGTCACACGGCAAATTTACCGCGCTGCGGGACCTCCCGTGGCGCGGACCGGCGACGTGCCTCCCGAGGCGCAACGTGGACGTGCCTGGCACCGTTCGACGCGCTATTTGAACGCACGCGTCGCCTGGACGTGGCATAGAGGCGGGCGCTCGAAGTCGCACGCTTCCCTTGGGAAGCGTGCGTGCTGCACCGCACCGCATTGGCTGGAGGTTTGTGATGTTCTCCTCGATGGGCTCCCGTTCGTGTTCCGACAATCCGCCGCGGTCCCCCTGGCTTCGGCGCGCCGTTCGCGCCGCCGCGGCCGCGGCCATCGGGGCTTCACTCGCGCTGGCGTGCAGTACGAGCACGACGAGTCAACCGGGCGCGGGAGGGTCGAATTCGAACAACGGCTCCAACAGCACCTCGGGCGGGTCGTTCAGCACGACGACGCTGTCTGACGGCGCCGTCGTTACGACGGAGACCTTCGCCGACGGGGCCACGATGGTCGTCTCTTCGAGTAGCTCGAGCGGAGGCGGAGGCGGCGGGGCAGCGACCGACTCGGCCGCCGGCGGTGGCGGAAGCACGGACGGCGGCGATGGCGGCATCGTGTGCAGCAACACGAACAAATCGATCCTGTCCATCGACCCGACGGGCTTCATCTACAACCAGTGCGACGTCTACGGTATCCAGGGAGCTTGGTACTGTTTCTCGAACGATACGAGCAGCGGCGGCTGTACCATGGGGGTGCCCCCGTATTCGGCAACCGACTCGCACGGGCCGGGAATGTGCCAGAGCGGCACGCTGGAGGCATCGACCAGCGCGTATGTTG
The DNA here is from genome assembly GCA_035622655.1 of Polyangiaceae bacterium. Classification (GTDB taxonomy): domain Bacteria; phylum Myxococcota_A; class Polyangia; order Polyangiales; family Polyangiaceae; genus Palsa-1150. The sequence continues at coordinate 8,839 of DASPUY010000234.1, forward strand.
GATTGGGTCTCTCTCTCAATGCAACGCCCGGCGCGAATGCCGTCAAGTCGGCGTACGACGCGGCGGCCAGCGGTGTCATCGGCTTCGCGATCACGGTCACCGGGACGACGGGAGGAGACGACCTGCGCATCGGTTTCACGAACACCGCGGCCACGATGAATGCCGCGGGAATGGGCTACGTGGCACCGTTCGCGACCGAACCCGCGCCCTCGGCCAGTGGGACGACCTACACGGTGCTCTTCTCTTCCGTGAAGAACGTGCCTGACTATCCAAACATCGCCGACCCGGACGCCGCCCTCGATCCGACCGGCATCTACGACGTCCAAGTCGAGCTCGCGGGCGCCGCCGCTCAGACGTATGCATACGATTTCTGCATCACGAGCATCCAGCCGCTCTTCGCAGGCGATGCCAGCACGCAGGCGCCCGGAAGCTGCAGCATGATGGACACGGTGGGCGGGCAGACCTGCGATCCGCAGGACATCGTCGACGGTGTCGACTACGGCTTTCAGAACAACATCAGCCAGGGCAGCGGAGAGTGCATTCAGGCGACGCAGGGAGGTGACTGCGCCGGCCTGACCATCACCTTCCCGAACGGAAGCTTTGGAAGCGGCGGCAACACTCCGTCCTCCTATCCGTCGATCATCTACGGGTGGCAGAACGGTCAATTTTACGGAAGCTACACGACAGGTCAGACGCTCTCGAGCATCTCCATGGTGCCCGCGACCTGGAGCTACAGCGTGCCCGGCGGTACGTACGATGCAGCCTGGGACATCTGGTTCGGCTCCACGCCGAGCGGAACATCGCCCACGCTCGAACTCATGGTGTGGAACGGGTACAACGGAGTCCAGCCGGCCGGTTCCCAGGTCCAGGGCAGCAACGGGATGCCAAAGACCGTGACGATCAGCGGCGCCACCTACCAGGTGTGGACCGGCCAGGTGAATACCTGGAAGTACATCGCGTACCGCAACACGTCGCCGAGCGCCTCGGGCGCCGTCAGCGTCAACCTGAACGATTTCTTCGAGGACGCCGAGACCGAGAACGTGGGCCTCTCGACCAGTTCCTATCTCTGGGGAATCCAGGCGGGCTACGAGATCTACAGCGCGTCGGGGACGTTCACCACGAGCTCGTACAGCGTCACGGTGAACTAAAGCGGCGTCCCGACGATCGAAACCCGGGAGCAGCCCGGAACGCCGCGCGTTCCGACGTTGCGAGCGGCGCGATTTACTGGCAGACGAGCTGGTTGAAATACATCTCGCTCACGTCGACCCCGGCGTCGTTCTCGACCTGCTCGATCCAGATGATGTTCCACGCCGCGGAAGTCGGCGTTCTCGGTCCGGGTGAGGCGGCAATCGTCTCGAGGGCATAGCCCTGGCCCTGGAGAATTCCGCTCAGTCCTGTCTGCGACGCCCGGACCACGCCGTGCACGTCGTACCAGATGAAGTTGACCCACTGCGTGTGCCCATCGCCGACGCAGCCCGAGCCCAGATACACGAAGTCGTCACCAAAAAAGCGTGCCCTTCCATTGCAGGGGAACGTGGCGGGATCCACGAAGGACTGATCGAAAGAAGTCGAACCGACGAGACTCGAGAGCTGCAGCGGAGCCAGGGCCGAGTTCGCCACCTGGTCGACGACGACCCTGCTCACGTATCCACCATCGATGACGTCCGACTCCTGATACGCGAGGTTCGTCGTGTCGGTCGCCGACCCCGGGACCGCGTCGAGCATCTCCTGATCGGTGCCGGCGGTCTGCAGCGGAGCCAGGGCCTGGAACGCCCCGGCTGTCGAAACCGTTGCGGGAATCGGGTAGTAGCCCAACGACGGGCCCGGGTATTTTGTCGCAAACAGGCTCACGTTGGAGCCCGCCAGAACGGCGATCTGAAGCCCGAACCCTCCAGTCGTGCTGCTGTCGACCGGGATTAGGGTCGCGAGCTGTCCCCCGACCGCAACCCCGGCCGAAATGCCGAACGTCGACCCCTCGTACGTGGGGATCGCGGTGAAATATTGGGATGCACCGACTTGGAGCACGACTTGCTGCTGAATCATCTGGCCGTTGACGGAGGCAATGACGGACAGGCTCGGCGGCTGCGCCGGCAGCGGCGTGGAGTCTGCGAAGGAGTAAAGCCCAATATCGGTGCCGGTGCCGAAAACCTCGACGGGCACGGCGAAGCCGTTGCTCAAGCGGATACCCGGTCCCGTATTCATCAGGGCAGCATCGGCGTTGGGAATGACGAGCGAAGTCACCGCCGGCGGCGTCGTCGACGTGTCGATCGAGTAGACGGTGAAGATGGGGTTCATCGAGAGATCGCTCGCGGCGATGCGAACCGTCGTCGGGCTGGCATTCGACGTCCAGAGGAGCGACGCTTGCGGCCCGAGGTCGATCGGCTGCGCATACACCCAGCTGGTATCGCTGCACGTGAGAGTCACGAGAGGGATCGCTACATCGACGTCGGCGGCGCCGTCGCCGGCGTCCATGGCCCCTGCCTCGCCGGTCGTCGCGTCGGCTTGCACGGTCGCGGCCCCGTCTCCGGTCGCACCGCTTTCGGGCGGTGCCTTGCCCCCGTCGCTCGATGCGGACGTTTCGAGAGACGCATCGTGAGCGTTTCCACTCTCCGACGGCGCGGCCCCCAAACAGCTCGCGAGGCCCACGCTGGGTGCCATGCCGAGGATCGCCTTCGCTGTGAAGTGCACCTTGCCTCCCCACCTCTTCGTCCTCCGGCTTCCCGTCCGTAGGAGCGACGGCGCGTGAACCATCGAGCGGGCGTGGGCGGCGCCCTGGACGACGAGCTTCGCCATGAGCTAACTATAACCGAGGCCTCCCGCCGCGGAGCCGGACGCGATCGAACGAGCCGCGGCCGCCGCGCGGCGGATCGCGGAGCGCCGCAAGATCGGCCGGTCGCGGTCAAAGGCGATCGACGCGGCGCCGTTTGCTATGCTGCGCGGCGCATGCGGGCTCGCTGCGCGATCCCGCAGCGCGGCCCCTGCAGCGACCGAAAGACGTTTGACGGTGAAACTCGATCCACGCAGGCTCACGCACCTTCGAACGCTGGAAGCCGAGAGCATTCACATCCTTCGCGAAGCCGTCGCGGAGTTCGACAACCCGGTGATGCTCTACTCCATCGGCAAGGACAGCTCCGTCATGCTCCGGCTGGCGCAGAAGGCGTTCGCACCCGCCCCGCTGCCGTTTCCGCTGCTGCACATCGACACGACGTGGAAGTTTCGCGAGATGATCGAGCACCGCGACCGGACGGTCAAGGAGCTCGGCCTCGAGCTTCTCGTGTACACCAATCCCGACGGGCTGGCCCAGGGGATCAATCCTTTCGATCACGGCAGCAACAAGTACACGACCGTGATGAAGACCGAGGCCCTCAAGCAAGCGCTCGGCAAGTATCGGTTCGATTGCGCGTTCGGAGGCGCACGTCGCGACGAGGAGCGATCGCGCGCCAAGGAGCGCGTATACTCGTTTCGGGATCGCTTTCACCAGTGGGACCCGAAGAACCAGCGTCCCGAGCTCTGGTCTCTCTACAACGGGCGCATCAATCTGCGCGAGAGCGTGCGCGTCTTTCCGCTGTCCAATTGGACCGAGCTCGACGTGTGGCTCTACCTCTGGACGGAGCAGATTCCCATCGTGCCTCTGTACCTGGCCAGAGCGCGTCCCGTCGTCGCCCGGTCGGGCACTTGGATCATGGTCGACGACGACCGCATGCGCCTCGAACCGGGTGAGAAGCCCGTCATGCGCGTCGTTCGCTTTCGTACTCTCGGTTGCTACCCGCTTTCCGGAGCCATCGAGTCGACGGCCGACACGATCCCGGACGTCATTCGCGAAATGCTTCTTACCGCCGTCTCCGAGCGACAGGGGCGGCTCATCGATCACGACGAAGACGCCTCGATGGAGAAGAAGAAGCGTGAGGGCTACTTTTGATGCCTTCGGACAAGCACCTGATCGAGTCGGACATCGAAGCGTACTTGCGCCGGTACCAGGACAAGGAGCTTTTGCGGTTCGTCGCGGTGGGATCCGTCGACGACGGCAAGTCCACGCTGATCGGTCGATTGCTGTACGATACGGGATCGGTCTACGAGGACCAGCTCGCGGCCGTCCGCAGGGCCACCCAGATGCAGGGGACGGACCTCGATCTGTCCCTCTTGACCGATGGACTCGCCGCGGAGCGCGAGCAGGGGATCACGATCGACGTTGCATACCGATACTTCTCCACCGACAAGCGCAAGTTCATCATCGCCGACACGCCGGGTCACGTTCAGTACACCCGCAACATGGTGACGGGCGCATCCACGGCGAACGTGGCGGTGATCCTCATCGATGCGCGACTCGGCGTGTTGCAGCAGAGCCGGCGCCACGCCTACATCGCCTCGCTCCTCGGCATCCCTCACCTTGCCGTGTGCGTGAACAAGATGGACCTGGTCGGTTACGACCGCGCCGTCTTCGCCAGGGTCCAAGCGGACTTCCTCGCGTTCACGAAAAACCTCTCTTTCCTGGACGTGAGCTTCTTTCCCATCAGCGCGCTCGAGGGGGCCAACTGCGCCGTGCGCAGCACCAGGATCGGGTGGTATTCGGGTCCGACGGTTCTCGACTTTCTCGAGAACGTCCCGCTGCACGACGACCGCAGTCGCGAGGGCTTTCGGTACGCGGTTCAGACCGTCCTGCGTCCGAACCTCGACTACCGGGGGTACGCGGGGCGGATCGCGTCGGGGATCGTGGCACGGGGCGACCGGATCCTGATTCTTCCATCGGGCAAGACGAGTCGCGTCAAGGCGATCGATTCGTACGACGGCGAGCTTGTCGAGGCGTTCGCGCCACAATCGGTCGTCGTCCGGCTCGAAGAAGAGATCGACGTGAGCCGTGGCGACATGCTCGTTCACCCGTCTCGGCCGCCTCGCATCGTCCGCCACTTCGATGCGCATCTCGTCTGGATGCATGAGGTCCCGCTCGACCCGAACCGGACGTACCTGCTCAAGCACACGACGCAGATCGTACGAGCCGAGATCGACACGGTGCACTGGCGAAAGGACATGGACACGCTCGAGGAGGTCGCTGCGCCGGCGCTCGAGCTGAACGACATCGGACGCGTCACGCTGACCACGCACCGTCCGCTCTTCGTCGACGCCTACGCGGACAATCGCGAGACCGGGTCGTTCATCCTGATCGACACGATCACGAACAACACCGTGGCCGCCGGAATGGTGATCGCGGCTGACGTTTCGGCGGACGAAGAGGGCCGGCGGACACCCGCCCGCGTCCCCACGGGACGAGGCGCAGAAGGCGAGGATGCGTCGGCAACGCGGTCTCAGGTGACCGCGAGGGAGCGTCGCTCGCGTTTCGGCGTGGCCAAGGGGCTCGTGGTGCTCGTCGGCGCAGCAGCCGAGCACGTGGAGCGTCTGGCGTTCGCCGTCGAGCGAAGGCTGTTCGACCACGGCGCGAGCGGCGCGGTCGTTTCTCCACGCGCGAGCGAACGAGAGGCCCTCTTGGCGGCCCGGACGCTTGCCGACGCTGGGCTTCTCGCGATCCTGCCGGCAGCCGGCTCCGCGGTGACGGATGTCGCGTTCGCTCGAACCGTCGAGGGTGACGAAGACACGCTTGTCGTGCAACTGGGACCCGCCGTCGCCGCGACATCTCTCTCGAGAACGCCCGCTCTGCAGCTCGACGTCGCCGCCGCTTCACTCGAGCGCAGCGCCGACGCCGTCATTTCGATGCTGAAGGAGCGAGGTTGGCTGGCCCGCTGAGCGCGAGGACGCGCGTCGCGCTAGCGTGAGCGTGTGATGGGGCTCGAGTCCTTTCATCCGACCGTCGCCCGGTGGTTCTCCCGGTCCTTCGGCGCTGCGACCCCGGCTCAATCCGACGGATGGCGGAACATCGTCGAAGGTCGGGACACGCTGATCGCGGCGCCGACCGGGTCGGGCAAGACGCTCGCCGCATTTCTCGCGAGCCTCGACGGGCTGGTGCGTCGCGGGCTGCAGGGTGAGCTGCCCGACGAGGTCGACGTGGTTTACGTCTCGCCCCTCAAGGCCCTGAGCAGCGACATCCAGAAGAACCTGCGAGAGCCGCTCGAGGGCATCGCAGCCACCGCCCGCGAGGCTGGTCTTCAGCCCGCCCGTATTCGCACGGCGCTGCGCACCGGCGACACGACCCCCGCAGAGCGCGCAGCCATCGTCCGGCAGGCGCCCCACGTGCTGGTCACCACTCCGGAGTCGCTTTACCTGATGCTGACCGCGGAGCGCTCGCGCGCGGTGCTCCGCCACGTCCGGACCGTCATTCTCGACGAGCTGCACGCGCTCATGCGTGACAAGCGCGGCAGCCATGTGGCGCTGTCACTCGCGCGCCTCGACGCGCTCGCCGGACGCCGACCTCAGCGAATCGGCCTGTCGGCGACCGTCCATCCCATCGAAGAGGCGGCGCGCTTCCTCGTTGGACGCGGACGGGCGTGCGCGATCGTGGACATCGGCCACCGGCGCGACCTGGACGTCGCCGTCGAGGTTCCCGGCACGGACCTGCAGGCCGTTGCCACTCACGAGCAGTATGACGAGATCTACGATCGCCTGGCCGCGCTCATCGAGCGGGAGAGAACGACGCTCGTCTTCGTCAACACGCGGCGCATGGCGGAACGCGTCGCCCATCACCTGGCGGAACGTCTCGGCGAGGATCGCATCGCCGCTCATCACGGGAGCCTCTCCAAGGAGAGGCGCTTGCGTATCGAGCAACGGCTCAAGGCCGGCGAGATGCGCGCCATCGTCGCAACGGCGTCGCTCGAGCTCGGGATCGACATCGGTGCAGTGGATCTCGTCTGCCAGATCGGATCGCCTCGCGCCGTGACGACTTTCCTGCAGCGCATCGGCCGGTCGGGCCATGCCCTCGGGCGTACGTCGCGGGGACGTCTCTTCGCGACGACGCGCGACGAGCTGGCGGAGTGCGCTGCGCTCGCGCGCGCCGTGAGCGCGGGCAAGCTCGATCGCGTGCAGCCCCCCGAGGCGCCGCTCGACATTTTGGCGCAGCAGATCGTCGCCGAGTGCGCCGTCCGGGAGTGGAACGAGGACGATCTCTACGATCTGGTTCGTCAGGCGGCGCCCTATGCAGGGCTCGACCGGGCCGAGTTCGACGACGTCGTGAGGGCGCTCGCCGAGGGCGCAGCCCCGAAGCTCGGGCGGACGGGAGCGCTCCTGCACCACGATCGCGTCAACCGCCTGCTGCGCGGGCGTCGGGCCGCGCGCATCGTGGCATTGACCAACGGCGGCGCGATCCCGGATCTCGCCGATTACCGCGTCATCCTCGACCCCGACGAGACGCTCGTGGGCACCGTGAACGAGGACTGGGCCATCGAGAGCATGGCGGGCGACGTATTCGTTCTCGGGTCCCACTCGTGGCGCATCCGTCGTGTGGAGTCCCGCGCGGGCACGCTGCGAGTCGAGGACGCGAACGGGGAGCCGCCCACGATTCCGTTCTGGCTGGGCGAGGCCCCGTCGCGCACCTGGGAGCTCTCGGAGGAGGTGAGTCGCCTGCGGACGGACATCGTGACGGCGATCGAAGGAGGGGGAGACGCCGCTGCGCTGCTCGTGTCGCAGTGCGCCCTGCCCGCGGCTGCGGCCACCCAGCTCGCGGCTTACGTCGCCGCGCAGCGGCACGCGCTCGGCGTCGTGCCGACGATGCACGACATCGTCTTCGAGCGCTTCTTCGACGAGGCCGGAGGGATGCAGCTCGTGGTGCACTGTCCTTTCGGCGGGCGTGTCAACCGGGCCTTCGGCCTGGCGTTGCGCAAACGGTTCTGCGTCTCCTTCGACTTCGAGCTGCAAGCGGCGGCGACGGACGATGCCGTTGTTCTGTCGCTCGGGGCGGCGTACGGCTTCCCGCTGTCGGACGCGTTTCACTTTGTCCGCGCGCACCATCTACGACGGACGCTGGAGCAGGCGATCCTGCAGGCGCCCATGTTCGGCACACGCTGGCGCTGGAATGCATCGCGCGCGCTCGCGATCCTTCGCCACGACAAGGGAAAGAAAGTGCCCCCGGCGCTCCAGCGCATGCGCGCGGACGATCTTCTCGCCGCCGTGTTCCCCGAGCAGGTCGCGTGCGGGGAGAACGCGACCGGCCCGATCCGGCTGCCGGATCATCCGCTGGTGCGGCAGACGGTGCGCGACTGCCTCTTCGAGGCAATGGACAGCGAGAGGCTGCACGGGCTGCTCGAGCGAATCGAACGCGGCGAGATCCGGCTGTACGCGCGCGACACGACCGAGCCGTCTCCTTTCGCGCACGAGATCCTGAACGCCAAACCCTACGCATTTCTCGACGACGCGCCTCTCGAGGAGCGTCGCACGCGTGCTCTGTCGCTGAGGCGGGCTCTACCGGAGCATCAGCGTGACCTCGGCGCGCTCGACGCGGATGCCATCGCCCAGGTGGTACACCAGGCACGTGCCGCGCCGCGCGACGCGCACGAGCTGCACGACCTGCTCCTCGGGCTCGTCGTTGCGCCCATTCGGGACGGCTGGGCGTCCTGGCTCGGGGAGCTGCGGGAGAGGGGCCGCGCGGCAGTTTTCGGCAGGTTTGCGCTCGCGATCGAGAACTCCGGCATCGCCCGCGCGCTGTATCCGCTGGCCGCGCCCGACGCCCCGGCGGTGCCGGCGCATCTGCAATCCCCGCAGCCCGGCCGTGCCGCGGCCGTTCTTGCGGTCGTGCGCGGGCATTCGGAAGTGGCGGGCCCGTTCACGGCGTCGATGATCGCGAGCGATCTGGACCTGCCGGAGCACGAGGTCGCCCAAGCCGTCGCGAGCCTCGAAGCGGAGGGACTCGTCCTTCGGGGACGCTTCACCCCTGGCGCCTTTGCCGAGGAATACTGCGATCGGCGCCTGCTCGCGCGCATTCACCGCCTCACGCTCGACCGGCTGCGGAGCGAGATCGAGCCGGTCAGCGCGCAGGATTACATGCGGTATCTCTTCGAGCGGCACCAGCTGACCCCTCACGTGCGCGCCGGCGGTCGGGCCGGGCTCATGGGGGCCATCGAGATGTTGCAAGGGTTCGAGATCGCGGCCGCCGCATGGGAAGACGACGTGCTCGGCCTGCGGATCGCCGATTACCGCCCGCAGTGGCTCGATGAGGCATGCCTCTCGGGCGAGGTGGCGTGGGCTCGGCTCTCGCCCAGGCGCCCCGGTTCGAGCGCGATGGTCTCGACTTCGCGAGCGACCCCCATTGCCATCGTGCAGCGACGCGACCTCGGGTGGCTGATCGAGTCCGTTCGTCGCGAACCCGAGGACGACACGCCGCTCTCCGACGCTTCCGCCGCAGCGCTCGACGCGCTACGTCGCAAGGGGGCGCTTTTTTTCGACGACCTCGCCGCGGCCTCGCGGCTTTCAGCGCGCGAACTGGCCGATGCCTTGTGGGATCTCGTCGGGCGCGCCCTCGTGGCCTGCGATGGCTTCCAGCCGCTGCGCGACCTGATGGCTTCCGGGCCCAGGGTGGCCCGCCGCCGGGCGCAAGGTCGGTGGGCGCTCACCGAGCGATCGGCCGAGCCGACGGCGGCCGACGATCTGGCGGATCGCGTCGCCGGCCAGCTGCTGATGCGTTACGGCGTCGTTTTCCGCGAGATCGCGGTTCGCGAGAGCTTCTCTGTGCCGTGGCGGGACGTGCTCCGGGCGCTGCGAAGCCGCGAGGCTCGCGGGCTCGTGCGCGGCGGAAGGTTCGTGGCTGGTTTCATCGGCGAGCAGTACGGCTTGCCGGAGGCGGTGGACGCGCTGCGACGCGTCCGACGCACCGAGCGCTCGGGCGAGAGCGTTCGCGTCCGAGCGTGCGACCCTTTGAACCTGATCGGCGTCGTCCTTCCGGGGCCGCGGTTCGCCGCTCACCACTCGCCCTGGCTGGTCTTTCGCGATGGCGCCTTCGTCGGATCCGAGGAACGTTCGGTCGCGTGATCGCGACGGGGGGAATCCGACGAGCGCTCGGTCGCGCGCTCCCGACGAGGGGTTCGATGGTCTCTGCGGACGCGATCGAGAAATGCGCCGAGCTCGACCATGTAGTCTTCGCGGTTCGCTGCGTAGATCGTCCCGTGGTCGCCCTGCTCGAACAGGACCAGCTTTTTTTGCGCCGGCCGGGCGCCAGCCCACTCGAAGAGCCGCTGCGCATGCGTCACCGGGATCAACATGTCCGCGGTGGTGTGCATGACGAGCAGCGGGCCCGCGTACCCTGAGATCTTCGCACGCTGGTCGACGCGTTCGGCCACCGCAGCCGCCAGCTCTTCCTTCGACGCTCCCAGGTCCTCTGCGGAGACACGCACGATCGCCGGATCGAGGGGTTCCGCGATCGCGCTCTCGAGAATCAGCCCCGCGATGCCCGGATGGCGCCTCGCCACCTCGAGGGCGAAGATCGAGCCAAGGGATCGACCAAAGGCCACCACACGGGACGCCGAGACACGCAGGGCCTGGAATATCGATTCCGAGTCATCGAGCATCGCGTTGATCGAAGGGGCGCCGGTGGAAGCTCCGTATCCCCGGTATTCCGCGAAGACGACGTTCACTCCCAGGTCGTTCATCACATGGGCCATGGAGGGCACGTAGTCAGGCACGATCTCGGCGTTGCCATGAAAATGGAGCACGGTCAGGGCGCGCGCGCCGTCGTAAGGCGCCGAACGGAAACATCCGAGCCGCGATTGTCCGTCTGCCGCCACGACGAAGAAGGCCGCCTCCAGCGCTCCGGGCCGCGGAAGAAAGTAACGCGATGCCAGAAGGGGATGATCGAGCAGGGTCATCGTATCGATCGTAATGGGAGGCGTGCGCCGTGCACGGATCCACCCGAACAAAGTCGCGCGCGCCCCCCCACGTCAGGGCCCCGTTTGTACGTAGGTGAACGGGGATATGCGGGGCAGGTGGGGGCCAGGTGCGAGCGAGGGCGTCGTCCGGCTGGCAAAACACGCTCTCCCTTGAGCTTCGCGTTGCAGCTTTTCCACGCCACGCGCGCCCTCGATGGCCGTGTTCCGTGGCGCGCAACTTGCTCTTGCTGCATGGCGTGCGGCGACGGCCAGACGGGCTCCTCAATCGCAGAAACGCTCGCGGCTCCCCCGCTCGACGCCCGAAGCGAGGACGGAAAGGGTCATTCGGAAAAAGGAGAAGCTCATGCACTTCATCGCCTTTCTGCTGTTCGGATTGTTCATCGGAGCCGTGGCGCGTCTGATCGTTCCAGGCAAGGAGCCGGGCGGTTGGGTCGTGTCGCTGCTGCTCGGCGTCGGCGGAGCGTATCTCGGCGCATTCGTCGGTCGCGCGCTCGGCATGTATCACCAGGGACAGTCCGCGGGTTTCGTCATGTCGCTGCTTGGCGCGATCGTCCTGGTCGCGGCGTACCACGTGGTCGCAACCCGGCGCAGTCGGATGACCCACGGCTGAGCGTGGCAGCCAGCCGAGCGCGGGCCCTGCCGAGCGCGGCCCCGCGGACCGCAGGCCCCGTTGACCGCGGTTTATGCCCGAGCGTGCCGGTCCCGTTCTCGGCTAGCGCCCCCAGGAGAAGCCGAGCTCGAGCCGGAAGGATGCGGGGGGCGGCGTCTGACGGGTCCCCTGCGAGTCCTCGAAGCCCGGACGCAGGACGTTGATCCCTCCGAAGGCCCGGAGCCAGACCGCACCACCCCGGTCGCCGAGCTCGCCCCTCAGGGCGAGGCTCGGCCCGAGGTCCCAGTAGGGTAACGTCCGCCCCTGAGCAGGTTGCCCCGTCTGCGTGCCCGAGGCGAAATAGGTCAGTCCAACGTCCGTTCCGCCGCACAAGTCGAGCTGCAAACCCTGATCGACCCGGTAGTTTCCCGGCACCCGAGTGCACGCGTCCAGCCGTCCCGCGGCCCAGGTCGAGCCGGCATTCGATGCTGGCGCCTCGCCTGCGGCGACCGACGGACGAAGATAAAGATTGTCGGCGATCTCGTCGAAAAGAAAGACCGAGAGGCCCACGACGCCGCTTGCGCCCGGTCCGCTCAGCAAGAACGATCCAACGCCGATCTCGATGGGTCCGAGGGCGGGCGCCGGGCTCGGGGACGAGGGGCTCTCGACGGCGATGACAGGCGTCTCGACCGCGTTCAAGGTTTCCTCCTCCAGGTACTATGGCCGAGTGCCGGCGGATCCTTCTCCGACCCCGAGGGGCCAAAATGGATCGCTTCCGGCACCGACGCCACCCCAATTGACCGGGCCGCCCCACATTTCGAGTTTTCACCCGAAGGCGGGCGGCTCTACACTGGACCGCCCACGGGGTCGACGGCCATGGAGGCGAGCGCCACTCGATCAAAGCTATCGCCTCGCGAGCGACTCATCGTGGCTCTCGACGTGCCCACCCGTGAGGAGGCCGTCCAGATCGTCGAGGAGCTGGGGGATCTCGTCACGTTCTACAAGGTCGGCCTCGAGCTCTTGATGAGCGGCGGCATGGACGCTGTGCTGCGCTCGCTGGTCCGGGAAAAGCGCGTCTTCGTCGACCTGAAGCTGCCGAACGACATTCCGGAGACGGTGCGCAGGGTCGTGAGCCTGGCGGCCGCGATGGGCAGCCGCTTCCTGACGCTCAGCCACAGCGCTTCGCGCGACACGATCGAAGCGGCCCTGCGCGGAAGGGGCGATCACCCCGGGCCCGAGCTGCTTCTGGTGCCCGTTCTCTCGAGCCTCGATCCGGCGGAGTTCGCGCGCCAGACGGGACAGGACCCGGAGGGATTTCAGGGAGAGCTCTTGCGCCGCGCGGATGAAGGCAAGAACGCCGGCGTGGACGGCTTCGTCGTCTCGGGACGAGAGATCGCGCTTCTCCGAGCTCACTTTCCGAACGCACCGCTGGTCAGTCCGGGCATACGTCCGTCCGGTGCATCGCGCGACGATCACAAGCGCTCGTCGACACCTGCGGAAGCGATTCACTGGGGCGCCGATTACATCGTCGTCGGGCGCCCGATCCGTGACGCCAGGGACCGGCGCGACGCGGCTCGCCGGATCGTCGACGAAATTGCGACTGCGCACGCGGCGTAGGTGCCCGCGGCCCGGCGCCCGGCGCTCCGGCCGCTCGGCTCATCGCAACACAATCCTTGTCTTGCGGCTGCGGCTGCGGCTCGGTTGCCTGCGGAGCGGATAGGCGATCACGCCGGCGGCAACCAGGAGCGCACCGAACGCCAGCGCGGGCATCGGCCCGATGCGTTCGGCGCGGCAGCCCCACGCCCCGAGACCGAGAAGCGCGAGGGGTGGAGCTCCAATCAACCCGGCTACGAGAGCGTTTCCGGGCACTTTGAACGGGCGAGGAAGTGTCGGCTCACGCACGCGCAGCGCCACGAGAGCAGCGAACTCGAGCAGCAGGCTCAGTCCGTAGAGCAGCACGTCCAGTGCGACCAGATGGCGGAACCCGAGCCCCAGGCAGAGCGCATACGCGATCGAGCAAGCCGCAACGGCCGCCCATGGCACGGCGGTGTGCGCGGCGCGGCGTGCCAGAAATGCCGGCAGGACCCCGTCTTCGGCGAGCGCCGCCGGAACCCGCGAATACGAGAGAAGGAGTGCGTTGAACATGCCGATTCCGCACGACATGCCGCCCACGACGATCATGCACGCGAGCGGAGCGCCGCCGAGAGCGCGTGCCGCTTCGACCCATGCGCCCGCCGTCCAGCCCTGTGGATCGAGCCCCGCCAGGGCCACCGCTACGACCGGCAAGAGATAGGTGACGGTGACGAGCGCGAGAGTGGCCAGGATCGCGCACGGGTAGACCCGGGCGGGGCGGTCGACCTCGCGCGCAATCGTGGATGCATTGTCCCAACCCATGAAGTTCCACATGGCGACGAGCAGGCCGCCGCCGACGCTATCGAGGGCGGCGTGCTGCGCGGCGCGGACGCTCGACCCCAGCACGGCGCCGTTCGGGTGTCTCGCCGAGAGGGCGACCAAAACGGCGAATGGGGCGAGGACGACGACGCCCAGCGCGATCGAGCTTCTTCCCACGCTTGCCGCTCCGCGAACGTTCCGTGCCAGGCCGCCGGCAATGACCGCCGCCCCCGCGACGAGGGCCCAGGGACCGGACAGCGCCGGAGCGAGCCGCGCAAGATACGTCATGAAGAGGGTCGGATAGATGGCCATGTCGAAGATGCTGGCCACGAGCGACAACCATGCTTCTTGAACCCCCCAGAACGGTCCGAGCCCCCGGCGGACCCAAGCGTAATATCCACCTTCTTCGGGAATCGCGCTGGCGAGCTCGCCGACCATGAGCCCAGTCGGCAAGCTCCAGATCCAGGGCGTCATCATGAGGGTGACGAGAGCAACGCCATACCCCTGGCCGACGAGATCTTCGATCCCGTACGGGCCGCCGCAGACCATGAAATAGGTCGAGGCCACGAGCGGCCAAAATCCGAGACTGTTCGATCTCCTCATTCGAGGCCGCAAATCGTCACTTGACGATTCGATAGGAAAGCGCTAATGACCTACCCATGTTCCGCATAGTGCACCGCCAGGCCCTGTCGCTGCGGCCGTTTTCCACGACCATGCGCCTTGCCCTCACGAGTTCGCGTCGTTCGGTGGCGCCGACCGTCCTTGCGGACGTAGCGAAGTACGCGCACGCAAACACTATTTGGCGAAACGCCAAGCCCTAGGCGATATTCTCCGCGCGAACGCGCTGCGAAGGCCGCCCGGGGCAAACCCGAGGCGGCCTTCGGCGTTTTCGGGCCAATGGGTCGCAATACGGCCTGCTCTGAATACAGGGCTTGGGTCTCTCCTGTTTTCGTTGTCTCGAGCCTGCGCCGATGGCGGGAGGTCAAACATGGTTTTGCCCAAATTGCATATTCATCTGGGCGTCTGTGACGCGGTGCGATCGGCTGCATTCTACGAAGCTCTTCTCGGCGCGAGGCCGGCTTGCAGCGACGAGACGACCGCGGTGTTCGAGCTCGACTCGCCGCCGCTCGTGTTGACCGTCGAGCACACGGCGCCGTCTTCCACGGCCTCGCAGTTCGCGCTTCTCGTCGACGAGCCGCGGCTCATCGGCGACGTCGCCATCGCGTTGCGAAGAGCAGGTGTCCGGCTGCGGCTCGAGGACGAAGGCATCGAGGCCCACGACCCTGACGGCAATGCGTGGCGAGTTCGCTTCGTGCCGTCGCGCAAGGGCCGTGCGGTTCTTGCGACTTGAGCTCCTGCTCGGAAGGGTCGTCGCGCTCGATGAACGCCGAGGAAACCGCATTCGATATCTTGTGGTCGATCTGTTTCTGCCACTTGATCAACGACACGCTGCAGTCGCTGCTGACCGCCGCTTACCCGACGATCAAGGCCGACTTTTCCCTCAGCTTCGCCCAGATCGGGCTCGTCACCCTCGCGTATCAGCTGACCGCCTCGTTTCTCCAGCCGATGGTCGGTCTTTACGCCGATCGCCGCTCCGTTCCGTTTTCTCTGGCGGGCGGCACGTTGTTCACCTGCGCGGGGCTGGTCGGGCTTTCGCTCGCTCCGAGCTACTCCACGCTGCTGCTGTGCGCCTGCATCCTGGGCGTCGGCTCGTCGGTGTTTCATCCCGAGTCGTCGCGAGTGGCTCGGATGGCCGCGGGCGACCGGCCTGGACTCGCGCAATCGCTCTTTCAGGTCGGCGGAAATGTCGGGTCGGCGCTCGGTCCCGTCGGGGCCGCGATCGTCGTCGCGCGCTGGGGACGATCGAGCCTCGGCGCTTTTGCAGCGCTCGCGCTCATCTCGACGGCAATTTTGTTTCGGGTCGGCCTCTGGTCGCGTCGGCACGGCATCATCCGGCTGGCCACGACCCGCGCAAGGGCGGCCGGCTCGAGCGCCCGAGCCGTCCCGTCCGGGCCCGTGTACGTCTCGATGGCGATTCTCGTGACCCTGGTGTTCTCGAAGTTCGTCTACCTGGCGAGCTTCACGAGCTACTACACGTTTTATCTCATGCATCACTTCGAGCTGTCCGTTGCGAGGGCGCAGCTTCACCTGTTCGGGCTGTTCGCCGCGGTCGCTGCGGGGACCCTCGCGGGTGGCCCCCTCGGAGATCGTTTCGGACGCAAGCACGTCATATGGTTCTCGATCCTCGGTGTGCTCCCGTTCGCACTCGCTCTGCCCTATGTCGATCTCTTCTGGACAGGGGTCCTGAGCGCGCTCATCGGATTCGTCCTCGCGTCGGCGTTTCCCGCCATCGTCGTCTACGGCCAGGAGCTCTTGCCGGGCCGGGTCGGAATGGTCGCGGGCCTCTTTTTCGGCCTTTCGTTCGGCGCCGCCGGCACGGGAGCCGCGCTTCTCGGCAAGCTCGCCGACGCGACCAGCATCGAGACCGTCTACCGCGTGGTCGCGTTTTTGCCCGCGCTCGGGGTGACCGCGGCGTTCCTTCCCGAGCTCGGCGCCGGCCGAGTCGAAAGACTGGCTCCGAGAGCGCGTCCTCCCGCGCCCGCAGATGCGGTCACCGAGGACGGATAGGCGCCCTTGTGCGTGCGACTCGCTTGTCACAGCGTGGGAGTGGGCTGACAGGTATTGCTTGCAATCCGGGCGGCGGTGTCGATGATGGAGCCGACATCGACCGCGGCGGGGGCCAGGCGGCAACCGTCACGAACTGCGGAGGGACGGGCGAATGAGATCGATCGAGTGGAAGTGCGGTCTCCTCGCGGCACTGCTCACAACGAGCGGCGCTGCAGCGTTTGGTTGTGGAGGCGAAGCGACCAGCTCGCCTCCCCCTGCATCGCCGGCAGCGTCGGCATCGGCGGTGCCGGTGGCGTCCGCCTCGGCGGAGCCTGCAGCATCGGCCTCTGCCCCGCCGGCTGCCTCCCAAGTGGCTGCGCCGCAGACGGCTCCCGCCGAAACGACCACCAAGGAAGATGAAGAGGCGTCCGCCGAGGTCGTCGAGCACCACCGTCACCACCACCACGCCGGAGTGGGCCAGTTCGTGGCGATGAGCCTCGAGACGTTGGGAATCACGCCGGAGCAGCATGCAGCGATCGAGAAGATCCAGGCGACGCTGCGCACCAAGCTCCAGCCGGCACGGGCCGCGGACCGAAAACTGATCGGGCTCCTCGCCGACGGCGTCGCAGCCGGCAAGATCGACAAGGCCAAGGTCGATGCCGCCATCGGACAGCTCGACGCGACCTCGGCGACGGTTCACGCGGCGGCCGTCGAGGCGCTGGACCAGCTTCATGCCTCTCTGACTGATGCCCAGCGAATGGCATTGGTCGACAAGGTCAAGGCGCACTGGCAAATCTGGCAGCAAGCCAACGAATCCGGCGCGAGCGCCGCCGAGCCGCACGAGCACGGACGCCTCGAGGAGTTGAGCCGCGATGTGTCGCTCTCCCCCGATCAGGTCGACAAGATTCGAACCAATCTGCGGGCCGCGGCCGCGAAAGCGCCCGACCATTTCGAACCCGAGAAGGTCACCGCCCGTCTCGACACGTTCGGAAGCGCGTTCGAGTCCGCCACCTTTGACGCCAAGACCCTGAAGGCTCCCGAAGTCAACCCGCACCTCGCGAGCTGGGGAGCCAAACGAATGGCCGGCTTCTACGAGATCGTGACTCCCGTGCTCACCCCGGAGCAGCGAACCAAGCTCGCCGATCACCTGCGCGAGCACGCCAACCATGAAGAGGCGCCCGCGGGCGATTCGAAGGAAGGAAAGCCATGAACGCCGTCAACCACCGCCTCTCGATCCCCGCCGCCGGCGCGATCCTCTCGCTGGGTCTCCTCGTCGGAGCCTCGGCGGACGTCGCCGCACAGCCCGTGCCTCCGCCTCCCGAGGTGGTCGTTCCGCCGCCGCCGGAGGTGATTGCGACCGTCGAGCCCGTCTACTACGAGGGCCATCCGGCGTACTGGTACGGGGGGCACTGGTACTGGCGCGATCCGCACGGCTGGCACTGGTACGGGGTGGAGCCGGCGTACCTGCGCGATCACCGGGCGCACGCGCCTCCGCCCCGGTATCACTACGAGCACCGCCGATAGGTCGTGCGTCAGTCGATGGCGAACGGAGTGAAATTCGTATCCGTATCGAAGTAATCCTCGCGCTCCGCTCGCTTCAAGGCGCGTACGACCCAGTACGTCACTGGCGTGAAGGCGACCTCCACGAAGACCTTGAATAACCAGTTGTGAAGAACGATGGCGGCGATCGTCGTACCCTGCCAGATGCCGTAAAAGGACATCGGGTAGAAAATGAGCGAGTCGACGAGCTGCCCGACCACCGTCGATCCGACGGTCCGCGTCCAGAGGTGGCGGCCGCGCGTCAGGAGCTTCATCTTCGCCATGACGAATGAATTGGCGAAGTCACCCGCCCAGTACGCAGTGAGCGAAGCGAGGGTGATGCGCCACGTATTGCCGAACACGAGCTCGATGGCGGGCTGCAGGGCGCGGTTGTACGGCTCGTCAGGGTTCGGCGGAAGACGGATGACCGTGAGACTCATCAGGGCCGCGAAGGTCATCGCGCTGAAACCCGCCCAGATGGCTCGTCGCGCGCGAGCGTATCCGTACACTTCCGTGAAGACGTCGCCGAAGATGTACGAAAGGGGGAAAAATACGTTACCTGCGCCGAAGCTCACCCGCCCGAGCCCCGGCAACTCGATGGCGACTGTCTTGCCGGGACCGATCAGGTTTGCGCACAGCAGCACCGCGACGGACGCACTCAGGAGAATGTCGTAAAACGCGTAGGCCCGGGGAGGAGCGCTCCGGGGCGATGAGTCCGCCATGGCGCAAAGCTTGCCATGGAAACGCTATGGAAACGCTGTCGATCGTCGCTCTTCCAGCGTCCGCTCGAAAGAAGCGCGATGGCTCATCAATCCTCCAGCGCATCCGCAGCCCCATCGGCGGCATCGGCCGCTGCGCCGTCGTCGGAAGGCGATCCCGCGTCGCCCGCATCGGCGGCCTCCGCGTCCGAGGCGTCGGCTGCCGTTCCGTCAGCCACGGCTCCATCGCGCGCCGCTCCGTCACCCGCGTCGGCGGCTTGCACCACGGTCGCATCGGCTGCGGCATCCGACGAGCCGCCGTCGTGTGCTGCGCCCGAGTCCGAATGCGCGTCTGCCGTGCTCGCGTCGGCAGGCAGAGGCAAGGTGTTGTCGTCGCCCTGGCATGCGCCGAGCCCCAGGGCGAGGAGACCCAGGATGACGAGGCTCGAGTTGGCTCCCGATCGAAGTGAATCCGAAAACGACATCGCTATCTCCCTGAACTCAGCGGGTCAAAACGAAGTCCAACGCGGATTCGTGATGCCCACACCCAATCCCTACAAGGCCGCGCAGAATCAAACTACGCGGTCAATAGACCACCTGGGCGCGAACAAGAATGATGTTCTCGGCCTCGCGGTGGCCGATCGCGAGCTCCGGAGCCGTCGACGCGCCTCCCATGAACTCCGTATGGTCCCAGTTGACCTGGAACTTGGCGTTGTCGCTCCAGTACCAGTTGATGCCGAGCGTGACTTCCGTCGCGCCGCGGACTGACCCGGTCGGGGACGCGTAATTGGGAAACGCCTTCGGATCGATATCGAGGTGTCCCCCTCGCGCGGCGAGTTCGAGCGCGCCGAAGTGCCCCTTTGCCGGCTCCACCGGGGTCTGCACGTGCATGAAGTCGTACGAGGCGTCGCCTCCGAAAAGAAGAAACGTCGCCTCGGCCTGGTACGCGCGATTGTCGATGAACACGTTGTCGTAACCGGCGCGACCGACTTCCCGGTCCGAAACGTAGTACTCACCGAGAAGACCGAAGGGACCGACGGCGTAATAGAGGTATGCGCCGTAGCGGTTGTGCGGCCCGTTGGCGACGACCGTGTTCGCGTAGTTGGGCGTCACCCCCGACGCAGCGCTGATGTACTGGAAATCGTTGATTTGGCCCGGGGTCTTGTACGCGGGCGTGTACTGCGGGCTCGTTAGCGAGGTACTGGTAGGAACGCCGTAGTCGCGTCCAAACGTCGTCGCAACCCCGACGAAGAGGCGACCGAACGCCCGAGTGCCCAGGGGGACCAGCGGGCGCAGGTACACCCGTCCGGCGAATTCCTTCGGGCTGGCCGTCGCCAGATCGGCGCTTCCGTTGTCCGGCACTCCGTTGAATATGCCGCCGGCGTATCCCAAAAAGCGCCAGAAAAGGTCGCCATAGGCCATGGCCCCGATGTCTCGGTTCGGTGTGAGCAGCGTAGGCAGGCCGAATTCCACGAAGAACAGGTTGGAAGTCGGCTGCAGCCGTTCGAGGCCGTACGGCGGACGATACTTCCCGAAACGAAACCTCAGGGCGTCGTCGAGGTCCAGCCCCAGATACGCATCCTGAAGGACCGTCTGTCCGCCGCCGAAGTCGGGAGCGATGAAGAAGGAGACATGGTAGGGCATGCTCGCTTCCATGATCGGCTGCGCCCGTCGAATGAGAAACGTGTTGATCTCCGGGCGCTGCACATCGTCGAACCAGAATCGCCCATCGGCTTGGACGAGCGCTCGAAACCGGATCTGCCACTGCTGGTCCTGCGACGCCAAGGCAAATCCGCCGGGTCCCGCCGCGACCGCCGCGGGGTTGCCGGGCCCGCCCTTTGTCGTAGGCGTCTCGCGCGACTCGATCGGCTGCTGGGTGGGACCCGCAGAGATCGTGAGGGGTGTCTGTGCGTTGACCGGGGCCTGAGGCGGGATCGCGGCCGGGGCGGCGGACGAATCCGGATTCTGGGAAGCGACCGGCGCGAGCGGAGGCGGTGGAGGCGGCGGAGGTGGCGGGACCGGCACCGTTTCAGTTGCTCCCGCGTCGAGGGACGGGGTCGGCGCTGCTGCGGGGGGCGGTCCGCCATCCTCTCGCTGCGAAGAGAGACTGACGTCGGTCGGCGGGGCCGCTTGTGCCGGGGTCGTCGCCTGCGCGTGCACTCCGAACGCGACGGTCGAAAGGAAAAGGAACGCTGCAAACGATACGAGAGAACGCCTCATCGGGGACCTACCGGCAGGGCGCCGTGGCCCTGGATTTGAAGATGCTGCAAGCCGCGGCGCAGCCGGTACTTGGGCCTCGTCGCCGACCATAGAAACGTCTACGATAGCAGACACTCTGTCTATGACAAGGGCAAACTGCAGGATACAGCTACGTGGGGCCTGTCGGAACGCCCCAGCCCCCGATTTGGCCCGGTTCCAATGTCCTCCACGCCTCTACGGCAGGACGGCCAGCGTCGTTTCCCGGTGTCCGTCGAGCGGTCGCGGCGCGGTCCCCGCCGCGCGTGTCGACCACGTCCCCCAGTAACGCTCGCGACCGATGCGGTGATTGAGGACGACGTCGAGCTCGTAGATGAATCCGTCCCGCCAGAGGCTCGTGGGTAGTCGAAACGGGTAAGCCATTTCCCGGTCGGTCGTGTCGGCGGGAACCACGCTCGTCCACCCGCGCGCCTCGACGGTCGATCGGACGCGAAACACGGCATCGACGCTGGTGGGGCCGGACGCCGTGAACCAGACCTCGAGCCGGGGCTGGGCGCCCCGTGTGACGCGTACACCGATGAGCGTCACCCCCTGATCGAACCGAGTCTCGACGCTGCGATCGAGTCGCGCCTCGATCTGCCCGCGCAGCGTATCGGCGCGCGTGCGGGACCCCTCGTACACCGCAGCGTTGTGGGCGAGCCGAATCCCGTCGAGCGTCCGCGTCTCGTAGTGCCCCGGGATCTCGGCCGGCTGGCCCAGGTGGACGCGCCACTCCCAGCCAAGAAGTGGGTCCGGCGTGGTCCCGATCGTTCGGACGGGCTCCCATCCGCCGAACACGAGCCACTCGAAGGGGCGGGGCTCCCGCTCGTCCACGCGCCACGCCTCGATCGGGGACGCCACCTTCCGCTGGTCCACCACCCAGATGTCGCCGTAGGCCTGCACGTGGGCCTTCTGGGCGATGCGAACCTGATCCCGTGCCGACAGGGCGGACGCGCGCCCCACCCAGAAAGGGTGGTCGGTCGACGCCGGGGCATTGGCGCCCGGATCACCCGCTTTATTGTGCGGCCCGACGTAGGTCCAGACGTGCTCCCAGCCCCATCCCACCGCGGAGTGAACGTCGATCGCATTGCCCGCAGCCTTGGTCGGCACGATCACGCTCCTCACGGTCGACACGAGATCGATGTCGTCACGAATGAGCGTGCCTTTGTCGTCGTAGCGCCCTCCCGTCCGACGCCACAGAGAGAGGGCGCGGACGGCATCGGGGGCCATCGCGATGGACGGTGCGAGACCCAAGGCCATCGCGGCCCACCCTCCGACTCGAGGGATCGCGGCCGTCGAGCGACGAAGTCGCAGCCCCCGGTCGACCAGAACGCCGAGCGTGGCCGTGAGCTGGGCCATGGCCAGCGCGTAGTAGGCGGCGAAGTCGTGCGGCCAGAAGATGTGAACGTCCGCGCCGCGCTTGAAGGCGACGTACTGGACCGAGGCGCCGAAGAGGGCGGAAAGCGAATAGAATTCTTCGTCACGTCGCAGCACGATGGCTCGAAGAGCGCATACAGGCAGAGCGATTTTTCCGAGGTCGATCGCGAGAGGCGTGAAGCTGAAGTCAATCCAGTTCTTGCGCGCCGCGAGCGCCGCCCTCAGGGCCGTGGCGTCCCCGCCGCGCATGCGCGCGGACGCCAGCCAGTCGTCGAGCTTGCCGGCAGCGAGGAAGAGCCCCATCCACAGGACGAACGTGCCGCCGACGATCGCGATCGAAAGGGCCCACCAGCGCGCGTAGCCTCGAGACTCGACTGGCGGCGTCGCGCCGCGCGGCAGGACGAACGCGCGGAGCATCGCCCACGCGAGAAGGGGCGAGACCATCAAGTATCCTGCCCAATCCGCGCTGCATGCGGTCAGCGCTCCCAGCAGGCTGGCGGCGAGGTGACGTCGTTTTTCCGTCGACTGGTGGCGCGAGTGACCCCAAAAGAACAGAAGCGATCCGAAGATCGTCATCGTCTCGTGGTTATTGAAGTTGGCGAATCCGATCGCAATGGGAACGACCACGTAGGCGCCAGCGGCGACCGACCCTACGCCTGCTCCCCAATGCTCCTTTCCGATCCCATAGACAAGCGGAGGGATTGCAATGCTCAATAGGACCGGAGGGAGATGAACGACGAAGTCGCGATGACCGAAGAGCCAATCGCACAGCGCCGACAGCCAGTAGACGCCCAGCGGATGATGACAGTAGTAAGTGGCGGGGGCCGGTTTCCCCGGCAGGTACCATTGATTGGACGGGTACAGGCTGAGCCCGCGCGCGATCGATTCGGAGAACGCCGACGTCGCGCAGCTTCCGGCATTGATGTGCCCGGCGCCGGGAATCTCGAACATCCCCCACGCGGCCGCAAACGCAAACCAGATGCACGCTCCGAGCGCGATGAGCCGCGCCGCCCGGTCGAGGGTCGAGCCGGCCTGCCGCATGGGACGCTGGACGCTAGCACGGCCGCGCCCTCACTTTGCACCTTCGTCTTCGAGCCCAGCGCGATCGATGGCGTAGATGGACGCTCCGTTGATCTCCGATCGGAAGACGAGGCGCAGCATGCGCGGATGTGCATCGGCGAACCGCATCATCCTGTGGGTGCGATGGACGGCGACGAGCCGGACGCCGCGATCCCAGAAGCGGCGCAGGATCGCCGGTATCTCGGCGGAGGTATCGGCGTGATCGTGAATCTCCCACACATCGTGAAAGAGATCTTTGTATGGATAAATGAAGTAACGGCTCAGCCCCTGTACGCATACGACGAGGCCGTACTGGAAGCGAAGCATCGCGTAGTCCGCCTCGGCGACGTTGAGAATGGGGCGATCACCGTTGGCCTCGAGCAACCGCCTCGCACCCTCGTACTGGCGCGTGGGCAGGTGCGTCGGAAGCAGCGCCAGCGTGGCTCGCCCGTGCGACACGAAAGTGAGCCCGAGCAACGCGGAGGTGAGTCCCGTCCCCGTCCAGGTGGGAGGACGTCGTGGCGCGAGGACGGCCAAGAGCGAAAAAGCGACGGGAACGGAGTACTCGCGCGTGCGCATGGCCTGAGCGGTCAGCGCGATCCCCGTGAGCGCCATTCCCGAAAGGACGATCGCGTCCGTTCCGACCGGTGTGGCTTCGCGTCGGGCGCGCCACGCGACGCTGGCCACCGCGAGAAGGACGGCGCAAAGAAAAAGCAGCCATTCCGGGTGAGACGTCAGGACCGAGGCCGGAAACCCGTGGAACTCGGCGATTTCTTGATCGTCGTAGAGGTGAGCGGCATCTCGGCCCATCTCGCCGATGTGCAGGGCTGCGAAGCGCCAGGTCGATGCACGGGCGTCCATGTAGGGATTGACGGTCAAGCCAAGAGCCAGGCCGGCCGCGGTCACCAGCGGGTCCAAGAGGCGTCCGCGGCATTCCGAGGGCCGGAGCGCGGCGAGCGCAGCCATGCCGCCGAGATGAAAGGGGAGAAGAACGATCCCGCCGTGATAGCTCAGCATCGCGACGTACCCGACGAAGAGCAGCACGACGCTACGACGGACGAGCCGTGGCTCGAAGAACGTCTGCGTCATCGCGAAGAGAAGCGGCACGATGAGCTGCCCCCCTCGCAGCTGCATGAAGCGCCAGTCCTGAGTCGACAGAAGCATCGGCGCCAGCGCCCAGGCCCAGGCGTAGCTGACGCGCCGCGCCCTCAGGAACAGATACACGGCAACGCACACCCCGGCGAACAGGACGACCGTGGCGGCGTCCATCCCGAACTGGGGATCGGATGCGAGACCGAAGGGCGCGAGCAGCACATGATAGCCCCAGTAGTGATCGACCGGCATCTCTCGAAGCACGGTCAACGGCAGCCCCCGGGCGACGTCGGGAACCCAGGTGCCATGCGCGATCTCTCGGCCGACCGAAAAGTGGTAGTGGTTGTCGGCAGATGCCGGATATCCTGGCTTGAGAGCGAGCAGCGCCGCTGCGTAGATGGCTGCGACGAGCGCCACGCCGCCTGCTCCCGCCAGAGCACGCCCGGCCGCCAGCCCCGATTCTGCGGCGGGCCCCGGACGATCGGGGTGCGACACGACGACCTCGCCTTGGAGTTCGGGCATGCGTCATCCCACGAAGCGCAGGATCTCGTCGGCGACCC